>NZ_JBBOCA010000001.1:3953382-4257489 GCF_038002225.1 Paenibacillus sp. FSL R7-0204
TTTGGCGGCTGTTAACCGATGGGAAATAATGATAATCGTCTTATCATGGAAATGTTCTAAAATGTGATTGAACAATTGATATTCGGCTACAGGATCTAACGAACTGGTCGGCTCATCAAGGATAATAAAATTCCTTTTACTCACAAAGATACGGGCTATAGCCATTTTTTGATATTGCCCTTTGGATAGGCTGAGTCCATCGGTACTAAATTCAGAGGTTATGCAGGTATTCAATAGTTCTTCGGGCGTACGATCCAGGTTCAAATCAACCTCATGAAGGGCTTGCCTGATTTGCTCCGCAACAGTATTTGCCGAGGTATCCGCTTTGTCCATTAGGATATTTTCCGCTACTGTACAGGTATAATATTGGAAATCCTGCTGTACTACTGAGAACTGCTTACGATACTGCTGTAGATCATGCTTCCGAATGGATTCCCCGTTGATCGTGATCTCACCCGAGTAATGGTCGTACAGACCTAGCAATAACTTGATGATAGTGCTTTTTCCTGAACCGTTTACTCCTGCCAAAGCTATCCTTTCACCTGGATTAAAACGGAGGGTTATATTTTCTAACACTTGTCTATCATTTGCTGCATATTTAAAGCTTACATTTTCGAAAGCGATAGTATTACCGTTGTTTAATGAAACAGGTAATCCTTTGCGAGATTCCACAGACTTATCCGGCTGCAAAAAGAGAAATAACTTATCTGAATACAGCTGATATTCTTTCAGTGAGGTAATGACTTCGGTCAAGCCGAATAAATAGCCCGAAAAACTATATACTGCAATTGTTATAGGAATTATATTAGCAACTGTGGTCCCGCTTTCACTGTGAATTAATGAGAATAGAAGAACTGACATGGTTCCCCAATATAAGATGACCTCCTGATTAAAAGCTCTCAGGAATTGCAGAGCGCCTGTTTTCCAGCCATACTTTTTCGTGAAGTGTAAGATTTCCTTTACAGCATTATCGTACAAATTAAACAAGATCTTCTGTATGGGATACAACCTTAGCTCTAACGCATACCTCTTCATATAAAAGGTTCTTTCAACGTATTTCGTCTTTCTATTGGGCGAGAGGATGTCCTGGTCAAACTGGTATTGTGTCTTTATTAATGTAGTATTGATTATAAAAGCAGCACAGAGCGTTAGAACTACGATGGCAACCAGCTCAACATGCATAACTCCAATGACTGTAACGGTTGCGATGATTCCTGCTACATTCGATAACAAATTAGAGATTAACAATATGCTCCCCGTCGTCCTCTTCTCAACCTGGTTGATAGCAAAGGAGAAATTGTTGAGATAAGCTGCGTTGTCCAAGTTTTTAGTATCTGTGTGCATTATCGTATGTATTAACTGTGCAACAATTTTTTTGTGAAGAATCTGCCGGGCAACGGGATCTATTTTGCTGTAATACAAGGATGTACTTATTCCCCCAAGCATGACCACGGCTTGAATGAATATAACAGGGACTATAATCTCCATAAATGATTTATTCGTGGCTAACCCGTTCAATACGACCTGGATTAGAATAACCGAACTCAAAAAGCTACAGACAACACCAAATATACTATTGAAAATTGTATAAGAGGACCAAAGTGGTATAGATTTATAGGTTAATTTCAACATCTCAGCATAGCTTTTAAGCAATTCCAAGGAAGTCCCTCCGGTTCCACTTCAGACTAAACTGTAATCTTATAATATTATTGTATTCCTTTGTTTTTTTTCAACAACCTTACAGATTATAGGCTTTCGATTAGCGCGTTCAGTAATTTGCAACACAAAAAAGCGAAACGCTTGAAGCTCCATTTCGCTTTTTGATCTCATGCTATAATGCTCCATTCCAGTTAACCCTTATAAAGTACGCAAAATCCCCAACAGCTCCTCCGACATCCTGCTTACTTCTTCTACCGAAGCATTGACCTCTTGCGTCAAAGCAGCCTGGGCTTCGGTCAAGCTGGACATGCCGTTAATGGTGCTGATAATATGGTCGATCCGGTCATTCATCTCCTGCGTAGTTTTCTCAATATTGTTCGAAGCCATCTTGCTGTGGTCTGCGAGCTTGCGCACCTCACTTGCCACAATAGAGAAGCCCCGGCCATACTCCCCCGCATGAGCAGCTTCAATGGAAGCATTCAGCCCGAGCAGACTGGTCTGATTCGAGACTTCGCTGATGAATTTGGTGATTTCTTTGGTTTCATTCGTTTTTTCTTTGACATCAACTGCAGCCTTGTAGGATTGCTCCTGGACTTCGGCGATATCCTGAGCTTGCTCTGTTACCGATACAATCCCGTGAACAATCTCGTTAATCGCAGTCAGCAAGCCTTCCATCTGCAGGTTTACCCGTCTGATTGTATCCTCTTTATTGATTTCCTGCGTAATATCACGAATCGTTCCTGCTACCCGCAGAGGGATGCCCTGCTCGTCCCGGATCGTTTCACCGCCTGCGTGGTACCAGCGGTACTCGCCATTTTTGGAGCGCAACCGGTAGTTCACTGTATAGTCCGTTTGCCCGGTGTAATCATTCAGATGATTGGCGAAGGCATCCAGCGTGGGCTGAAGATCTTCGGGGTGCAGCTGGTTGCTCCAGCTGCTTAACAGGTTCGGGAAATCATGCTCACCTTCAAAACCAATCGTTCTGCGGAACTGCTCCGACCACCAGAACTCATTATCCGGGTTGACCGGATCGCCTGCGATAACCACCATATCCCAAGGGGCTTCCACCAAGGCACGGTTCACCAGATCATAGCGGACCACCAATGCGCTTAGCTCGTCCTGCTTGATTTTTTTATCATGAATATCCAGCAATGCTCCAGCTACCATAATAGGTGATCCGTCAGCGGCACGTACGGTTGTACCCGTCGCCTGGAACCATTTGTACTCGCCTGCTTTCATCTTGAGCCGATACTCGATGTCGTATTTGATCGTTCCCGTCCGGTCCAGCATATGATCCGCGAACAGCTGCAGTACGCCCTCTTTATCCTCGGGATGAAGGCAATTGGACCAGCTCTCCAGCACATTGGGGAAATCATGCTCATCCGTATAGCCGATCATCCGGCGCAGCTCATCTGTCCACCTGAACTCATTGTTCGGATTCACCGGATCTCCCTCATATACATCCATCTCCCACAGGGAGATCTCAATCGCTTCAGTGATCATCTCCAACCGAACCTTATAATAGTCCTCACGCTTATGTATCACGGACGTTAGTCGCGTTAACAATGCTTGCAGTTGATCAGGAACTGCGGCAGAATAGGTATCGGCTTGCTCTTCTTCCTTGCGTTCAGCCCGCTCCACGTAGTCTCTAAGTAAGTCGATCAGCTGATGGTCTGCTTGGGGTGGCGCACCTGCGTGTGTGTTTCCTTTGAATCTGTTCAGAATTGGCATGTTCTCTCAGTTCTCCTCATCTCATGGTGTGCGCTGCTTGGGAAAGCTAGATTGAGTATATAACAGGCCTGAACTTTTATATATAAATTTATAGTTAAAATTTAATATAAAACAGCGGCAGAATAAGACTTGACAAAAGTCTCAGGCTGCCGCTGTTATTTGACTGACGTTTAGTGGTTTCCCGTTAAGTTAGTTCACTTGTATGCTTTTCAATATTTCATTGAATTCCGCCTTGGCCTGTTGGATAATCTTCGCTGGAGAAGCTGACACCAGGGTATAGATTTCATTATTTTTCTCGAATAGAATCATTTGAAAAATGAGCTTTTCATCTGTATCGTTCAAAGTATAGGTCAACTGCTTCGCATTGATTTTCCCTGCTTTTACAGACTGTTCCGTGATTTTCGATGCATTCTTGTCCGTTATATCTTTTTTGACGAGGCTAATATATTGTTCAAAGTTCATATCTAATTCACTCTTACTATAATGGCTAATAATCAGCATACTCTTCTCGGGTGAGATCAAGAACAACTGGCGATCTGCTGCATTCTCGACAGAAGAAGTTACGTCGCTCCAATCACTGTAGCCTGTGACTTGGATTTTTTTATCCTTGGTTGTAAAAGGCTGCTTCGTAGATATTGTGACAGTCTGAATCTCCGCGAGCCAGTTCACCTTCGCATCCACGGCTTCGCCGATGAAACGCAATGGAACGTAAGTGCTTCCCTTGATGTTAGTAGGGGCTACGGTCAGTTTTTTCTGATTGCCATTAATCTCAGCAGTAGTAGAACCCAGCTTAAGCTTGATCAGAGCACCCGGTTTGCTTCCTTTAATCGTTTGCGTTTTGGAATCCCATTCAACCTTCAGCCCCAATGCTTCAAAAATAGCGCGGAACGGAACCATGACTGATCCATTTTGCCGGATGGGTGGAGCTTGGAATGTCATACGCTCGCCATTCAAATGCACCATGATTTCGTCAGGATTTGAAGGTGCGGGTTCATTGGTCTCTTCATCAAGCACTTCGACGCCTTTGGCAGCGAGCTTGGTCAGGATTTTCTGTGCACCTGCATTCAGAGGATTATTGCTGATGGAAACCTCCTTAAGCTTCGGAAGAGTGGTTAAGACACTAATGTCCTCGACCAGATTGTTCTCAAAGTAGACATGCTCCAGCTCCGGGTGATTTCTTAACGGTTCAAGAGACTGGATTTGGTTATCATTTATGATTAACCAGTTCAGCTTAACCAATGATTGAATGGGAGTCAGATCCTTAAGCTGATTATTGCCGATTAACAGATCGGTTAGATGGGTCAATCCTGACAGTGCATCAAGCTTCTCTATGTTGTTCGAATCAAGATTAAGCTGCTCCAGCTGGGTCAACTCCTGCAGCGGCTCCAGCCCAGTAATCTGATTGTCGTTCAGAGCCAGGAAGGTGACATTATGTAGATTTTGAAGGGGCTCAATGTTGGTAATGCCCAGCCCTGGGAGCATTAAGCTTTTCATATTAACAGCGAGCTCTAGTCCGCTTAGACTGTTAATTTTCTGCTCAGGATCTTTAGGATAGAGGGATGTTAGGGTCTGCAGATCTTCTTTGGTAAGGGGAGCGGCCGGCTTCTTCAGCTCGACACGAATCGCCTGTTCCAGATTCTTGTCTGAGATGAGAGCGGCTTCTGCAAATACGGATGGAATAGAAATGAAGCATAGCAGGAAAGCAAGTACAGTGGTTGATACCAGTTTGATCGTCTTACACAAAATAAATTCACTCCTTGAAATGTCATAAGGACTAGATTCGACATTTCTCTACCATTACCTTTAAAGAAGCTTACGGGATAGTAGTTGGAGTAAGGGCATTTAATTTTTCATATTTTCTACTGAGGAGCGAGACTGAAGCAATTTAGTTGTACAATTTCCACTTACTTCCTCCGTTTCTGCCAAAACCAACTGAACAAGATACGTTTATCCACCTACTTGCTGCCAGGTATCATCTACTAAAAAGGCACCCCGCTGACGGGGCACCTTACGTTGGATATATGATTATAGCCATTTGAGCTAGGTGGGAGTGGTGGGGCATGTGTGCTTAATCCTCCAGCTCCTCCGGGGTCCAGTGCAGCTGTACGCCGAGCGCAATCAATTGCTGCTGATAGGCTTCTAGATGTTCCGCTGATTCCCTGACTGCCGAGGGTTCGACCTGCTGCCTGATGGCATAGGCCGCGAGGGTGCCCGCCGCTTCGCCGATATTCCATTCGGTCGGATGCAAGCGATAGCAGCCGTTCGCAATCCGGGTCATGGATATGTTCTTGCAGGCCGGAAGCAGGTTCTTGACCCGCACCGGGATCAATGATCCGAGAGGAATCTCATAAGGATGATTCGGGATATAAAAGGTGCGCTGGCTCACTGTCGTGGGATGAAGATCCAGATGATAGCTGCCTACCCCTACGCTGTCCTCATAGCGCTTAGGCCCGGCCGGTCCGCGAAGTTCCTTGCTGACATCCTGCTCCGCTATCGTGTACAGCCCGCGGATGCGCCGGGATTCCCGGACATAGGGGGCTTTGGCCAGTCCATCCTCCGTGCCGAGCACATCGCCGCGCAGCCGTACACCCGGGTAGCCCTTCCCGCCGTCCAGGCGGGGCGCTTCGGTTTGAAGCCAGTACACGAGCGAGAGGGTGAGCTGCCGTGCTCCCTCCAAATGCCGCTCCCGTTCCTCCGGCGATACGCCGATAATTGGCCCGGCATAGTAATCGTTCAGCGCCCAATTCAGCAGAGTGACTTCGCCGTCATTCAGCGGCTCCGTCCAGATGGCCGGGTCTACGATCCGCCGGTAATCCCACAGGGAAACAATCCCCTGCTCATTCGGGAACATCGTGAACTGCTTCAGCTTGGTCGTATCGTCAGCATCGGAAGCGAACCAGCTTAAGATCGGATACTGCGAGAACGAGGGGATATATTCGCGCCAGTAATCATAATCTCTTGGACGCGGGATTGTATAGTCTCCACCCGGCACATAGTCCACCGCAGCCACGTGGGTAATCGACTGCATGTCGAGCGGGTCCTGGACCTCCAGGGCGTGCGGCTCCCCTGTCTCGCTGCGGGCTTCAGCGCCGCTGACATGCTCCACTCCGGCCAGCGGCAGCAGATCGCCACACTCCGTGGCATCCAGATAGTAGGCTCCCCGCAGCCTGATCAGGTCACTGCCTGTTCCCTGCCGAACGGTGACACCAGTAACATAGTCCCCTTCCGTATCGGCCGCGACTGGCACCGTATGATAGAGTACCTCAATCCGTCCAGTGTTCACATACGGGGCCAGCATCTCATGAAGTACCGCCAGCGCGACCTTCGGCTCATGCGCCAGACGGCTGACCCATCCGTTGCCGGGGTTCAGTATCGGGTCCCTCTTCGCAGCCTCCGTAAGCGGATAATTCCGCCTGTAGTACTCCCTGACCCTGCTGCGGAACTCCCGGTAAGACGCGGTACTGCCCGATTCCTCAATCCAGCGGTGCTCATCCGGCGGCACGGCCTGGGAGGTCAATTGCCCGCCGAGCCAGTCCGTCTCCTCTGTCACAAGCACACGCAGCCCGGCTTTGGCTGCGGCCAGTGCCGCCGCCGTTCCTCCAAGGCCGCCGCCGATAATTATTACATCCGAACGCTTCTCCTGTCCGCCAGCCATCTCTCCATCTCCTCCCTGCATCAGCAGTTAGATCTGTCTTTCGCCTTCGTCCCGGAGCAGCCGCTCCAGCGCCAGCCGGGCCGCGCCAAAGCAGCCTGCCCGGTTGCCCAGCTCTGCCGGCACGATCCGGGCGGCCAAACTGCCGCCCGCCTGCCCGGCCAGCAGCGGCCACCAGACCGCGCGGCTCTGAATGACCCCGCCGCCGATAACAATCAGCTCGGGGTCTACCGCCGCCCCGATATTAGCTGTCACCAGCGCCAGATCCGCTGTGAAGCGCGTAAGCACCGCCAGCGCTGCCGCGTCGCCCTGCTCCGCCGCCGCCATAATCTCCCGCCCGTGCGCATACGCCCGGCCGGTCTCCTCCTGTGCCAGCCGCAGCAGCGCCTGGCCGGACACATATTGCTCCGCGCAGCCGCGCTTGCCGCAATTACAGGGGCGGCCTCCCGGCACCAGCACGCTGTGCCCCCAGTCGCCACCGCTCCAGGCGGCTCCGCGCAGCAGCCGGCCTTCCGCCAGATTCGCCCCGCCGACCCCGGTGCCCAGGGTCAGCATGACCAGGCTCGACCTGCCGCGTCCCGCGCCCTGCCAGGCCTCACCCAGCAGCGCCGCGTTGGCATCGTTATCGGCCGCCGCAGGCCGTCCGAACGCAGTCTCTGCCCACTGCGTAAGCTGCATCCCCTGCCAGCCTGGCAGATTATCGGTGGCGTAGACCACCTCGCCAGTATCTGCGTTCACCCTGCCCGCCGAGCCAATCCCCAGCACTTCCACGGCAGGATGCTCCGCCAGCAGTTCCTCCACCAGACTGTGGAGCTGGCCGAGAATAACCTCCCGGCCCAGCCGGGCCTCCGTGTCGCGCCCGGCTTCCGCCAGAATCGTCCCCGTTTCATCGGTCACAAGCCCCTTGATGCCTGTCCCCCCGATATCCACGCCTATGACTTGCCGCATTCGCGCCACCTCCACTACTGCGTCTGTACCATACGGTAACGGATCATCCATCCTTATAGGAAAGGTACCGTTTTAGCGCTAAAGTGTCAGCTCTTAAGTGACACCTCATTGGTCTCCATTCACCTGCTGTCTGACAGCATACAGCATGATCCATGAGGAGCAAATACACTTGTAATCGGTTTTTCAATTACATCTGGCCGTCCGCCCTCTCACGAGCGCATTGTAATCGGTTTTTCGATTACATTCGGCCGTCCGCCCTCTCGCAAGCACATTGTAATCGGTTTTTCGATTACATCTGGCCGTCCGTCCTTTCGCGAGCGCATTGTAATTTCACTATCTCTTCATTTCTCCCAGTCGTTTCATTTCTCCCTACCGCTTCATTTCCCCCGCACCCTAATAAATACGGTCAATAACCGCCCGGGCGGTCAGCTCTTTCATCCGTTTCGTCTCTTCGGCATGAAGCTGCTCCAGCCCTTGGCAGAGCAGGTCGATAATGAACAGCTGCGAGACCTTGGCCCCTACGGAGCCGCCTTCCAGCGGCGATTCCTTCCCGGCCGTCAGCAGCACAATGTCGGCAATCGAAGCGATGGGGGACTTGGCATAGTTAGTCATGGCAATGACTTTGGCCCCGTTCTGCTTGGCCTTCATCAGCATGTCATTCGTATCCAGTGTGCTGCCTGATACACTGATGCCAAAAGCCACATCGCCCGCCCCCATCGTCACCGCCATCATCGACTGAATATGACTGTCGGAATTGGCTTCGACACGCCGCCCGATCCGCAGGAAGCGGTTCTTGGCGTCCAGTGCCGTGATCCCGGAAGAGCCTACGCCGAAGAACTGGACATACCGGGCCTGATCCAGAGCCTCCACTGCCCGCTGCAGCTGCTCCCGGTCCAGCATACCCAGGCTGGATTGCAGCACACCAACCATCAGGGCATACAGATGGTCAGCGTAATCTCCCTCGCCAGCCCCCTGTTCGCCGTCCGCCAGAGTCTGCCGTTTCGGCAGGCCCTGGGCCAGCATCAGCTTGAAATCCTGATAGCCCTTGAAGCCGATTTTGCGGCAGAAGCGCATCACTGTGGTCTCGCCCGTTCCGGCGAAGTCGGCCAGCTCAGTCACAGACAGATAGATCAGATTATCCGGATGCTCAAGCACACACCGGGCTACCTTTTGCTCAGACTTGGTCATGGACGGGTAATACGTGTTGATCCGGTCATTCATTTCCATTAAGGTTCATCCTCACTTTTCTCGCCGCTGCTGCGAACGGCCGGGTGATCAGCTGCGGCCGGGTAATTGCGGAGCCTACCACCACCGCATAGGCCCCCAGCTCCAGCGCTGCCTCCACTTGGGCGGGCTGGCTGATCCGGCCTTCGGCAATGACCGGAATCTTCAGCCGCTGTGCAGCCTGCTCCAGCAGCTCCAGATTCGGCCCTTCCTGCTGGCGGGAATACGGTGTATATCCCGACAAGGTGGTCGAGACGCAGCTGACTCCAAGCGACTCAGCGTATAGCGCTTCCTCCAGAGTGGAGATATCTGCCATGGAAGCCGCCGGGCTTGCGTTCAGCAGATCTATGATTTGCTCCAGCGTACAATTCCCCGGCCGGGTCTGCCGGGTCCCGTCAAAAGCTATAATATCCGCCCCCGCTTCCAGCAGCTCCTCAGTCTCTCTAAGCGTAGGGGTAATATAGACGGCGGAATCCGGGTAATTGCGCTTCACGATGCCGATCACCGGCAGCGCAACTGCCTGCTTGATCGCCCGCACATCTGCCGCCCCGTTCGCCCGGATGGCGATGGCTCCGCCTTCCGTTGCCGCTACCGCCATCCGGGCCATAATCTCCGGCCCGTGCAGCGGCTCGTCAGGCAGCGCCTGGCAGGATACAATCAGCCCCAGATGCAGGCTTTCCAGTATATTTTTGCTCAGGGTCCCCACCCTCTCTCCTTATATTATATATAAATTGAACTTGCTACCGCTTCTACAGCTCCATAATCCCCTTGATCACTCTTCCCCGTTTGCATTGTTCAATTCCAATTTATATCATCCGCCTGCCCTCACGATGGCACATACTGCACACTTAAGCCCACCTCAAACATCCGGTTCCAAGGCATATAGCAATCGGTAATCTTAACGCTCCCTGATGGACTGTCAATCCGAACAGCCAACTCCTCACTCAGCCGTTCCTGCACACGGGCAGCCACGCGCCCGCGCGGTCCGTCCAGTTCGTATTTACCATAACCCATCTCCTGCACAGGGCCATCACTAAGCTCTCCGCGCACTACTGAACAATAGCATACATCTTCGGCATAGCGGAGCGCCAGGAAATCCAGATGGCCTGTTGTACGTCCGTAGATCAGATAGAGCATAGCCTGCGAGATTACAGTTCCAAGTGAGTTGGAGCTGGTATTCCAGGCGGCGTATCCGGCCAGATCGAACAGCAGATTCTTGTGCCGCAGCATCTTGACCAGCTTCTGGTCACCGCCATTAGCATACCCGACATCTGCTACAGCCACAGGTATCTTGTGGTCACGAAGCAGGTAGTTCCCGTACTCCACCAGCTCCATCAGATTCCGGTAGATATCATAGCTGAAGTAAGCATGATGCTGCGATACCGCCTCCGCCATCGTCTCCCCCGGTGTGCTGACCAGCAGAACCAGGTCTGCCTCGGCAGCACTGGATGCGATCAGCCCGCCGGCGGCCAGGATCTGATACTTCAGCGTCTCGTAGAAAAAGCGGTCCTCGAACAGCGGCGTCACAAACGCCCCCTGCACAGCGGACAAACGCGGGTAGATCATCGGCCTCCGCCCTTCGGCCATGTTCATCATCCGGGCAAGCAGTGTGCAGCCCACCTCATCCGCCCCCGGATACATATAGACCTTAAGCTCCAGATCAAGCGCCGTGATCCGAGACCGCACCTTCTCCTGGTCCTTGGCGGTATGTCCGTACGGAGCCGAGTCATCCTGCGGCACAATCATGAAGTCGATTACCCCGTCCCGTACCAGCTCCAGCGTCTGCTTATTCGCTTCAATATTAATCGCCCGGCGGCCGAGATAATCCTGGAGTACCTCTGCCGGGAGCCGGAGATCGATATCGGCCAGCTCACGGATCTCCTCATCCGTGGCAATGCCCAGCTCCAGCCGGTGGCCAATGAAGCCCTTACGGAAGATCTCCCGGCCCCAGTCCGCATAATAATCCGGCTCCTCATCCGAGAGGGAGTACTGCGGACAACGCATAATCAGCTGGAATGCATACAGCTTCAGCTGCGGATAACGCCGCCGGATCTCCCGCAGCCGCTCCAGGCGCGCAGCCAGCACTTCAAGCTCCAGCTGATGCAGCCGCGAGGGAATAATGCCGCCGTAGAGCAGCGTATCCAGCGCGACCACCGCCCCGTCCGCCCCTTCACAGGCAGCCTCGAACCAGGACCACAGCCGCTCAACATCACCCGGACGTTTCTTCAGGCCCATAATCCCCGCGGGCGGACGCTCTACCCTATAATCTGTTCCCTGAGCCAGCAAATAAGGGAATTCATAATTGCAGGGCCGCTCATCCAGCGGAACCAGTATCAGCTTATAGTGCTTAGTCATGTCCGTCCTCCTCCTTTGTCTCCGTCTTCATCTCGGGCAGCTCAATCCCCAGCGCCTCAGCCGCACGCACGGCCGGATCACTGCCGAGCCGTACACCATAACTGCGGCAGCGCTCCAGGCACTTAAGCACATCTTTCCCAGCCAGCGTCTCCTGCGTATTCTCCGTTTGCCTGCGCACAGCCCGCCACAGCGCAGCATCCGCTATCGCCCGTCGCAGCCATGGACCTGCTTCATCGATAAACTTGGCATTGTCTAAGCCGCCAAGCCGCACGGCCGTCTGCTCCAGCCGGCTGAAATAAGCATCCAACCGCTCCAGATCGCGCTCCGCCAGCGCATCATCCAGCTCCGGGTAGCCGCCGGAATACAGGCGGCTGTTCAGATTTTGGCGGCAGAAGAACATCATGTCCTCCGCAAGCTCTCCGGCGAATTCACGCACGGACAGCTCCCAGGACAGCTCCGGCATGTAGCGCTCGCTGTTCCACATATAATGGGCCATCGTGTTAAGCGTGATCTTGGAGCATTCCCACTGATTCATCGGATTGGCAACGACTGCTGTATGCCCGTACCTGCCGAGCCGGGAGCTGCGCCCGCGCACCGGATCAAGGAACAGCCGGTCCTTATCGCAGTCATTCACCGGAATATTGTCCCACAGCCACAGCTCATGCCCGTAATAGCCATGGTTATCCTCTGCATGCCCTCGGCCAATCTCCGGGGCGAAGACGAAATATCCGGTCCAGAACACTTTGACAGCAGGATGAAGCTGCTCCCGGATATCCTTCTTGTACTCCGTATTCCAATACGACCAATATTCGGATGGACACATCGCCAGGGTGAAGTGCGGCAGACATCCGGCTAAGTAATCATAGACCCGGTTCGTCACATAAGCATGGGCGGTCCCGGAGCGCTCCAGGAACTGCTTGTTGTCTCCTTGGAGCACATAATCTATGTCATCCATCAGCATTGCGAAATGCCGCACTCCAATCGCGATCATTGCAGCAAGCTTCTCCTCCAGCTTCGCGAAGTCGCCTTGGCTGCGGAATTCCAGATCATTTCCAGGACTAATACAATAGTAGAAATCCACCAGATGCTTGTCGCATTCCTGCTTAAGTTCATGTATCCTGGTGAACACCTCGTCCGGGTACGGCTCACGCCACAGCTTCCGGTGATAAGGGTCATCCTTCGGCGCGTACATGAAGGCGTTCATCCGGTGCCCGCTCATATATCTGACCGAATCCAGCCGGTCTGCGAAGCTCCATGGCACGCCATAGAAGCCTTCAATAATCCCCCGCACCGGAAAAGAAGGCTCATCCGCCACCGTAACCACCGGAAGGCGGCAATAATCTTCCTCCACGGTAAGGAGCATTGTCAGCGCATCCAGCCCGTACTTCAGCCCCCGCCGGTTAGACGCAGCAACAACAAGCTTCGCGTCCTCTCCAATCATAAGCCGATAGCCGTCCGCATCCAGCCCGGCGTCATACTCCAGCATCAGCTGCGCATTGCCTTTATCGGCGGTGGCTACGCCCGGTCCCGCCGGTTCCAGAATTACGATGTCTCCGCCTTCTTCAAGCAGACCGTGGACATCCTGATTCATCGCATACCGCGAAGTCAGCTCACAGCGCAGCTGCGGGCCCTCTACCACCAGCTCTTTCCCTTGCGTATAATAGTCGCGGAACAGATATTGGCAGTCCCGTAACGAAATTCCCATTGAGTTATGCCTCCTTAGTTAGCCTTTTATCGCGCCAGCAATCCCTTCCATATAGTACTTCTGCGTGAACAGGAACACGAGGATGATCGGCAGCACCGAGATCATGGTTCCAGCGGCAATCCAGCCGAAGTTATAGGAGAATTGCCCGTTCAGATACGTCAGGGCCGCAGCGAGCGGATATTTCTCCGGGTCGTCCAATACGACAATCGGCCACAGGAAGTTGTTCCAGAACGCCATGACCTCCAGTAATCCAATCACTGCAATCCCGGGCTTGACGAGCGGCATGACCAGTTGTATGAAGATGCGCAGCTCGGAGGCTCCGTCCATTTTACCCGAATCCCGGATGTCTGCTGGAATACCCAGAAACGTCTGCCGCATCAGGAAGATATTGAACACGGACACCGCAGCCGGAAGAACAACGCCGAAGAACGTATTGCCCAGCTGAAAAGCCTGAATCGTCAGATAATGCACAATCATAGCGGTGGCCGACGGAATAATCATAGTCGAGATCAGCAGTGTGAAGACCAGGCTCCGGCCCTTGAACCGGAAGGCCGCCAGCGGATACGCCGTCAGACAGGATAAAATAATGTTGAACACGACTCCCAGCAGCGTGATGATGACCGTATTCAGAATGTATCGCGGGAAATTCATGAAGTTCCACACCTGCACATAGTTATCTAACGCAATGAAGGTGGGCAGAATGGCCGGCGGGTTCGCAAACACGTTGCGCCCCGGCATCAGCGAGACACTGAGCAGCCACAGGAACGGACCCATCATGAACAGAGCAAGCAGGATCAGCAGAATATAAGTAATCAGAACACGCAAGCTACGCGGCATCAATAGGAATTCACCCCGCCTTTCCGGTTCAGTCTGAATACGAGTACACTAAGCGCTCCCACCATCACACTGACGATCAGCCCGAGCGCCGAGGCATAGCCGAAATTGAACTGCTCCAGCCCTTTTTGAAAAATATAGACGCTTGAGGTCAGTGTGGACGTCCCCGGTCCGCCCTTGGTCAGAATGTAGACCTCATCGAACACCCGGATCGCGCCCATCACCGAGATCAGTGTGCAGAACAGAATATGCGGGCGCAGCAGCGGCAGCGTCACATGTACAATCAGCCGCAGCGGTCCTGCACCATCCACCCTTGCAGCCTCGTACAGATCAGCCGGAATGCCCTGAAGACCGGCCAGATAGAGCATCATGTAATAGCCGAGGCCCTTCCACATTGTAATGAACATTAGAACATACAGCGCCGTGCTGTTAGTGGACAGCCAGGAGACCTGCTCACTGATAA
This sequence comes from Paenibacillus sp. FSL R7-0204, assembly GCF_038002225.1. NCBI lineage: Bacteria > Bacillati > Bacillota > Bacilli > Caryophanales > Paenibacillaceae > Paenibacillus > Paenibacillus sp. FSL R7-0204. The sequence goes on from NZ_JBBOCA010000001.1 coordinate 3,967,954, forward strand.
TCCCTGCCTTCAGCAGCAGGTAATTGACAACCCCGTTATTGCCGAGCAGCCAGCTCCAGATCAGCGCCACCGCGACCATCGAGGTCACGACTGGTATATAATAGGCGGCGCGGAACATTTTGACTCCAGGAATCCGGCTGTTGACCAGAATCGCCATTAAGATCGAAATGATCTGGATCACTGGCACAATCAGCACATAGACCAGTGAATTCCAGAGTGAAATCAGGAAATTATGATCCTGGAAGGCCCGGGTGAAGTTATCCAGACCTACAACATTCGTCTCTGTAATGACAGAATAATCTGTCAACGAGAGCGGTATGCCGTAAATAATCGGCCAAAAGGTAAACACCGCCAGAAACAGCAGCCCCGGCGCCATAAACGCCCATGCGCTAAAAGATTCAGACCGAAACCCCTTGTACACACGCTACACCTCCCACTCCTTCAAATAACCCGCAAATTAGGAACCCTGACTGATAATATTATTGACTTCCTTCTCTACCTTGTTTAGCGTCTCCTTGATATCCACGCCGTTCATCAGAATCTCCTGCAGTCCCCGCGCCAGCGCAGAGTTGATATCTGCGGCGCTTGGGACGCCGACCATATAATCGGTAGCCTTATCCAGACTCTGCGAGGAAGCCACCTTCGCTTCAGCTTCGAGTGAGCCGTCAGAGTCGGTGAAGAACGGATCTTGAATCGATGCCTTGCTTGACGGCAGTGTGTTGGCCACCTTGGAGAAGGCTGTCTGGTTCTCGGCATTCGTAAGGAAGGCAGCGAATTCCACCGCCTGCTGCGGGTTCTTCGACTTCTGCGGCACGACCAGATTCATCGAATTAGAGAGACGCAGGTTCGCCTTGCCTGTCGGCAGCGGGACTGCAATGGTGTTCTTGTAGACATCCGGCGCGGAGGTCTTGATGAAGTTAATGAACGTTGGACCGGACAACTGGAAGGCTACCTGCTCACCGGAGAAATACTGAATCTGCTTACTGAAATCCGCGTCCTCCTTCAGCACTACCCCTTCCTTCATCAGATCGCGCATCTGGGCGATCATCGCTTCGGCTTCCGGCGTATTGAAGGCTGCGGCCGTCTTGTCTTCATTCAGGATCGGGATGCCGTCGATCGGGAACAGCTTGGAGACCAGCTGCTGCGCATATCCCGCAGCCCCGGTCTTCTCATGAACCTGGCGGGCCCACTCTACCAGCTCCTCACGGGTCTGCGGCGGACTGGCCGGGTCGAGGCCCGCCTTCTCCACCAGCTTTTTGTTCATGAACAGCACCTCAGTGCCTGTGTACCAGGGAAGCGCGTAAGCCTGGCCGCCCAATACTGTAGAATTATAAATCCCCTCAAAATAACTCTTCGCCTGCTCATCCGTCAGGTACTCGTTCAGATTCAGCAGCGCTCCCTTACTGCCTAGCTGGCTGGCGAACTCGGTGTTCAGATTCACGACATCGGGACTCTTGCCGCTTGCTGTACTGGTCAACAGCCGCTGCGAGATTGCATCGTAGGGATAGTCCTTCCACTCCACCGTCACGCCGGGGTGACTGCTCTCATACTGGGTGATCAGATTATTGAAGTAATCGTTGAACGTAGGCTGAAGTGCAATCGTCCAGAATTCAAGCTTCACCGGCTCCGCCGCAGCCGTAGCTTCAGCGCCCGTACCGGGTTCTCCGGTGCTTCCGGCATCCGGTGTACCCTTCGTATTGCCATTTCCTCCGCAAGCCGCAAGCAGCATAGACATGGTCAGCAGCAGCGATACTGTGAAGCCCTTTCTGTTAGTTCCCACACCACATTCCCCCTCAGATTAAGTGTAAGGCGAGCACCCTTCCCGCGTCAGGATTCCTGACTTATTGCTCCCTCTTTGCATAGAGTATAGCAGAATTCGCATTTAAATAAAGTATTTTTCCTAAAATTAAATAAAAAAAGAAATAATTTTTCTTTTTTTTATTCTCAAAAAACCTCCGCCTGCACCGGAAGCGTCTTCCCGGCAGGCGGAGGCTGTATATAAAATAGAATATCCCCTTCATTATTCAGCTCCGGCCTCAGCCAGCCATTGCTTGAGCGTCTCAAGATCCCCGATCTCTCCGACCACAACTTTGCTTATCTCGCCCGCCTTATTGATGATATAAGTTGAAGGCAGTGCATTGACGCTATACGAAGCAGATATCCTTCCGGTAACATCGATAATTACGGGAAAAGAGAATTGCTGCTCCGCCATATACTCCGATACCGTCCCCTTGGATTCCCCTGCGTTCACGAACAAGATCTCGACTGGAAGCTCTGCCGATTGGCTTAGTTCATTTAACAGCGGCATTTCCCGCATACAAGGCTTGCACCAGGTAGCCCAGAAGTTAAGCAGTACGACCCGGCCCTTGTATTCGCTGAGACTCACCTTCTCTCCCTGCAAGGTTACCGCTTTGAACACTGGAGCCGAAGCGCCTGTAGTCATTCTCCCGGCAGGAGGCTGGCTGGACTGCTGAAGGTACACCCAGATTCCGGCAGCAGAGGCGGCGGCGATAATCAGCAGAGTAACGAACCGGCGCAGCTTCATCCCAGCCCCAGACTGTGGTAAAAGGCGGCGTACAGCGAACCGAATTCTGCCCGGATCTCTGCCGTAGTGCCTGCCCCCACATGCTTGCCCTGGTTCAAGAAGACAATCTGATCGGCTACCCGATCCGCAATCTCCAGCTGGTGGGTGGAAAAAAGGACCGTATGTCCCTCTTCCCGGATGTCCAGCAGCAGCTTCACGAATTCGTTCATCCAGAACGGGTCCAGCCCGTTAGTCGGCTCATCCATAATCAGGAGCGGCGGCTTCGCCAGCAGCGCTTGCGCGAACAGCACACGTTGGCGCATCCCCTTGGAGTAGGTGGTCACCAGGCTGTTGCGCTTATCCGCAAGTCCGACTAGAGCCAGCACCTCCTCTACCCGCTCTTTGCGTCTGGGAATCCGGCGCAGCGCCGCCCAGAAATTCAGCAGCTCTTCCGCAGACAGCCCGTGGCTGAACTGATAATCATCCGGCATATAGCCGATTTGCATGGAAAAGCGCTTGCGGGATTGCTTCCAGCTCAGCCCGTTCACCGTAATTTCGCCTGAAGTCGGCTGTAGAATGCCGGCTGCCATCCGCAGCACCGTGCTTTTGCCGGCGCCATTCCCGCCGCACAGGGCAAGTATGCTGCCGCCGGGAACCTGGAAGCTGATCGCTTCGACCAGTGTTTGCTGCCCAATGACCTTGGTAATCCCTTTCACCTGAATTAGCGGATTATCCACGGGAACGCCCCCTCTCCCAGATCCAATATACCGCTAAGATGGACAGCAGCACCCAGGCAGCGCAGACCCCGAGGAACAGCAGGCTGCCGCCCGGACGGCTAATCCATTCCACCCACTGATAATATTCCGGCCCCAGGACCGACCCTCCGCCCAGCTTCACCACCACGAACAGTCGCACCAGCTCAGCCGGATTAAGAATCGTCAGCACCATCAGCGCAGGCTTGATCCAGAGATACGGGAGCAGCCCGAGGCCTGCGATCAGGAACGTCGGCCAGCCGATCACCGCGAAGAACCAGACTGCCACGGAGATCGTCAAGGCCTGCCAGCGGTTGCGGGATAACGAGCCGATGAAGAGGGCAAGGGTCAGGAACAGCAAGACCAGACCTACCGAGAAGGCCAGGAACAGGAAGTAAGTATCCGCCGCAAAAGCCATGCCGAGCAGGCCGCTGACCAGCCCCATCAGCCCGTAACCAAACGCTACAATCGTCAGTAGAACAGCGGCTAGCCCAGTATATTTTCCCAGGACAAAGGATAGGGTTCCAATGGGATAGGTAGATAAGAGCTGCCAGCTTCCGTCTTCCCGTTCCGAGGTCAGTGAGAAGGAGCCCAGAAATAACGTCATCAGCGGCAACAGATACAGAATCAGGCTCAGCATGGAGCCCGTAACCGCCGTATAGCCTTCCACCGCGTTATTCGCATGGATCAGCAGCAGCCCGAGACTGAAGGTACAGAACAAGGCCAGGAAGGAATAGGCCCACGGGTTGCGGAAGCCGATCTTAAGCTCTCTGCGGGCGATATGCAGGATGTCTGCCATACTCACATATCCGTCTCTTCGGAATGCGTGCCTTCTTCTGAGCTATGCTCATCCATATGACCTTCCCCGCTCTGCATGTCCATATTCATCATATCCTTGTTCTGCTTCCATTCATGGGAAGCCAGCTCTCCGGCGGTCAGCACAGTGCCTAGCGCCTGCTCCTTCACGAATGCTTCTGCTGCCGCCTTATCCTTGAAGCTGATCACTCCATAAGCCATCGGCGTACGCAGAGAAGCGTCATAGACATAGCTCGCCTTGCTGAATTCAACCCAGCTCTTGTCGTTATAGTCGCGGACATAATCCATGCCGATCTGCTCCGTGCCGTTGCTCTTTTTCCACTCATTCATACAGCCGATATCATCGAACTTGTAATTCTTGCCGTCCTTGGTCGTTAGCTGAGTGGCAAAAGCATCATCCTTCACCTGCATATTGCAGACCACACAGATATCGACGTCTTCATTAATCGCTACCGGCTCGTATTTCTTCTGTCCGCAAGCCGCGAGGATCACCAGACTCATTGCTACCATCAAGACCAGACTCCATCGTTTCATAATCGCAGTACCCCCAAGTATATTATTGTAATTACGGATAGGAACAGCAGCAGCCAGCCCGCTACCATGACCGTGCCTTGTCCGCCTGCCGCCTGATCCGGGCTAACTGTACCTGCCTCAAGCTGCATTAGCGGCGCTGAATCGGTGGACCACCCTGCCGAACCGCCGGTGTACATATCGCTCAGGAACGTCATCCCCGGTGACTGGAAAAACAGCTGATACGCTGCATTCCCCGCAACCAATTGCTGATAGAAGGGGTTGATCGCATATTTCAGGTCGCTGACCCCATCCCCCGTGAGATCCAGTCCGCCAAAGGCGTCCCAGTAATTCCCGTTCATCTCATTGTCCCTGCTGCCTGTGGCCTGGGCCTCAATGACGTTTGCCACAAACCCGTTACGCTCAAAGCGGTTGCCCTCTGCATTCTCGAACAGCACGCCGATATAGTTGCGGAGCACCAGGTTCTGCTGCAGCTTGTTATCCGAGGATTGCTGCATGTAAATCCCCACCCGGTTGCCTTCGACCCTGTTGTTCATAATCTCTGAATTCCGCACATCGTAGAGCAGAATCCCCTGTGAATGTACATTCCGGCTCTGCTTGCGGAAGGAGTTCCCGGACACGACCACATCCGTTACACCCATCACCATCGCGCCGGTAATGTTGTATTCCCCTGTGTTGGTAGTGACCTTCGATCCATTGATATACATGCAATGGACCCCGTACCGCAGATAAGAAAGCTTGTTCTGATCCACCACCGTATTGCGGCTGTTCTCCAGATAGATACCATCCCGCAGGTAAGCGATGTTGTTGCCCCGGATCACAGCGCCGTGAGAGTTATAGAGATCGATCCCGTTGCCTCTCGTTCCCGGTGCTTCTCCCTTGGGAATGAACCAGCTTATCTTATTATCCGAGATCACCCCGCCATCGGCTTCACGCAGCAGTATTCCGTACCCTGCCGAAAGAATCACCAGCCCCTTCAGGGTGACCCTGTCTGCTTCAACGCGCACCGCTGCCGCTTCCCCGTCATTATTCTGCTGAATCTTCAGGTTCTCAAGCCTTACACCGTCTGACGCGATCAGCACCGCAGCCTGTTCGTCCTTATCCGTATGCAGCAGAATCGCCTTGCCGTTACCGTTAATCGTCACTTGCTTATCCAGCCGGACCGGACCGGAATAGGTTCCCGGAGCCAGGGTGATGAGATCTCCCTCACGGGCTGAATCAATGATGGGCTGGAGCGGAAGAGCTCCGGCGCTAATGTCTGCGCTTACAACGCGTCCATGATTGAAGGAGAAGAAGATCAGGCTTGCAATCATTAAGACAAGAACCCTGATGCCGATGGAGCAGTTATACCTTTTCTGTACAAGCATTGTTCACCCCCACTGTAGGATGGTTTCTAGTGCAAACCCGCATTAAGTGTAAATAAAAGGAATTGAAGTGCCTATAGCCCGAACTGGCTATACCGGCTGGAGTCTGTGACCATTTTGTGATTTATATCATATCCTCTGTTCTATGAACATTCGAAAAAGACACTCTTTATTTAAAGAGTGCCCATTTCCAGCTAATATAGAAGCCTTTACATGCTGCAAGACTAATCTTTTATGCGGGTGGACGGTTGAAGCTGCCGAATGAGCAATATTCCGTCATATTGTTCGCGCGGGATCATTTTCTCATCCAAAACTCCCCATGCCTTCGCTGTACGCGGGGTGTACATCCATTCCGTGGACGCGCTTAACGTGGTGTCTCTTAAGTTGATAAACTGCGCAGCGCCTGCACCTGCACCCATAATCTCTTCAAGACTTCCCTTGTCATGCGGCATAACCTGCTCCACCTTACCGTTGTTCTTATGCGCACTTCCTTCATAAGCATACAATCCGATCACATAGCCATCCTTCTTCAAGGGCCAAGGCAGCATCTCCCCCATTGTAGGATAGGGTGTGTGATCATAACCGAAGCCATTGTGCTCAGTAATCATCGTAGAATTGTTTTTACGGATATGGTAGTTGTGTCCCCACAGAATGAGCTTTTCTCCCGGATACATTGTGTTAGCAAGCCATGCTACATTCCCAGCCATTACGCGGTCCCGCTGATAGCTCCCCTGCTTCACCTGATTCTCCTGGTCTACACCCGCCAGCAGCTTAACAATATGAGGATGGTAATACTCCAGCATATCTATCCGGTTCTGAAGCACACGCTCAAGGGTCTGGACCAGCTTGGACTGATTAGGATGAACTGTGCTTAATGCTGCTGCATGATCCTTCACGAAGGTCTGGAAAATCATATATTTGCGCTTGATTGCCTCCTTCTGGGCGGTATACTCTCCGATATCATCAATCATATTAAGCTTCACATACCATTCTTCCGTCTGGGCAAATGCTTGGGCTTTGGCAGCATCCACCCCGGAGAACCATTGTTCAACAAATGTAATGAAAGAATCGGTAACGGCTTGGGAGTCAAATCCGGTCAGTATGAGCGGATGATCTGTACGGTTCTGCTCCGCTATGTACTCGAACAACGGCAGATTCTCTTCCACCTGCCATACGCCGTAGACGGAATTCTCCATCAGCTGTTGCGGCTTTAGCACCTTAACCTGTGTATATGCTGCGGCTGCATCCGCCAGATTGGACTCGAAGGCGATGACGTTATAGTTCAGCTTTTCATGCAGATACTTAATTAGCCTTACCTTCACCAAATTATATTCGGCTGCCCCATGCGAGGCCTCGCCCAAGCTCACGATCCGTTTATCCGCCAGAATCGGCTGAAGAAACGCCAGGTCGGAATAGGTGTCGCCCTGCTCCGGCTTAATGGTTGTAATGGTGTTCGCAGTGGCCCGGATGCTGTCCTTCCAGGCGGCTTCTGCGGACAACATGCTTCTAACGTCAGTTCCCGGCACTCCTTCTGCATGTACAGTTCCCCTGACGGCCATTAGAGTAATACTGCACAACACGGCGGACAATACGGCTTTTTGAAGCAATGGATTCATAATGATAACCCTCCCTTTGTATATGAAATCAGCTTAACAAGGGAAGGTTAAAACGAGCGTGGTGTCCTGTTTAAAATTAGGTTAAAGCCAGCCTGCTTATTGTCCAATCGCTTTGAACGACTCGGTCTGGCGGGTAATTCCCTGCTCCGCTGCGAAGCGCTCGATGCTTGATGCGCCGAAGAATCCGTTGATGCCCTTCGTCCGCTGAATGACATAAGCCGCATCCTCCGGCTCGGCAATCGGGCCGCCGTGGCAGATAATCATTATCTCCGGGTTGACCGCCCGTCCGGCTTCGATAATCGCTTCAATACGCTCCACACAATCGTCCAGCGTCAACGCGGTAACTGCGCCGATGGTGCCCTTGGTGGTGAGACCCATGTGGGCGACCAGAATATCTGCGCCTGCTTCTGCCATTGCCCGCGCTTGTTCAGGATCAAATACATACGGGGTAGTCAGCATATCCAGCTCATGGGCGGTACGGATCATTTCTACCTCCAGGCCGTAGCCCATCCCGGTCTCCTCCAGATTCTGGCGGAAGACGCCATCGATCAGACCCACTGTAGGGAAATTCTGCACACCGCTGAAGCCCTGCTCCTTCAGCTGCTTCAGGAATACCTCCATCACCCGGAACGGATCGGTGCCGCATACCCCTGCCAGAACGGGCGTATCCTTGACCACAGGCAGCACCTCCGAGCCCATCTCCACCACAATCTGATTGGCGTCGCCATACGACAGCAAGCCTGCCAGTGAACCGCGTCCTGCCATTCTGTAACGGCCGGAATTATACACAATCAGCATATCCGCTCCGCCTGCTTCACTGCTCTTGGCGGTAATCCCCGTGCCTGCCCCGACACCAAGAAGAATCTTGCCCGCCTCTACCTCTTGCTTGAATCTATCCATAATCTCAGCTCTGGTCTGTTTATTCATTAGTAGCTCCTCCTTATTGTGGGGTTGAGGCCTTCGCGGCCTGCATGAGGTCAATCAGCTTCCGGGCTGCCGCCTCGGCAAAGGCCGGATCATTAATCGCCAGGTCCATTTCAATCAGTTCCACTCTTGAGCGGTCCACCTGCCGGCGCAGGGTATCGAACAGCATCCGGTCCTCCTCAGGGCCGTAGAAGGGCTGTCCCTCCACATCAATGGCTGAAATGCCGCCAAGCGGCAGCATCAGCACCGTGCTCTCTGTCGCCATATTGAGCTTCTCGGCCAGTTTTCTGCCGATCTGTTCATTCTCCTCCACGGTCGTCCGCATCAGAGTGACGGTGGGATTATGCTGATAGAACTTATGATCCTTGAACTTCTCCGGTACAGTATCCGCCGGGCCGAAGTTGCACATGTCCAGGGCGCCCACCGAGACGACCTGCGGAATACGGTTGCGGCCTGCCGCCTCCAGGCGGTGCGGCCCTGCATTCAAGACGCCGCCGATCAGCTCATCTGCCCATTCGGTGGTGGTTAAGTCCAGCACCCCTTCAATGAAACCGGCCTCGATCAGGGCTTCCATCGACTGTCCGCCAATGCCGGTGGCATGGAATACCAGCACCTCGTAGCCGCGTTCCTCCAGGTATTTGCGCGCTTCGGTCACACACGGCGTGGTCACTCCGAACATGGTGGCTGCTACCAGCGGCTTTTTCTCCGGTTCATAGTCTGCTTCGAACAGGAGCATGCCCGCGATGGCAAACATCGCATTGCTGAAGATCCTGGTCGAGATCGAATTGAGGCCTGAGACATCCACCACAGACGGAATCATCATAATATCGCTGGTCCCGACATAGGGAGCCGTATTTCCTGATGCTACTGTCGATACCAGCACCTTCGGTACGCCAATTGGCAAGGCTCTCATCGCAGGGGCAACCAGAGAAGTTCCGCCGGTGCCCCCGAAGGATATGATACCGTCAAATTTCCCCTCCTGGTATAACCGGGGAACGAGCTGCTCCAGTCCCTTAGACAACACTTCTGTAGCTAACGCCCGGTCCTTCTTCGCAGCAAGCTCGTCCAGCTCTATCCCTGCGGCGGAAGCGACCTCCCGGTTCGACACATCGGGAAGGAAGGCTGGCTCGAATACTCCGGTATGGATCATCAGGGCTCTGAGACCCAGCTCCTCTGCAAGCTTCTTGATGTACAGATACTCCTCACCCTTCGTATCAAACGTTCCAGCTATAGCGATCGTCTTCATTAAGTGGCCTCCTCGTATACGAATCATAGATTCATCATACCGGGCATGTTCATGGATGAAAACGCTTTTATGTCCTATGTTTTTGTGTTTAGGTTAGATTTGTACTGCTTGGGCGAGCAGCCCATCAGCTTTTTGAACATTCTGCTGAACTGGGCATAGTCGGGGTAGCCGACCATGGCGGACACCTCGGATAATTGCAGGTGCGGGGCCTGGAGCAGAATGGCGGCCTTTTGAATACGGAAGCCGATCAGATAGCTCTGGAAGCTGCAGCCCACTTCCTTTTTGAACAAGCTGCTCAAATAACTGCGCGAGACATGAGCCACCTTGGCCAGATCCGCGAACACCACTTCCTCGCTGTAGTTCTGGGCGACATATTCTTTGACGAATTCTACGTAATCATAATGCCGGGTGATGCCGCTGAGCATTTTGACCACGAGATCATCCTCATCCAGCTTGCCCAGGCGCTTGAAATCGCGGGTAATGGCCGTAATCGACTTCTCGGAGGGAATCCGTTCAAAGGCAGAGCCGCCAATGTAGCCCATAATCTCCATGTTGCTGCTGTACATGTACTGAACATCAACCGGAGTCTTGACCGGACCGCCGTAGATCATTCGGATCACCTCCGGCTTAACCTCACCGCAGGCAGTAAGAATGCGCAGCGCCTTCGCCTTGGCAGCTTCCAGCGAGACCACCTTCCGCGCCCCCAGCAATCCGCCTACGGTCAGGCCGAGATGCACACAGATCACATCTGCCCCCGCTTCAGCCATCTGGACTGCTTGGGATTCGTCGAAGACGAAGGCCACCGTGAACAACCCCTGCTGATGAGCCAGACGTATAGCCTCCACCTCCCTGTCATAGCTGATGCCCTCCTCCTCCAGTGCCTCTCTGAACCCCCCGTCGATCAGGCCGACCGTCGGATAATTATTCACTCCAGCGAAGCCTCTGGCCTTGATCTCTTCTATATATAGGGACATCTCTCTCGTTGGATCATTCGCATTCAGCCCAAACAGCACCGGAGTGTCTCTCACCAGCGGCACAATCTCCTTCGAGGCAAAATCCATCACCATCTCATTGCTGTTGCAGAAGGGCAGGAACCCCGCCAGCGAGCTTCTCCCCATCTGCCGGAACTTGCCCGAGTTCAGCATAAGAATGAAGTCTGCTCCGCTGTCAGCGGCAACCTTGGCTGTAATTCCTGTGCCTGTCGAGACGCCGATGATGTGGTTGCCTTCGCGCAGCTCTGACTGAAGCCGCTCCAGTATGGCTGTTCTGTTCAAGTCTCATCCCTTCTCTCTGCAACGCTCTTCTCCTGTCCATCTTACCACGGCCACCAATCTGACAGAATCAACAGAATATACACAAGCATGATTCCCCCCGCAGCAATATCGATACGCGAGAAGCGGAGCATTCTGAACGAGGTCCGGCCCCGCCCGTTCCCGTAAGCTCTAGCCTCTAGGGTCATGGCGAGCTGCTCCGCCCGGCTGATCGTGGTCGCCAGCAGCGGGATGACTAACCGCAGACAGGCCTGAAGCCGCTGGCGGCCTTGGAGAGACCCGATCTCTAGTCCTCTGGCCCTCTGTGCCATAAGAATGCGGTCCAGCTCCTGGCTGATAGCCGGAATGAAACGGACCGCCAGCATGACCATCAGGGCGAAGGCTTCGACCGGAATCCCCAGGCGGGCGAGCGGCTTGCACATTACTTCCAGGCCTTTGGCCAAATCCAGCGGCTTCGTGGTCACCGTCAGGACCAGCGCAAACGCGACCGGCAGCAGAATGCGCCAGAGGCTGAAGACTTCCTTTATGATGCCGTCCTGACCCCGGTTGAACAGAAGATGATAGATGAGCGGCAGCAGCAGGAACAAAAGCACCGGACGCAGGGCTCTAAGGTATAAGTACAGCGGGAGGCGGGATAACCGCATGGAACCGAGCGCAAGTACAGTCGCTGCCCAATATCCACTGGGGACTTTAAGCTGCATACAGCACAGGGTGAAGCCAACGACGCATAGCAGCTTCGTCCGCGGATCAAGCCGGTGCAGCACAGAATCTGAATGGACGTACTGCCCCCAACCGGTTGTACTGTTCATGACCGCTTGCCTTTGCCGTGCCAGACTGCCCTAACCCGTTCCATAATATCAGCTTCCCGGCAGCTTGCAGGCTCCAGCCGCTGCCGGGATAATTGCTCCATGAGCCTTAAGAGCTGTATAGGTTCGGGTAGAGGCAGCCCTGCCTGCTCCATCTTCTCCTGGCCTTTTAAGAATAATTCGTTAACCTCGTAATGGCCCAAGAGCCGTCCTTCATGCAAAAGAATGACCTCATCCGAATATTCGGCTACATCCTCCAGTTGATGTGAGATGAACAGCACCGTCCGCCCGTTCTCCTCCTGCCATCGTCTAATACGGCTAAGCAGTCCCTTTCTGCTTGCGGGATCAAGCCCTGCCGCCGGCTCATCCAGAATCAGCAGCTCCGGGTCCGCAATCAGCACAGAAGCAATCGCCACCCGCCGCTTCAGCCCCCCGCTGAGCTGGAACGGATTCTGCGGAAGAAGCGCAGCGGGTATCCCCGTCTGTTCCATAACCGCATGAATTGCTTGGTCAACGCTTGTTCCGGGTGCCCCCTGCATGGTGAGCGCAAATGCCAGTTCCTGCTCCACTGTCGCCGCAAAGAGCTGCTGTTCAGGATACTGAAAAACATAGCCGATCTGCGGAACCACCTTCAGCCTGCCGTGGCGGTCTCTTGGCATAGGTTGTCCATTCTGTATGTACTCCCCTTTATTGAAGGGAACCAGCCCTTTGACCACCTTGGCAAACGTAGACTTTCCGGCTCCGCTCCGGCCGATCAGCGAGATCCACTTCCCCTCCTGCAGATGGCAGCTTACCGACTGCAGAATATCCCGGCCGTCCAGCCTTACACTTACATCTGTTAACGTGTAGCCCATAGCTGCTCTATTGTCTCCTTCCAGTCCGCCCTTACGGGTACTTCCAGTCCTAAGGCTTGATACAATCTGGCGGCAAAAGGAAGCTCCAGCGGCTGCCCGGCGATAGTGTCTTTGCTGAACAAGCGGGAAGGCGGACCGTCATAGGCTAACTTCCCGTGGCACAGCAGCAGAACGCGGTCAGCGGCCAGCGCCTCATCCATATGATGGGTGAGGTGGATGATCGTCAGTCCTTGCCGGTGCAGGCTATGCAGGATCTGAAGAAGCTCCTGCCTCCCCTGCGGATCGAGCATAGATGTCGCTTCATCCAGGATCAGAATCTCCGGCTGCATGGCAATAACGGCCGCCACGGCAACCCGCTGCTTCTGGCCGCCCGACAACTGGTGCGGTGCAGTGTCTGCGTAAGCTTCCATCTGCACAGCCCGCAGAGCAGCGCCTGCCCGGCGGCCCATCTCTTCTCTCGGGACCCGCAGATTCTCCAGTCCAAACAACACTTCATCCAGCACCGAGGCCGTAATGAACTGATCATCCGGGTTCTGGAAGACGAGTCCGGCCCGTTCGCGGATGCTTACGAGATTCTGGCGGTTCAAGGTACTCAGCGCTCCCAGCCTCACCTCTCCTGCTCTTGGCAGCAGCAATCCGTTCATCAGCTTGGCAGCTGTTGATTTACCGCTGCCGTTCGCCCCGATGACGGCCACGAATTCGCCGGTTTGAATCCCGAAGCTAAGCTGACGGAGTACCGTCTCCCCCTGCCGGTAATCATAATCCACCCTGTCAAAAATCAGCATCGGTGCGGCTCCTTTCTGTTCTATCCTTCACGATCAATCTAGTTCATCAGCGTTGTATACCCTCTACAAGTACAGCCAGCCCCATTCCGCCGCCGATGCCAAGGGTGGCCAGCCCTCTGCGATAGGGGTGATACAGCATCTCCGCGTATAAGCGCGTCATCAGAATTGCACCCGATGCTCCATAAGGGTGGCCCAGCGCAAGCGCGCCTCCCCCAAGGTTGACCTTATCCGGCGGAAGCTGAAGCTCTTGCAGCGAAGCCAATACCTGCGAGGCAAAGGCTTCATTAAATTCAACAATATCCAGCTCATCCATGTGAAGGCGCTGACGGTACAGCAGCCTGCGAACCGCCGGGACCGGCCCCATGCCCGGATAATGCGGGTCTACTCCAGAGGCTTGCGAGTCTACGAAGCGGAGAACCGGAGTCAGGTTCAGCCGGTCGCATAGGTCCCGGGACATCATAAGCACAAGTGCTGCGCCATCGTTAAGGGGGCAAGCATTGCCGGCAGTGACTGTTCCTCCTTCCGTAAAAGCAGGCGCCAGTCTGCCCAGCTTCAAGAGGCTTGTATCCGGCCTCGGGCATTCATCGCCCGTGACGATGAAGCCGTCACTGGCTACAGGCACAAGCTCTCCTGCGAATCTGCCTGTGCGCTGGGCCTTCACGGCCTTCATATGGCTCTCCAGCGCATAGCGGTCCTGTGCCTCCCGGGAAATACCGTATTTCTTCGCTGTATACTCTGCAGCCAGCCCCATATCAGGATCGCCAAGCGCGGAGGGTGTGAACGCTGCACGGGTATACAGCTTAGGCGTACCGCTGAGCGTCTCCGGCCTTAGCATCCGCCAGGGGGCCCGGCTGGTGCTCTCAACCCCGCCTGCCAGGAAGAGCTCACCCGCCCCGCTCTGGATCAGGCGGGCGGCCAAAATAATGGCTTCAAGCCCTGAGCCGCATTGCCGGTCGACGGTGACCCCGGGAACCGTCTCGGGAAGTCCGGCTTCAAGCACCGACTTGCGTGCGATATTCCCGCCGGGTCCGACTACATTGCCAATGATGACATCGTCAATCCATTCGGGAGGCAGACGGGCCTCATGGACCAACTGCTGAATCAGCGGAGCCAGCAGCTGCTCGGGTTCCAGCGTACTGAGCTGCCCGCCGATTCTGCCGACCGGTGTCCGCTTGGCCAGAACCATCACCGCCTCCTTCATTCCAACCCCGCTTCCGCCAGGCTCTTCATGAGCTGGCGGGCGATTTTGCCGGAGCCGGTGTAGGTGAATGACTCCACGCTGATCAGCTGCCGAGGCAGCTTATAGCTTGCCAGATCCGAATTGCAGTAGCTACGGATCTCTTCCAGCGTAAGCCGCTGCGGGCTGCTCCATGCAATGAGCGCTGTGACCTGCTCTCCCCAGCGCTCATCCGGGAGGCCGCATACCATCACTTCCCGGATCGCCGGGTGGCGGAGCAGCACCGCCTCCACCTCTTCGGGGAACACCTTCAGTCCCCCGCTCTTGATCATGCTGCCTGCGCGTCCGGTCAGGCGCAGCTGCCCCTCCTCATCCAGCACAACATAATCGCCTGTCCGCAGCCAGCCTTCCCGGAATACCCGCGCCGTCTCTTCCGGCAGGAGATGATATCCGGCGAAGATCATATCGCTGCGGATATACAGCTCGCCCACCGTACCCGGAGGAACCTCACGGAACTGTTCATCGCAGATCAATAGCTCTACCCCGCTGAACGGCCGGCCCAGAGCGTCAGGCAGCTCGGTTCCGGTCAGCTCCTGATAACTGATATAACTGGCTTCAGATGAGCCGTAATACTCATAGAGCTTCGCTCCCTTGAACCTCTCACGGCATCTCTGTGCGGAAGCCATAGGCCATTTGCCGCCCGAGCTGATTAAGGCCTGCACGGACACCTCGGCATTGCTTGACTCCGCTTGGCGTAATAACGCCTCGGTCATGGCGGGCACAACGAACAGAATCATATCCGGTACACGGGAGCATAGGGTGAGTGCGCGCTCTGCATCGAATTCCGGAAGGAGATGGAACGTGGCCCTGCTGTAGAGAGATTGCAGCAGGGAGAACAGCGACAGGGAGTGGACTAAGGGTCCGGGCGCAAGCACATGCTGCATCTGATGCAGGCCGAAGGCCTGCTCTGTCGCCGCGAAGCTCATTACCCAGGATTGATGGGTTCGCATATAGCCCTTGGGTGCCCCGGTCGTCCCTGATGTGTATCCGATGAACAGCAGTTCAGGGTTCTTCACTGCGGCCGCCTCCGGCCCGAAGCCAGTCAGCCACTCCCTGTAGCTGCCGGTTGACGGCCCGATGTCAAAGACTAACCGGATCATTCCGCAGAAGCTGCTGCCTGCGAGCTTCGCAGCATATTGCGCTTCACTAACGATCAGCCCGGGTTTACACTGCCGGATGACCTGCTCCAGAACGGATTGCGGCCAGTTCGGGTCCAGCAGCACCGGGGCGCAGCCTGCATAGATGGCGCCAAGCAGAAACTCGGAGAATTCTATGCGGTTGCCGCTTAAGATAGCGATGGGCTGCGTCGTATGACCGCCATGACGCAAGCCGCCTGCAACCTGCCGTACACGCTCCGCAAGCTCTGCGTATGTAAACTCTTCCTGCCCGTCCGATATCGCGATGCGGTGCGGGACCTGCTGTGCGCGTTCCAGAATAAGTTCGGCCAGATTCATCGCTGCTTATCCCCTTCTCTTGTCTTCAAGCGGACTGAGCGGCCTAAGCTGCATCGTAATCACAGCAGCCAGCAGTGCCTTGATCAGATCTCCGGGCAGAAAAGCCGCAGATCCGGCAAGTCCGGTCCAGAGCGGAGTATTCGTGATCCAGGCCATGGCAGAAGCACCGATCAGATTCACAAGCAGAACGCCAAAGATCAGATTAATGGCAAACAGCTTCCAGGCCCGCACTTTCGGCCAGACCGCTTCAGCAAACCAGCCGATCAGTCCGGCTGCCAGCGGCCAGCTGAACAGATAGCCTGCTGTCGGTCCAACCAGTATAGCCAGCCCGCCGCGTCCGCCTGGTAATACCGGCAAGCCCAACGCGATGAGGATAAGGAAAATGGTCAGGCTGAGCGCACCCGTCCGCCAGCCCAGAAAACAGCCGGCCAACATGACACCAAGCGTCTGGGCAGTAACAGGAACAGGGATGAAACCGAGGGATACTGGCGGGATCAGGGCAAGCACCGCGATAAGCGCGGCGAATAAGGCCGCATAGACTAACTCTTTGATTCTCAATTCAATAACCTCCACGAGATAAGATACAGGAATTGGACGGCCTTCCGGTTAGGGAGTCCAGCCAACAAGCTGAATTATAGTGGAGGACGGTTTTATTGTAAACCATAAATTAATATTTGGTTCACAATATGGATGTGTGTATACCTGATTTTTCTAATGATCCTAAGCATGTTAATATACTTAAAGAGATGAGATCGGAACGTTATACTTGTGGAGGTTTATAGGCATGACAGTCAAAGAACATATCCTGGCCTTACTGGACAGCAATAAGGGTGAATACTTCTCCGGCGAGGACATCGCCGGGCGGTTGTCCGTAACGCGCAGCGCAATCTGGAAGGCCATTAAATCGCTGCAGAGCGACGGCTATTCCATTCAGGCCGTCACCAATAAGGGATACTCCATGTCCCCCCTGACAGACATTTTGTCCGCCGCAGCAGTTGCCAAATACCTGGATGCCAGGGGACAAACGCTGCGGCTTGAAGTTTTCAAGAGCGTGGCTTCCACGAACGAGCTGGTGAAGGCGCTGGCCTCCGGCGGTGAAGCGGAAGGCAAAGTTATTCTCTCGGAGGAGCAGACCGCCGGGCGGGGCCGGAAAGGCCGGCCTTTCTTTTCCCCTGCAGGGACGGGCATCTATATGAGCATCCTGCTGCGTCCCCGGCTGTCGGCGGCGGATGCTACGCTACTGACTACCTCTGCTGCCGTTGCGGTGGCTCTGGCTATCGAGAGCGTATCCGGCCTCAGCACGCAGATCAAATGGGTGAATGACGTATTCATGAACGGCAAAAAGGTGTGCGGAATCCTCACCGAGGCTTCCCTGTCCCTGGAGAGCGAGTGGCTGGATTATGCCGTACTCGGGATCGGGATCAATGTGACGCTGCCCTCCGGAGGCTTTCCCGCAGAGCTGTCAGGAGTGGCAACCTCAATCTATGAGGCCGGCAACCCCGAAGGGGATTTACGGAACCGGCTTACAGCCGAAGTGCTGAACCGCTTCATGGGTTATTATGAGCAGCTTAAGGAACGGCTGTTCCTGCCCGACTACCGGCAGCGTATGATGTCCCTGGGTGAGACAGTCATGGTTGTTAAGGAGCATCAAGAGCAAGCGGCAACCGCCGTTGATATCGACAATGACTGCCGCCTGAAGGTCCGGTATCCGAATGGCGGGGAGGAATATCTGTCGAGCGGCGAGGTTCGTATTCTGCTCTAAGGCCTCAAACCACAATTCGCAAGTGTTACTTGCGGGTTGTGGTTTTTTAATGCCATTGTTCCGGCTCCGATATTTGACATGTGAATTGATTATCGATATAGTGTGAATGAGTTCACACCAAGCATTAAAGGAGGACGCGATGCCAAAAAATACGTTCTTTCGATTGGCTGAAGCCAGGCGCGAGGAAATATCGAACAGGGCTATGCAGCTTTTTGTGGATCATCTTTATGAGGATATATCAATGAAGATGGTTCTGGATAGTTTGTCTATGCACCCCGGAACCTTCTACCGTTATTTTGAAGATAAAGATGACCTGTATTGCCACTTAATACGCAATGTGACCCGGAAAAGAGCTGCGTATTTTAATAACAGTACTGAAGATTCCCTGTTCCGGTCTTTCCTTACCGGCTTATTTGGTAACGTGAATGGCAATGTAGCCGAGCCGCTGAATGAGCTGGAGATCAAGCTTACTGAGACTTTTTTACACATTCCCGAGGACATTTTACTTAAAGTATATCTGAATGTGCTAAAGGGCGAGTCCTTCCCCTTAATCAAAGACATTATACGGCGGCTGAGGGTGGACGGATATCTCCGGCCTGATATTGACGATGACCTGATTTCATTTATGTTTGAATCTATGCAGTTTAATTTAGTCATGTTTTACAGGGAATTCGGGATTAAGGATTCTCAGATGCAGCATAAGCTTAGCAAATACTTTGCTGACTTTATGGGTCATGGTCTGCTTGAAGATCATAAATATTCCGAGCTGGTTAGCGATATTAAAAAAGCAAAGGAGTAGAAGTGTATGAACAAGCATATGAAAACTTATGAGGCTTTTCCAGCACCTGTCGGCAGCTATACTGTTGGCCGGACTCAGATGGATCTGGAGTACACGGCAGCGGATCATTCCACGAGAGAACTGACGGCGTTCGTGTTCTATCCGTCTGACAGCAGCGAAGGTAAAGCTACATCATCATACATGTTTCCTGAAGTTTACGGGATGTTAAAGGATCAGCCACTCGTCACCGGGTATGTTACGAGCGATTTTTTCTCCATAGAGTTCAAGACCCGGTGTTACGTCGACCTTGCTCTCTCTGCGAAGGAACAGCGCTACCCGGTGTTATTCTATGTCTGCGGCGGGGGCGGCTCTCCGGAATGGGGAACAGTGCTCTGTACAGACTTGGCCAGCATGGGATATGTAGTGGTAAGCATCGGCCATCCGAATAGCACGATGTATAAGCGTATAGACGGGCGTCTGTTTAATGTATCCAAGGATTTTTCCGATGCTATCATAGCGTTGTCTGAAGATCCGGAGATGCTGGCGCTGGCTGGTACGATGGAGCTGCGGCCTGACGATGAAACTGCCGTTCAGATGTGCCGTAACGTGCTTGCACTCCCGGTAGTTGCCAAGTTAACAGAGTTTAGTGAGTTACAGGCAGAAGATGTGCGTTTTGTAGCCGATGTTCTGTACAAGCTGGACACTGGAGAGCTGGATTCTATCTTTAAAGGCAGATTGCTTGTTGACACCGGCATGGGCATCATCGGACATTCGTATGGAGGGCTTACGACGGCGATGGTCTGCCGGGACGACGACCGGTTCGCCTGCGGGATTGGCTTAGACAGCGGTGCATTCGGTCTCCTCGATAGCGATCTTAACACGCCGTTCCTGCTGCTGTATCGTGAACCCAACTACAACATGAATGCGGTCATTGGCGCTAACAATAGCAGGGAAACCTATTATTTCTCTGTTGACCGGGTTGCGCATTTAGACTACTGCGACATCGTGTTTACCGGAGCTGGTGAGGAGCTCAGAGGCGAACGGGATGCGATGGAAATGCGAAATCTGGTTACAGACTATACGAAGACCTTTTTGGAACAATACTTACTGCAGAAGACGCCAAGTGTGGAAAGTCTGGCTTACGATGGCGTGGACTTGATCAGGAAGACCAATCACAAGTAAGAGGTACAGCCTCAATCTTCCCGGCAAAAGAGAAATATCTAAAACGCCAAAAAACCGCACCCCGCAAGCAATATCTGCGCGGTGCGGTTTTTCAATTGCGGATTATTTGTGGCTTATGCTTCAATTACGGCTTATTGCTCCAGCGCTGAAATTATTTGCTCCCCTGCGCCTGCTGGGTGGGCCCGTAATTGGCCGCTCCGGTGAAGTGAATATCTTCTGGCGTGGGATATACTTTCGGGAGGCGTAAATCACGCTGGTACAGCCGCAAATGCTCTCCCCGGGGAAAGATATCTACGACATCACAGCCTCTCCAGGATACCTTATATTCCTCGCCGCGCACGATCTCCTTCACAGTCAGTGTTTCCATTGGATGCTCCAGTTCTACAGTATCCCCTGCTCCTATACTACGGATAACAAGCAGATTTCCTTCCCTCTCAGGTGTGCAGAAGGCTCCGTTAATCTTCATGCTGAGGTTCTGCCCCATCCATTCATAGACCCGTACCGCAACATCGCACGGCTGCTTGGCTGTAATGGACATATATCCCTGATCGGGATAACTCATGATGACGGCAGCCTCCTCCGTCTCTTTATCCACCGGCATATTGACGATTACTGTGCCATTCTGGAATTCCACCGCCCGGTTCCATATGATCTCCAGGGCTACCGGAGCCATGCCGACACAACAGCCCGCAATAGAGCGGAACTTGGATAATGACATGGAATTGACGAGCGAGCCTCCGGTGAAGCCCCCGATCATTCTTTTATCAATCTCCCTGTAGGTTATGCCTGCTTCGTCAGGCCGGGTGTTGTCTGTGACTACGTAGGAAGATACCTTTAGCTGATTCTCCACCAGCTGGTTCCGCGCAAACAGGGTCATATCCTCCCAATATTCCTCATATCCGGCCAGAATCAGCTCATTCGCACATTCGATCATATCCTTGATGCAGCAGGTCTCGCAATGCTCCTCATGCGGCGGATGCCACTGGGCATACTCAGGCACCCAGCCGAAGGAGGAGGACAGGCTGCGGATATAATCATAGATTCCTTTACCTGCGGTAATATACCCTTCCTTGCCTGTTACCCGGCCCAGATGTACGAGACCGGAAGCTACCCAGCCTGCGGAATGGACATGGCCGAAGAACTCCATCTTGTAATTGAAATAGCGCGAAGGTCCGAGCAGGTGGTTGGCGAGACCCGTTGCGAGATCAAGTGCCGCCTCATCCCCGGCAATCTCATATCTGCGCACCAGAGAATGCAGGACAATGGCATTGCGGATCGCCTGCTCCCCCCGCCCGGTATGCCTGGACAGATCGAATCCGCAGTCCTTCAAATACACATCATTCGGGAATTCGTACAGCGGCTCCTGCTCCTCATAATCCCCCGACCAGAACGTTCGGACCTTCCGCTCAATCACCAGGGAGCGCATTCCCCTAACCAGCCCGGCCGCTCTGCTCTCCGCCTCCTTATCCCCGGGATCATTCTCCAGCATCCGGTTCAGCGCGGGAAGAATATAGCCCATCTCATGAAAAGAACTATGATTCGTATGCGTCCACGGATAAGGCTCATGAAAGCGCAGGCCGTGCTCTCCCCAGGACTTCATCAGATGACGGTAAAAGGATTGCTGCACCGCAGCGCCTTCCTCCGTTTTCAGCATTTTGCGCACCGCATCTATGGCCTCATACCAGGAGCCGACCAGCTCCGCATCGTCCACCCGGCAATGGGCTGCCTCGGCAGGCTTCTTGTGCGGCAGTACCAGCCAATAGGGCAGATTGTCTTCCTGCGCATCCACCATAGAGGTCAGATACCCCAGAACGAGCTTGGCGTTGTGTAACGGTGTGAACTTTTCGTAAGCTTGACTTGACATGTTGTCTTTCCCTCCGCTGGTTAATCTCCGATAACCCTAACCTTGAAATCGTCAAAATCGATGGACGCGTTCGCATAACCGTCTACGCCGAACAGCTGTCCGGTCAGCGTGCCGCCGCCGGTATGGCGGAAGGCGAAATCTGTAGCAGCCGGAACAGATTCATTGTTGATATAGACGCTGTACGTCTTGGCGTCCCAGTTCGCGACCATTTTGATGGTATACCATGTGCCCAGCGAGAAGTCTCTCACCTTTACCTTGTTGGAGCCGCCATTTTGCACCAGGATTTTCCCGGAATCAAACGCCGTCACCATCGAATAGTTGCCGGTCCCGCTATCATTTCTTACCATAGCGCCGTTGGCATACTGGAAGTTACTGTTTAAGCGGACGCGGTACTCGATGACAATGCGCTGATTCCCTTCAGCGTTTACATCCCCCGCATAGGGCAGGAACAGGTTGGCTTTGCCCGCTACTCCGGTTGTGGTCAGCCGCAGGAATTTATTACCGGCTTCCTCCTGAACCACAGCGGCGGCGCCATTCGTCAGATCCTGCGTTGTAATGCCATAGGGATATTTGCCGGTTGTATCGCCGGAGAAATCCCGGTATGCCTTATAAGTTATCCCGTTCTGTGTGGTATTCAGCGAAGCCAGCAGGGCGGCTTCCGCTTCAGTGAGTGCATTCAGCTCTGCATTGAACTGCGCCTGCGTCAATTCCGCATTGCCCGCCAGCGCCTCCGCATGATCCACGGCGGCAACGAAGTCCGCATACTTGGCTGCACTATAATTGCCTGCCCCGTTTCCAAGCGGATAAGAGTTATTTGCCAGCTTGCTGCGCAACTGACTTACGATCTCATCCAGACCATAACCAGGTACAACCTCTACAGAGATAGTGGAGGACAACTCCTGGCCGCTGATCTTGAGCGTCACAGGAATCTGAACCGTGCCAATGGTGCTGAAGTCCAGTCCTGCCTTCTCGCTGCCGGCCACCTGGGCCTGAACCGTCTGGTTGTGGTAGACGGCATTTACAACGCCCGGAAGTGCAGGAACCACTCCTGAAGGCGTCTTTAATGTTGTAGTGACCTGAACGGCATTTGAAGCGGCAATGACCGTTATGCCGAAGGTAGCTTGCTTGCCGCCGGATACGGCTGTAATTTGCGCTATGCCCGGTTGAACGGCATTTACCGTATGGGTAGCCGGGTCAACTCCCGCCACGCCTGGATTGCTGCTGGTGTACTGCGCACTTCCTGTTACATCCTGAACTTCATAATTGTTGTAATATGCTGTTGCCCGCAGCGGTGAACTCGTCTGGCCGCTGATCAGCACAGGCTCCGGCCCGCTGAGCGCCAAGGACTGTACTGTTTTCGGATCAGCCTTGACGTTAACTGCAACGGTTGCGGTTTTGCCGTTATAGGTGGCGGTAATGGTTGCATTTCCTGCCCCGGCGGCCTTCACCTGATTCCCTGCTTGAATCCCGGCTACACTCGTATCGGACGAGGTCAGGACCACACCCGCCGTGACAGCAGAATAAGTAGTGCCTGTTACTGTATAGAGGGGCAGGCTGCGGGCCTCGTTAAGACCAAACGTATATCCGGGAGCCCCAAAAAGCAGCTCCGAGGTATTCAGCCGGGATAGATCCAGGCTGTCGATGTCGGCCAGATTGTTCCCCTTGGTGAAGCGGAGAACGTTGTCTCCCTGCTGAAGATAGATTTTCGCCGTGGAGGCTCCCCAGCGGTTCGCGCCGGAATAGACGATATTCATCGACGCTCCAGGACCGCCGTTGACCGACAGAATATGGGAGGCGTCCCCGGCATTCGCTGAACCGTTGCTGTTGCGCACGGACAGCACATAGAAGCCCGCTTCCGGCACGTTGACGTTGAACTGGGCGTAGTCGTAGGCGTTCGCGAGGCTGGTAATTTTCATCCCGCCGGAGGCGGAGCTTTCGCGCCGGACCGCTGGGGATGAAGTGCCAGCGGGATCTTTTACAAGCAGAGCTTGTTCTGCTTCATAACGAATCCGGGCTGGCTCGCCTGATGGGATTGCTATCGGACTGTTCGGATTAACGGGCTCTCCCAGGTTCGGCGTGTTATCTGCGTTCCAGGAGAACTTCTGCGCGCGGACATTGCGGGTCCAGCCTGAGCCCGGCCAGCGGGCGGAATGGTAGATGATCCAGTTCTCGGTCCCGTCCGGTGAAGTCACGATACTGTGATGGCCCGGACCATAGACACCGTTCGCGCTGGAGAAGATCGGCTGATTACGCTTGGTCCAGGAAGCGGGATTCATCAGATCGGCGCTGGTGCTGGCCGTGATTAAGCCGAGACTATAGCTGTCTGTCCAGCTTCCGTTGGCGGAGTACACCAGATTGATCTTGTTCCCCTTGATCGTAATCTGCGGGCCTTCATTAATCCGGCCGGGGGAGGTCTCCCAGTCATACTCCGGTGTGGACAGGAGCACGCGCTGCGAGCTGATCGTCCATGGATTGCTCATTCTGGCGATGTACAGGTTCTGAAAGCTGCCATCGGTGTCCTCCCAGCCGGACCAGATGAAGTAGTGCTGGTCACCGATCGTCAGCACAGTGCCGTCAATCGCCCAGCGGTCCGTGGCATCGGTAATCTTGCCTTTGAAGGTCCAGCTTCCGCTCAGCGGATCAGCACTGGCATTCTCCAGCACGTACATGCGATGGTTGGCGTTGGTTCCGTTATCGGCTGCAACGTAGATATACCATTTGTACTGGCCGTCGGTATCTTTGAGGTAATGCATCTCCGGCGCCCACACATTGGAGCTGTACATGGTTCCCTTAACCGGCGACCAAGCCAGACTCCGCTCGCCTGCTTCAATGCCGGTGATGGTCTTCGACCTGCGGATCATCACTCCGCTGGCATTAACAAAGGTGTTGTAATAATAGCCGTCCGTGTGCTTGTATACCCAGGGATCGGCCCCGGTCTGCATGATGACATTGTAGAAATCCGTCACATTCGATCCTCCTTGTGCAGCCACTACCGGCTCTGGCAGTGACGTCCCCGACTCCTCCGCCGCAGCTCTCCCTCCCCACTGAGGCAGCATGAGCAGAACCACGAGGCTGAGCAGTGTAGCTTTGACGCTTATTCTGGACCACTTCTGTTCTTTCCGGGAAAAATAAACCGCTTTCATTTTTTTCATCTCCTTCTCGCAGGAATGATAATTCCGTCTGGCGTACTCATAATACCTTCCTCGGCTGCTTAAAAAAATGGACTATCTTAAATTGTTTTTGTAACCGTTTTAGTCGTAAATAATTACAGCGCGAAAACGAACCCAGGCTCAGGGTAAACAAACAAATGGATACTTAGTAAACAAATAATTGGATAAACGCAGCTTAAATTTGCGACTTCTGATGATTGCAGTGGAACAAGTGGAAAAAGAGCAACTGTTGCTCACGGATTTCGGCCCTTTAAGTAAATAGCGCTTGAGTAAGTGTTGATTATCCACCTGCTGGGCTCAAGCTGGCCGTATCTCCATTAGCAGGTGGACTAAATCCAACTGTTCCCCCTTCCGGCCCGCCTCCAAGGGGAGCGCCCGCCAGATTCAGGTGCATTAGTGCTCCTCATTTCTGGATATTGCCTGCTTTCGGCAAAATCAGGTGCACAAATATCCCTCATTCGCCCGAATTTCTCATAACCGCCGAATTGAGGTGCATTAATGCTCCTCATTACTCAATAGCTGTAAGCTCAACTCGTCCCAGGTAACATCCACCTTAATCATCACTCTTCCCTTCCCGCTTGAATCATCCAGAGGCCTTACTCTGTTATAGCGGCGGTGTGGCGGCTAAGCCCTCCCCCATGCAGACAAACAGGGCACCTCCCGCTTAACGGAGGTCCCCTGATACACACTCACTTGCTATCTCCGCTGCCCGGCAGCTTCGGAATCTTCACGTTCACGGTTGTCCCATAGCCCAATCGGCTGTCAACGGTAAGTCCGTACCCCTCGCCGAACAGATGGCGGAGCCGGTTATGAATATTCAGCAGCCCGATGCCCTGTGCCGATTGCCCGGTCAGAGCCAGCTCCTTATGCTCCAGGCCAAGCTTGCCCTGAAGGGCGGCCAGTTCCTCCGGCTCCATTCCCCTTCCGGTATCCGTAATACTGAAGCACACATCCCCGGACTCATCCAGTCTCCCGGTAATCTGAAGGCTTCCGCCCTGATCCATCCGCTCCAGCCCGTGATAGACCGAATTCTCAACGATGGGCTGGAGGATCATCTTGGGCGTCTGCTGCTCCAGCAAGCTCTCCTCCACATCAAGCGCCAGCGAGAACTTATTCTCGTAGCGGATCAGAATAATCTTCATGTAAGCCTGAATGCAGTCCACCTCTTCCCGGATCTGCACAAGATCATCCTTCTTGATGCTGTAGCGGAAAATCTTGGACATGCAGTACGTAATTTGCGCAATCTCCCGGCTTCCGTACTCCAGTCCGATGCTGCTGATACAATTCAGCGTATTATACAGGAAATGGGGATTAATCTGGCTCTGCAGGGCAGAGAACTCCGCCTGCTTCTGGCTCAGCTCGGATTCATATAGTCTGGCCTGGGTATTGAACATCTCCCGCGTCATTTCGTCCATCTCGTCCATCATCCGGTTAATATCCTGGGCCAGCAGCCCCACCTCGTTGGTGAACCGGACTTTGATCCGGAAGCCTCTGTCCCGCCCTGCCACCTTCTTCATATCCATGACCAATCCCATCAGGGGACGCATCAGATTGTGCAAGAAGAAGCTGCCTGTAATAATCATACTCACAATAATACCAAGGCCGACCATAATGCTAACCTTCCGCATGGGAATCATGTCGGCCGTCAGTTCCTGCACCGGGATCATACTGACCACACGCCACCCGTCAGCCTGCTCCAGCCCCTTAACCTGAACGAGAACCTCCTTGCCGCCGATCGTTGCTTTTACCCCGTTAAGTAATTGGTTCTTGTCCATAGACAGCACATCTTTGATCACATTGCCCCGCGCATAGGAATTGGTGGAGGCAACCACCTCGTCCCGGTTATTCAGAATATACAAGGTGGAGTTCTGCGTTAATTCCGTATTCGCGACCAGTCCCTGCATTTTGTCCATATTGACCATCACCATGCAGTAACCCGTAATCTGTGAGAAATGGACGCCCCCGATCGACTCCACAATGGGAGCAATATAGAAGAACTGATCTGTCCCTGTCCGGTCATCCTTCAGAATGGCGGTGAACTTCCCCTTCTGCCGAAGCGCAGGATCGTTCTTGTACGGGCGGATAAAGGTCTCATACAGGTTAATATAAAAAATATCGCCGCTTGCAGAATCCTCGCTGGAGAGGCGTCTTCCCTGGAGGTCATTGATCATGATGCCGTTCACATAGGAATTGAAGGACCGCATATATTCCATCAGATCCAGGGCATAGGGAGCGCTGTCGAACGCCCTTTTGTAATCATCATCGGCTATGGTGAATTCCTGAATCAGCTTGCTGTTGACCGCAAAGCCGGTGCTGATCCGGATATCATTGAACACCGAATCAATCTTGCGGCGGGTCTGCTCAATCATCTTGTTGCTGTAGGTGACCGCACGCTTCTGTGTCAGATTCGAGAAGCTGTAGAAGAAGTAGAACTCCATGACCATAAAGATCAGGATGGAGCACACGATGAACAGCCATAGCTGATGCTTCAATTTCACCTTGCCGGTCTTCATGGCCTGCTGCTCCGTTCACTTTCCCTTTTTCTGAATTTGGCGGGCGTCATCCCGCAGTGCTTCTTGAACACCTTATTGAAATAATAGTAATCTACATACCCGGACTGGATGGCAATGCTCTCAATGGACAGGTCTGTCTGCTGCAAAAGCCCGCGGGCTTTCCTGATCCTCAGCTCAGCCACGTATTCAGAGAAGGTTTTGCCCAGATTCTTCTTGAACAATTGACAGCAATACACTTGATTGATGAAAAATTGGACCGACAGCTCCTTCAGATACAGCTTCTGCTCATAATTCCGGTCGATATAGGCGACCATCCGGTTGAAGCAGGAGAGAATATCCCCTTCCTGCAAAGCACGGCTATTCCCTTGCCGGAGCACGGTAAGAACGTCATGCAGGAAGCTGCACAGCGACTCCAGATCCTCGAACCGCTCCTTCAGCTCGGCATAATTCAGGAACTCCAGCTCCATGTCTCTGAGTTCTTCCGAATAGGCGCTCGTCAGAAGTCCGACGGCCTGATTCCATAAGTAGACCACCTCAATCATTCCCAGCTCATGAAGCCTGAAGTATTCCTGCAAGCCCAAGATGAATGTCTCGATGCTGTCGTATTGATTGCCATGAACTATAGAGTGCAGCTCATCTATACAGGGCTTCACCAGAGGCAGCTTGGGATTATAGTGAACCGCGCCGGAAGCTTCATCCACGAATACCCGGGAGGCCGCCAGCTCGGCTTCCTTGATCAGCTTGCTGATCTGCTTAAGCCCGCTGCCGATACTGCTGATCCCCACCACAGGAAGCCCTGGACTGCCTGCGGCCGCAGGCCATTCATCCGTGATTCCTTCCAGCTCACTCTCCTGCTCTGTGATCAGAACCGCCAGCAGGGTGCTTGCTCCGTTCTCTACCTCCAGCACATGAACCGGCTGCCCGTCCAGCTTCAGCAGTTCGCTGAGCTTCGGTCTGTCTGCCTCATAATGGACAGCAAGCACCTGGCAGCAGCCTGCATTCGAGCCGGCAGGAAGGCAGCGTCTGATCTCCTCTTCATCTGCCGAGGTAAGCGCATCCAACAGAAGGTGATTGCGCGCCGCACTTCGCCGGGAGAAGTGCAGGGCGAGCTTCGCCAGGAACGTATCGGTCATATCCACATCCAGCGGCTTCAGGAAGTAATCCAAAGCCCCGTAGCGCAGCGCTTCCTGGGCGTATTCAAATTCCGCATACCCGCTTATAATGACGAATTCCGAGTCTATGCCCTGCGCTTTGGCCCGCTTCATCAGATCGAGCCCGGAAATCTCCGGCATCCGGATATCTGTGACCACCAGATCCGGCTCCTGCAAGGCGATGGCTTCCCACGCCTGATATGCACTTGTGAACTGTCCCGAGATTTCAAAGCCATACTGCTCCCAGTCAAAGGCATTGCTGATCCCTCTAATCGCCCACGACTCATCATCTACAATAATGACCTTGTACATGGATATCCTCCTGAGACTGTGGATTCTTCTGATGTGGTTACACAAAGGAAATGCGGATAAACCAGGCCAATGAACAGCCGGTGGTTTATCCGTATTTCAGATGTTACTTCTTATTCGCTGTGACTTCCCTGTAGTTCTTCACATTCTCTTCCTGAACCGCTTTACCGCCGGCATCCATGTATTCTTTGACCAGCTTATCGTACAAGGCGTCGAATTCGGACTCCTTGGCCACGATCAACCGGTCAATCATCTGCTTGTTCATATCGCCCAGCGTCTTGCCGTATTTGATGTTGGATTCGTTCGGTACCCCGTAATAGAAGGATGAATAGCCGTCTGTTGTGTTAATTTTGTACGATTCCATAGCGAGTTCCTCATATTGCTTATCCCCGGAGGCCAGGGCTGCGGCATAGGTTTTGACGTTCTTTTCGGTGTCACCCAGCTCAGCGCCGTTAACAATCATCGTATAATCCATGTTCAAATTACTCATCTGCATTTTCTCGCCGGTCTGTGATATCCCTTGCGGAATGCCGTCTTTCAGCGTATGGTGAACGCCTTCTTCACCGAACTGCAGGAAGAACATCACCTCCGGGTCCGCCATCCAGTTCAGATATTTGACCGCCAGCTCCGCGTTTTTGCTGCTTTTGGGAATGAAGGAGAAGATTCCGTTCTCATTATATACCTCTTTGAGGTATTTGCCTTCGGCATTTTTGAAGGTATCCACCGGAACATAGTGGGCATCCGGCGAGTTT
Source organism: Paenibacillus sp. FSL R7-0204 (assembly GCF_038002225.1). NCBI lineage: Bacteria > Bacillati > Bacillota > Bacilli > Caryophanales > Paenibacillaceae > Paenibacillus > Paenibacillus sp. FSL R7-0204. The sequence continues at coordinate 3,997,615 of NZ_JBBOCA010000001.1, forward strand.
TGCTTCAGTGGTTCACGGATTTTCTGGGTCATCGGATAATCCCAGTTGGCGGCATAGAAGCCGACCTTGCCGTTGGTGACATCGGCATCCGCCTGCTTGGTGGTTTTGTCCAGGGCAAAATCGGGGCTGATCAGCTTCTCATTATACAGCTTATTCAGCCATTTGTAGGCATCTTTGTTGCCCGGCTTCAGCCAGTTCGGCGTGGTGACGAATTCCTCCTCTGACATCTGGCCCCAGAAGGATTGAACGAGGTTGCCGAAGGTGTAGTTCATGCCGGCTGCCGCCGTTGCCCAGGGAATGACGCCGTTCACATTGCCCGGGTTCTTGTCGCGGAAGGCCACCAGCGTATTGTATAACTCATCTCTATTGGTCGGAAGCGGCATCCCGAGCTTGTCGAGCCAATCCTTACGGATGAACATCCCGTTCCAGGCCAGCAGGGTGCGCTTGCCCGGGATGGATACCTGCTTGTCGTTATATTTGCCGTAAGCGAGAACGTTCTCCCCGAGATAAGCCTTTAATTGCTGGCCGTGGCTCTCCAGCAGCTCGTCGAGCGTGTAGAGGCCGTCACTTTTGGCAAAGCGGGTCACCAGTGTCCCGTCATAGGTGAACGAGATGTCCGGAGCCTGGCCCGCAGCCATTAATACGTTCAGCTTATCAACCTCCTGGGACCGGGGAACCGGTACATATTCCACAATGGCGTTATTCGGCTTGCCGAAATGCTCATTCACATATTTCGTCCAGAAATTATTATTCAGATCCGGCTGGCCCTGAACCCCTCTGTCGAACACCTCCACCGTCAGCTTTGCAGGAGGATCAGAAGGAGATTTTGCTGCATTAGACGACTCCGGCGCGGCTGTCTCTTTGCTCTCTTTGCCACTTTCGCCACAGCCCGCTGCAACGCCGGCCAGCAGCACGGTGCTGCACAGAACGGCCGATATTTTCTTAATGCCTGTCTTCACGGTATACCACCCTTTCATCTCTTATCATGATAGTAATCCAGATTATAGCTTTCTTGCCCAGGCAGCTTCAACTTCCCCCAGCCAAGCATTCCCCCTTCCTTGGAGTGTACCGCTTCAGCCCTTGATCGCGCCTGTCATTACACCGTCTACGAAATACTTCTGCAGCTTGGGGTAGATCAGCAGAATCGGAATGGTGGTGAACATAACGCTTGCAGCCTTCAGCGACTCCGGCACAATGAACGAGCCGACACTCCCCTCGCCGCCCTGCTGGCTGTCGAGCTGCTGGTTGGCTGAGATGATCTGGTACAGCTTAAGCTGCATGGGATATAGCTCTTTTTTGGTAATATAGAATAAGGCATCCTGGAATCCGTTCCACCGGTCTACGGCATAGAAGAGGCTTAAGGTGGCAATCGAAGGCAGCGAGAGAGGCAGCACAATCCGCAGAAGAATCCCCAGATCCGAGCACCCGTCAATGGACGCCGATTCCTCCAGACTCTCGGGAAGAGAGCTGAAGAAGGTTTTCAGGATAATCAGATTAAATACACTCATCGCGCCCGGCAGCACCAGACTCCATATCGTATCCATCATCCCCAGGTTCTTAATCAGGATATAGGAAGGAATCAGACCGCCGCTGAAATACATCGTGAAGACCAGCGCGGACAGCAGGAAATTTCTCCCCCACAGCCGCTTTTTCGTTAACGGGTACGCCGCACAGATCGTCAGGAACATACACACCACCGTGTAAAAAATGGTCAGGACAATACTATAGCCCAGCGTATACAGCATATCGGCATCGCTCAGAATCGTCTTATACGTCTCTACAGTGAAGTCTACCGGCCATAAGCTTACCTTCTGCGAGATAATCGCTTCGTTGGAGCTGAATGATAACGCTATCATGTATAGGAACGGGACAATGCAGGTGAACGACAAAGCTACAATAAAGACTATAATCGCAATATCTGCCACACTTTTTTTCCGGCCAATCCGCCCTGTTCGTATCGTGCTTGCCGCTCTCACCATATCCCATCCTCACCCAATTTCTTCGCAATATAGTTGGCACCGATCAGCAGGGTCAGACCTACCACAGACTGGAACAGCCCGACGGCCGTTGCCTGGGAGAAGTCTCCCGAGCTGATACCTACTCTGTACACGAAGGTGCTGATGACATCGGAATATTCGCTGACCAGTGAATTCCCCATTACAAACGGGCGGTCGAACCCGATCGATACCATTCGGCCAATCTGAAGAATCAGCAGAATGTTAATCGTAGATTTAATGCCCGGCAGTGTAATATGCCACATTTTGCGGAGTCTGCTGCAGCCGTCCATATCGGACGCTTCATACAGCTCCTTGTTGATGCCGGTAATCGCCGCGAGATAAATAATCGTACCCCACCCGATGTTCTGCCATACCCCCACAGTAATATAGGTGACCAGCCAAGGGGTCTTCTGCGACAAGAATTCAATTTTCGACAGGCCCAGGCTATCCAGGAAAAGATTCACCATCCCGCTGTTGGAGAACATCAGATAGACAATCCCGCCGATAATCACCCAGGACATGAAGTGTGGCAGATAGAGAATCGTCTGCGTTAATTTCTTGAACCGTGCCATCCGGACCTCGTTAAGCAGTATCGCCAGGATAATCGGGGCCGGGAAGCCTGCCACTAAATCCAGCACATTTAGGACCAGCGTATTTTTGAGGGCACGGTAGAAGCTGTCCTGCTGAAAAATAAACCGGAACACATCAAGTCCCACCCATTCGCTTCCACTCGTCCCCTGAAAAATATTGTAATCCTGAAAGGCCATAATCAAGCCGTAAATCGGGGCATATTTAAAAATGGCAATGTACAGGAGTGGCAGCAGCAAAAGGATGTAGAGTAGGGCATCTCTCCTGATCCTGAGCCAAAAGGTGTGTTTTCGCGTTAGTCCGATTTGATCTTGCTGATTGTTTAAAACCGCTTTCATTTCTCCCATCCCTCCGGCTGTATTAAGGAGCTCTCTTGTTCTTCATTATAGCTACCCCAGGAGATAAGAAAATGTAATCGCTTAAATGAATTTGGTAATAACTTAAAAGACAGCCCCCGGAGGGACTGCCTTAGCTTCATTTCATAATCAGATCGATTCTGCCGAACAACAGCTTCACCAGCTCGGTGGGACCCGGCAAGCCTGGTTGAAATAACAGAAGAATGGTAAGACCCGCCGCAGCAAACGTAATGCCTGCAATCACCTTTCTGGCTTTCTTGTCCTTACTGCCCCGGAATTCAAAAATAATGATCCCGCAGGACAGCAGCAGAATCGATAGGATCATTGCTATTTTCATGCTTCCCACATCCTTGTATGGTTGCTGGAATTCAGGCGTACCCTCCGTCAGTGGGCCGATTGCTCTGGTATGCCTTGGGGCCCGGTTGATCTTCCGTTCCCGGTAATGCTCGTCTTGACGGAGACCTCCACCTGCAGCTCAGGGTACATAGTCTCCCACTGTTCCTTCTTTGCCTTCCACTCTTGCGGGTAATGTTTGCGGAAGGAATCGGCGAATCTGTAAAAGTCGGTCTTCTGCTCCTTTTGGGACATATGGAGTGCCTGATCGGCAGCTTCCTTAAGCCGCTTCTCCCAAGCCTTCTTCAGCGCTATCACCTTGGACGGATCAGTCAGATTGGCATCAGTTGTATTCAGAACGACCTCTCCACTCGCCACAATCCGGACCTTCATCATCCATTCCCCGTTTACGATGCTTGGCTTCAGCATGGTGGTGATTTGTTTAGACAGGATCGAGAAGGCCCCCTTCTCCCCTTCCAGGGTAACCGGCATGATAATATTATTAAGCTCATTAATCATGAGCAGTACTCCGAGGCTTACCGGTTCTTTTACAGTGAGGGAATAACGGCCGTGCTTATACAGGCTTAACCCCTTGAGTGAGGGGGTCGTCGCATTCGGTCCATCGTTCGGTTCCGGGGGAGCAATCAGGATACGGGTTAGGATGGCCGAACCGCTGGCTCCCTGAATGGATTGGGATAATTCCAGCAGAGTCACACGCGTGCCCAGGTTCATATTCGCCATTTCCCGGAGAGATTCGGAGGAGCTGCGCTCCAGCGGGTCCAGCAGGGCAAGAATATCCTTGGCGGAATCCTTGCTGGAGAAGATATACGCATGTTCGCGGAACTGCGGATAACGGAGGAAGAAATCGACGAATTCACGCAGCCCCTGCTTCCCCGCCTCTTCACTGATCACAATCACCTCACATTGGCCCCAGAACATATGGCGGGCGACCTTCCGCTGCAGCCGGTTCAAGGCTTCCGCAATGTTCACTCCTTCAGCAGTGCGGGTCATGGTGACTCCGCTTGCGCTTTCACCTGCCCCGCCGCTCTCCGAGCCGCCGCTTCCTTTACGCGGAATGAAGATCTGGGCCGTCAATTGTGCCTGGCCGTCTTTATAATCCACGCCGGTGGCGAGCACGATGGCCAGGTCATTGATCTCCGTCCGGTCCCAGCATCCGCTGAGCAGTATACTGCTCAGCAGCAGCATAATCATGACTCTGCAGCCCCGCATTGCCCTCCCTCCTTATCATCCCTTGCTCAGAAGCTTCAGCCCCTTCTTCAGCAGAGCCAGTCCATAGATTGCGGCGGGAAGCCCCACCAGGAATACCATTGTATATATGTTAGCCGAAGCGCTGATAAGCGCAGCCGCACCCGCAGCGCCCGTCACTACCCAGTAAGAGAACACCATGCTTACGAAGGCGAGCGGAATCACCAGCGGTCTATAATCGTCCATCCCGAACCATTCAGCGGCTGAGGTGGCGAAGATGTAGAGAAAGACAGAGATTTTGACAAAGATCCCGAAGATCCAGATCGCAATAATGAGCGCCTCAATATGCTGCAGGAAATCGGCAATCGTAATGTAACGTGCAGCAATCATCACCGGAAAAGCAAAGCTGTCCGTGAGATCTCCCATCAGCAGCAGACAGAACAGGTTGGTCACCGTCATCGCCAGTGTCGTTACGACAAGCGAAACGAGCATCGTCCGGCCCAGATGTTTCTTGCTGTTGATGTAAGGCAGCAGAAAGGCCAGCACAGTATATTCACTGAACCATGCCGCCGGAGCCACCGCGCCTTTGACGATAGGAACGAACCCGTTCTCCATGAACGGAAGCAGCTCGGCAGGCCGGAGTTCTCCGGTCAGGAGCACAAAGATCAGGCAGAGCATCACCACCAGGAGCGTAACGAACACCTGGGCGGTCCGGCTGACCACCTCTATGCCCTGCCTTACATTAATCGCGCAGACCGCAACCATCGTCCCCATAATGACAAGCAGCGGCGTCTTGGGAAGTGCATTATTCACAATGAACTCGCCGTATTCCAGAATAATCAGGCCGTTCAAATGGGGCAGAAAGAGCAGAAAACCCAGCCCGATCACCTTGCCCGGCAGCCACCCGGCGATCAGCAGACTGGACTGCATAATGGTCTTGCCGGGATAAAGCCGGTTCAGTCCAAGCGAGATCCCTATGACCGTTACTCCAATCAGCGAGCCCAGGATGGGCGATAACCACATATCATGTCCTGCATAATGCATGGTGATCCCGGGGACAGACAGGATAGCGGTGGCAAGAATCGAGGGGAAAACAAGGAAGGCCAGCTGGGTAACCGATATTTTCCCTTTGTCAGTCAACATAAGAATCCCCTTCTCTGGTGAAGTCCGGCTGCCATCATTTGCTCCGCGGCTGCGAGATCCACAATACATCCTTCAAGCCCTTGCTGAATGTCGGAGCTGCCGGTGACAGATAGGGCCTGCCGAACGAACGCAGACTGCTAAGATGAATGACCACCAGGATGATGCCGAGCATGACGCCGATCAGCCCCATCGTGCCTGCCAGAATCATCATGGGGAACCGAAGCAGACGGGTTGCGATACTGGCGGAATAACGCGGAACCATGAAGGAAGCAATGCCCGTGATAGCCACGATAATGATCATCGGTGCAGAGACAATTCCCGCAGTGGTGGCAGCCTGGCCTATAATCAGCGCGCCCACGATACTGACGGCGGAACCTATCTGCTTCGGCAGCCGGACGCCGGCCTCCCGCAGCGCCTCGAAGGCTATCTCCATAATGAGCGCTTCCACCAGGGCCGGAAAGGGGATCTCCTCTCTCGCCCGCGCGATACTCAGCAGCAGCACGGTGGGGATCATCTCCTGATGGAAGGTGGTGATGGCTACGTAAGCTGAGGGGAGCAGGAGCGACAGAGCATAGAAAATATATCTGAGCCAGCGGACAAAAATACTCATGTAGATGTTCTCGTAGTAATCCTCCGGGGATTGGAGCATGGAGAACATGTTAACCGGGGCAATCAGGCTGAAGGGAGTCCCGTCGATCAGCAGCGCAAACCGTCCCTCCAGCAGATTGGAGACCACCACATCCGGGCGCTCCGTGGCAATCATCTGCGGAAACGGTGAAAAGGGCTGGTCAATGATGCCCTGCTCAATATACTGGCTCTCCAGCACATCTTTGATATTCAGGCGGCTTAGCCGTTTGTTGACTTCAGTGACCAGTCCCGGCTGAATGATTCCTTCCACATAAGCGAGGGTGACCTTCGTATGGCTGTACTCTCCAATAGTGTTAGAGTGTAGCTTCAGTGCTGGCGTTTTAAGCCGCATACGCAATAGAGACTGATTCGTAGCCAGAGCTTCTGTGAAGCCGTCACGGGCCCCGCGGACAGTGGATTCAGCCGCCGGTTCTTCGGGAGTCCGGGTGGGGACCTTGTAAAGCGGATATCCGTGACCAGAAGCCTGACCGTCCAACAAAAGCACAGCTTCACCGTCCATGATCGCTGTGACGGCTTGTTCTACGGTTCTAAGCTGGTGACTCGAGGCAACCGGAACCTCAGCAGACCCTTCCACAGCCGGTTCAACTGCAAGCCCTGTCTGCTCCAGCGGTACCAGCAATTGCTGCTCCAGCCGCTCCGTATCACATAATCCTGTACAGTACACACAGAGCGCGGAAGTACGATGAACAGTCTGGAACGAATGGAACACCACATCCTCACAGCCATCAAAAACTCCGCGCAACAACAGTTCATTCTCTGCCAGCAGCGCGGTCAGCCGGGTCTCCGGTTCTGCTTCCTTTGCAGTATTCATCTGTACTCCCTCCCTGCTCTACCCTTTGAATTTCATATTCATAGTAATGTTATCCTTTGCTGCAAGGGGAAAAATTATGCAAGCCCGGCCTTCCAAGCTTCCCGGTTCAGCTCGCCGTTCAGCGCTGCAGCAGCTATCGCGCCCGCTGCAGCGGCGGCTATGGACTGATGCATCATCGTGGCGACATCCCCGGCAGCGTAGATCCCTGGTACGCTGGTCTGACCGGATTCACCGACTTCAAGGATGCCCTGCTCGGATATCCGGCAGCCCAGGGAGTCCGGCAGATCCGTTCCCGGAGTCAGCTCGGGCCGGAAGAAGATGCCGGTACAAGGAATCTCTGTACCATCCATAAGCTTCACATGGTTAACTATGCCCTCACTGGAAGAAATCTCACGAATCGGAGCATCGAATAACGGGATATCATGAGCGCGCAATTCCTCGCGTTCCGCTTCTGTGAGCTCATCGGGTCCATTCGTGCAGACCGCAAATCGCTTAGTCCACCCGTATAACAACGGCGCCAGATGCATGAGTGCAGCCCCTCTGCTGATGACCACCAGCGGCTGATCTCTTAATTCCCAGCCATCGCAGTACGGGCAGACAAAGGCGCTCTTCCCGTACACCTCGGCAAGTCCCGGAATATCCAGCCTGCGGTCCTTCATGCCTGCGGCGAACAGCAGCTTCTTGCTGGTGATCCTAAGCCCTGAAGCTGTCTCCAGCAGGAAGGCCCCATCCTCGCCGGTAACAGACGTTACGGTATCTTCACTATGAGAGACGGACGGATAAGCCCCAAGCTGCTCTATGGCAATCCGCCGGAGTTCAAACGGGGCAATCCCATCCCGGGTCAGGAAGCCATGCGCCTCCCGGGTGACCGCATTACGCGGACGCCCGGCATCTATTACTATCGTCCGTTTTCGTGCCCGCCCCAGCATCAGCGCAGCATTAAGCCCCGCAGGCCCTCCTCCGATAATGACTACATCAGCATTTTCCAGATTCTTCATTTGTAATTCCTCCTTGAATTTGGTGGATGGTGTCTTTACGTGCGGGTGACGACGGTTATTTTGCGGATATTAGAGACTTATATAGTCTTTGATTAGTCCGAAAAAGAAGTAGTCCCTCAAAGGCTGAAGACATTGTATCGTCATCATCATCGTACTTGTCTTGTCATCATCGCTTTGATCAAGGACTACGAGTGTCTATAATAACTGTTAATTGGAAAGCTGTCAATGGTGTGCGTTGTGGGAGCGAATTCAGGTGGATTTTCTCCACCTGCCTGGAACGTATGGGGCCACACTTGGGGACGTAGTTGGAAAAAGGGCACTTAAATTCCTACACATTACCTGAAATGGCCTAATCCATGAGCATCAGCTGCTGTTTTTCCACTTATCTCCGTAAATCCCGCAGAAAGCGGGAAATTAAGATGCGTTTATCCATTTGTTCGCAGGCAAGCCAGATCTGGCTCAATCAAAGCCGCCTTGTTCGCGCTGTATTCACCTTCCGCAGGCCGGTCAATCCTGCAAATAACCGATAATCTCCATTTCGCCGCCTATTCTGGACTGAAGTTCTCTCATCTTACGTTCCTCTGCCGCAAAAATCACCGCTGTCGCCGGCCCCCCGGATGCCTGTAGCTTATCTGCTATTCCAGGCACCGGCTGGAAGCCGCAGCCGTTCAGCTCCGCGAGCAACTCCGCTTCATATCCTGCTCCCTTAGAGCCGACCGGGTGAATGTCATGGACTTCCGGCGCGGCTGCGAGCAGCTGAAGCTGCCGGATGGTACACAAGCTTGCTTCCTGCTCCAGAACAGCGCTTCCGACCAGCGGCTTGCCCAGCATCACGATACAGTCTCCGCCCTGTGAGCACCCCAGCTTCAACTGCGTCTCATCCGCCTCCCCGATCACAGTGATTCCTATACCTGTCTGGCAGGTCACGAAATTATCCTCGGTGCTGCCGTTCACGTGGGCGGCAGTTAATCCGGCTTCCTCAAGCAGTTTGTGAATGCCACGGATAATCTCATTCCCTGTAGGCTCCTTCTCTACCGCCAGGGTATCGATGACCGTTAAGATCTCCGCCCCCACAGACAATACCTCCATTACTGCAACTCTGGCAGCATAATATCCTGCAACATCAGGTGGGGTCTGCAAAGCATCCATCGGCTTATTCCCGATGCTGGCGCTGGAATCACAGCCGATAACCAGCAAGCGGCCTCCTCCTCTTCGCACAATAGTCAGATCACGGATTCGCTGAACTTGCGGTTTCATATGCTTGATCCTCCTGTATCTTTTTCGTTCCCGTTCCTAAGTCCCGCCCGGTATTCGCTCGGCGGCATGCCGGTAGCTTTGCGGAATTGCTTGGAGAAATACAAGGCGTCATTGAAGCCGACCGAGGAGGCCACCTGTTCAATCGTCAGCAAGCTTCCCAGCAGCTCCCGGGCCTTGTCCATTCTGATTTTAAGCAAGAACTGCTTGGGCGAGAGGCCGGTCCGTTGCTTGAACGCCTTGGATAAATGAACCCGGTGATAGCCGAGCGAGGAAGCGAGGTGATCGATGCTGATCTGCTGATGGTATTGCAGTGAGATCCAGCGGATCGCCTGGTCGATCTGCCGGTCGATCATCTCCGGCATCCCGGACGGATTCGGCGGCAAGGCGCTTAGATTATCCCGTCCGAACTGATGCAGCAGCAGCCGGGCCCAGCCCGATGCCTCCAGACTTTCCAGCCGCGGATACGCGGATTGCTTGAATGCCTGCCGGATACGTTCATATAGGCTATGCAGCTCAAGGGCGTTGCCGTCACTGGAACGGATAAAGGGCTGCTCCCTGGTAATCCCCACGGCTCTAAGCAGATCCAGAACACCAATCCCCTGCAGGGCAACCCACGCATAATGCCACGGAATATCCGGGTCAGCCTTATAGCTGAATAAGGAGCCGGGCATAATCACAAAGGTATCTCCCGCCCGGCACTCGGCCGCGAATGTCCCGCACTCGAACCGGCCTCCGCCCTCCAGAACGGTATGTATTAAGTAGAAATCATGTACGGACGGTCCAATGGTATGTCCGGGAAGCGGTCTCCCCTCGCCGCTGAACAGCACTGACAAATCCTGCTCCTCCGGTGTCAGGTTAATGGCCAGAGTGAACTCGTAGTGATCCGGATTCATGCAACATTCCTCCATATCTATCTTGTCTTTCTCCATAGGCGGGACTTCGGTTCTATTCTATAGTGATTATAGATGAAACAAGCGAAAAAAGCTTCTGAAACCTAATATCCCACAACCCACAGGAGGTTAGACTCTTATGTCCAAAGTTACATTTATCGGTGCCGGAAGTACAGTGTTCGCCAAAAACGTCCTCGGAGATATCATGGCTACGCCCGCTCTGCAGGGCTTCGAGCTTGCCCTATATGATATCGATCTCCAGCGTCTGAATGATTCTGCCAGCATGCTCCAGAATCTGAAGAAAAGCAGCGGCAGCACTTGTACCGTCAATACGTATACTGACCGCAAGGAAGCGCTGCGCGGTGCCAAATATGTAGTGAATGCCATTCAGGTCGGCGGGTACGATCCTTGTACGATTACGGATTTTGAGATTCCCAAGAAATACGGCCTGCGCCAGACCATTGCGGACACTGTAGGCATTGGCGGCATTTTCCGCAATCTGCGTACCATTCCGGTTATGCTGGATTTTGCAGCGGATATCCGTGAGGTGTGCCCGGATGCGCTGTTCCTGAACTATACGAACCCAATGGCTGTTCTGACGAATGTCATGAACACTTACGGCGGTGTGAATACTATTGGACTCTGCCACAGCGTGCAGCAGTGTATTCCCGGATTATTCGACCACCTCGGCATTGACAAGACAGGGGTACAAGCCAAAATCGCCGGCATCAACCACATGGCCTGGCTGCTTGAAGTTACCAGAGACGGCGAGGACCTGTATCCGGAAATCAAACGGCGTGCAGCGGAGAAGCAGCTTGAACCGCACTACGATATGGTCCGCTATGAGATGATGCTGAAATTCGGCTACTATATTACGGAATCCTCTGAACATAACGCCGAGTATCATCCGTACTTCATCAAGCGGAACTACCCGGAGCTGATCGAACGCTTCCAGATTCCGCTGGATGAATATCCGCGCCGCTGCGTGGAACAGATTAAGCAGTGGGAGCAGATGCGCGGGGAGCTGGTGAACAATCAGGATCTGACGCATGAGCGTTCCCATGAATATGCCTCTTACATCCTGGAAGCCATGGAGACGGATGTACCGTTCAAGATCGGCGGCAATGTGATGAACACGGGCCTGATCACCAATCTGCCGCGTGAAGCCTGTGTCGAGGTGCCTTGTCTGGTAGACAGAAGCGGCGTAACGCCAACCTTTGTAGGCGATCTGCCGCCGCAGTGCGCAGCGCTGAACCGGACCAACATCAACACCCAGCTCCTGACTATCGAAGCCGCCATGACGCGCAAGAAGGACCATATCTACCACGCCGCCATGCTGGACCCGCACACCGCCGCCGAGCTGTCGATGGACGACATTGTCAGCATGTGCGACGATCTGATCGCGGCTCATGGTGACTGGCTGCCGAAGTATCAATAAATTCTAGGCTATATTTTTAGGGATACCTCCATAACAAAAGCAGCGATCTCCGTTACAGGGGATCGCTGCTTTATATTTTTTAGCTGCACCTTCTTGCTGAATCGTCTTTATTTCACATAAATTCGGATTTGATTCGGTGCTATTCTCGCAAGGACCCGGTACCCTTCGACAGAAGCAGTAGCCACCCCATTCTCATCAGGCATACAATATCCGTTCACCTGACAGGTTCCATCATCACGGACCAGAAGCTTGCCCATGGTTCCTACAGCCACCCATTCTGGACGATCCATCCGCGGCACATACGTTTGGGAAGGGTCAAATTGGGGATTGATCACAGCAGCGTTCACAGTATGCGCAGTCACCAGAACATTGCCCTCGCTGTCTGTCACGGCTTCCACTTCCCGGTCTTCATATTTGACCCTGCCCCATTCATCCTTTTCGTATTTGTCTTTCCAATGCAAAGGACTTGCGTCTCCAAGGACAGAAGGTGTAGCACTGACCACGCCCAGGATGTAATGATCTGCCGGGGTTGCTCTTCTGACCCGCTCCCCATCCGTGGTCACAAAATAACCCGGCTCTATCTGCATTCCATCCACTGTCTCAAACATTTCAGCGTAATCCGCCCCAAAATTCTTCACCGTGCCTAGAAGGTATAAATCTCCGGAAGACCCCTCAAGCGCAGCAGCCAGGCCGGGGGTGGCTGGATTACCATTGGCTAAATGCCAAGAAGCAGGAAACAGTGTTTCACCATAAGTACCCATAATATGAGCATCAGTGTGTTCTGGAAGAACAACCGTACTGTTCCCTTCAGCATGAGAGTTCTGAGCACCTGCAATTGTACCTGAACCTTCAGCATGAGAAAAGTTTCCGTTGGCCTCAGTGAAGGAACCTTCAGCATGAGAAATAAACCCATTTGCCAGTGTGGAGAAGCCTTCTGCATGAGCAGCAGAACCAGCAGCTACAGTCAGGTAGCCTTCTGAGTGGGAATATTCTCCACTTGCAGTGCTTTGATTGCCTTCCGCGTGTGAAGCTACACCCGAAGCAGTCGTCTGAGCCCCCTCAGCGTGAGACTGAGTTCCGGAAGCAACAGTTAACCCCCCCTCAGCATGGGCAGCATCATTGATTGCATAGGTCTTGTAGCCTTCCGCATGTGCGGCCGGTGCTGTGGCAAGCGTTCCATTCCCTTCTGCATGGGCCGTGTCCAAAAATGCAATGGTCTGGTAGCCTTCAGCATGAGCCGCAGAAGCGCTGGCTGTGGTCTCATAGCCCTCAGCGTGAGAAGCAAACCCGCTTGCAGTCGTGGAGTTTCCCTCTGCATGTGAGCAAGCTCCGGAAGCGGTCTGATTGCATCCTTCATCTGCCATAAGTCATTCCTCCTAATATTGTGGTTTTTATGGTCCTACACTACACAATATTGCGGACTTGATGGAATGGACACGGCATGTCTCCCGGGTACAAAACACTATTTGTCATGGATGCCTGCAACGCCTCTTATTCAACCCAACGTAAGCCATCTCCGGTTATGATGCTCCTGCACCTCAACCGGGGTATCGAAGAAATCACTGAGCACCTCTGACTTCAGGCACTCTGCTGTCTCATCGGCTTTATAGATTTCCCCCTTCTTAACCAGCAGGGTATGGGTGAAGCATGGTGTAATTTCCTCGATATGATGGGTCACATAGAGCAAGGTTGGGCCGCCTTCCTGCTTCGTGATCTTCTCGATCATCTGCAGCAGCTGCTCCCGCGCAAAAATATCAAGTCCCGTGCAAGGTTCGTCCAAGATGAGCAGATCAGGGTTTGCAATGAGTGCCCGTGCGATAAGAATCTTCTGGCGTTGTCCCTGCGACAAGGTATCATAAGTGCGCGATGCCAGGGCCGAGCAATCCAGGAATTCCAGCAGCTCCGCTGCCTGCTTCAGGTCCTCTTCTTCCGTCTTGTCGTATAGCCCGATCGTGGCGAACTTGCCGCTCAGAATGATGTTCAGCGCCGTCTGATGGCCGTACAGCTTCTGCTGCAAAGAGGTGCTGACCCAGCCGATCCGCTTGCGCAGCTCTCTCAGGTCCACATCACCGAAGCGGTGGCCCAGCACCTCCACCTGACCCTGGGTCGGCCAGATATAGCCGTTCACGACATTCAGCATCGTCGTCTTGCCTGATCCGTTCAGACCGACTATGCACCAGTGCTGTCCCTTCTCCACCTGCCAATTCATCTCATGCAGAATCATCGTCTGCTCACGCCGCCAGGATACATTTTCAAGCGATATAATCATGTTCCAGTGCTCCCCCTTGCCTCAGCAATATAGTCTTTAATGAAACATTATAGCAGCTCAACATATCCTGCGCTTCCATCAACGCGAATGCGTTGCCCGTCCTGAATCCGCCGGGTAGCGTTATCGACGCCGACAACAGCGGGCAAGCCATACTCCCGGGCGATCACTGCTCCATGCGTCATCAGCCCGCCGACCTCGGTGACCAGCCCCTTAATGGACACGAACAACGGCGTCCAGCTAGGGTCTGTATATGAGGTGACCAGAATATCTCCTTCCTTCAGATCTGCCTCCTCCATGTTAAAGATGACCCGCGCCCGGCCTTCGATCACTCCTGTAGAGACAGGCAGACCTGCCAGGGCACCGGGCGGAAGATCCTCCCGTCTGTACCGGCCGGACAGGGTTTCACCCTCTGAGGTGATGACACGGGGCGGCGTAAGCTTTTCGGCTAACTTAAATTCGTCCTTACGCTGCTTAATAAGTTCGTCATCGAATATCCCTGTGCGAACCGCCTCGTACAGTTCCTCGAACTGCAGATAGAAAATATCTTCCTTGTCATGGATATTGCCTGCCTGCACGAGCCGCTCCGCTTCCTTCATCATCGCCTGTTTGTATACCAGGTAACGGCTGACCATCCCGTACTTCGGATATTCACGGTACCCGATGTAATGCCGGACCAGCTCAATCCGTTGTCTGGTTTCCCGCATCTTGTCCTCACTATCCTGCAACAACCGCAAGCGTTCCATGATGTCCCGCTCTTTCTCCAGGGCTTCCTTAAGCCCCTGCTGGAACTTCTGTCTGCCGGCCCCAGGCGCGAACTGCCGGATATTGCTAAGAAGCATCGGAATCAGAATCGCCGGGTTCTCGCTCCAGCGGGTTCGGGTAATATCGATCTCTCCCGTACAGCGCATTCCGTATTTACCGAGATACTCTGTCAGCGCTGCATAGGCAGCTTGCCCGCCTTCCAATGAAAGGAGTCCGGCCAGGAAATCCCCGTCTTGTATATGCTCCTGCAAATAATCTACCACCTGCGGAAAAGGGCGGATGACATCGGCCGCATCAAGCAACGCAAGGCCCATGGCTGAGGTAATGTTGTTGTCCACCGATTGTGATAAGGTATCCGCTGCGTTAATTTCGCCCAGCCATTCGTTCAAATGCTCGTTCAGCCATGCAGATGCATCCATTGCCGCCATGAATACGGCCGTACTGTGCGGATCGAACAACAGCCGCTTGAGTTCCTTCATATCCTCACGGATAAAATCAAACAGTTCCGTGCCGGATTTCCCCTGAATGGCACGCTTCAGTTCAGCTACTGAGGCTTCGTTATTGTTAATCAGCTCTGTAACAATGGCCGGATCACACTTGAGCGGTTCCTGCTCCTGGGGAGAAGGTATGTCTGGTTTGCTTTTACCGGGACTGGCGGCGGATTGAAGCTCTGGCGGCACGGGGATGAAATCCTCCCGTTCAAGGATTGTCAGCAATGCGTCTTTGACCAAGGGATCGGACTTTCCAAGTGTATCAATAATCGACTGTCTGGCTGGTGAGGCCAAATAAGCGGTGACATCGACGAACAGCCTGGAACCGGCTACCCGCATAGGAGCAGGAGTAACCATCAGGTGAAAAGATAAACCCAGCGGCTTCATCGCGTCTGTCATCATCTGCCCGTGGCCGACCGAGATATACGCGCGGTTCTCTGAATCGCCGGAATCAGGGATGGGGTACAAAGTTGTAATCGGCCGGCTCTGAACGATATAGAAGATATCACCGGCCAGGCACCATTCGATATCCTGCGGGCCTCCGAAGCTTGCTTCAATGTGCCTTCCGATCCGGGCAAGCTGCACAATCTGTGATTCCGTGAGCGTCTCAGCCCCTTGCTGGACAGGGTCAAGCTGCCGGATTTCCGTGCCGCCTTCCGGTAATGCGTAGACCGCCAGCTTTTTGGAGGCAATCCGCTTCTCCACGATGTTCTCATCCCGCACCTTGTAGACATCCGCAGATACCATGCCCGAGACGAGCGCTTCACCCAGACCATACCCGGCGTCGATCGATAGCAGCTTGCGGCTATTCGTAACAGGATCTGCAGTGAACATAATGCCTGAGACCTGCGGCAAGACCATCTTCTGTACAATGACAGATAAATAGACTTGTCTGTGATCATAGCCTTGCTGCTTCCGGTAGATTACCGCACGGTCTGTGAAGAGCGACGCCCAGCATTTGCGGATGTGTTCCAGAATGGCATCCAGGCCTACTATATTTAAATACGTATCCTGTTGACCGGCAAAAGACGCATGCGGCAGATCCTCTGCGGTTGCACTGGAACGCACCGCATACGCCTGATCGTCCCCAAGCCGGGATAGCTCCTGCGCTACTGCCGTCACAATTCCGGGTGGGATCTCGGATTCTTCAATCGTCTCGCGGATCGCTCTGCTGATGTCCATGAGTTGCGCCGGGTCTTGGCCTTGCATCACCATTAATTGGTCCAGCAAGGTATGATACGCTTCATTGTGCCGGTTAGCTTCCTGATAACCCTCCGTCGTCACACAGAAGCCTTCAGGCACATGGATGCCTTCCATTCGGGACAGCTTGCTCAGGTTCAGCCCCTTCCCGCCAACCAGCAGTAGTGGTGCATTGTCCATGTCCTTGAGCCCTAGAACCAGTGATCGCATACCTATCTCCCCTAACTTGTGAATTAGAACTTGTGAACCGGAAACATATCGGGCGCAGAAAAAATTTGACTTCTATGTGGCGACATGTTATGATCTAAATATAAGATGTCTTATTTATGTTCTCGAACAGATTAAATAGTCGCAGTTGATTATATCATCATGTATGTATATATGCAATATGAAAGAACCCGGGCGAATGTCCGGGTTCTTTTTTTGTCATTATAGAATTTATAAGATTTCGGGGTCCCCGCAAAGTACCTGAGTAACCTTCGAAGCCGAAGCTCCACTTTGTGGGGTTACTTTGCTAGATAGCTATGCTGCGCACTCCCCTTGCCCAGCCTAGTTATTTCGTCCGTAGTAGAGCTTCAGGTTCGTTACATCTACCAGATACAAGGTGTCAATGCCCTTCGGACTGCGGTCTACCGCTAACCGTTCAACCGGGATACCTGGTGCAAGCGAGCTCTCCGTCCAGCCACCGCCGGTATTCACTGCCATGAACGCACGATCGGTTCCGCTACTTCGGACATAATAGATTCTGGCTGCTGTACCGGTCCAGGTTACATCAATCGCCGCATTGGTGGGCGCAGCGTTATAGACGGTCTGGAGGTTCCAGCCCCCTGCACCGTAAGTGGCCTGCTTCACAGCAAAGCTTGTGCTGCCCTCCTCACGGTAACGGTAAGCGATCACCGGACGGCCCGCTGAATCAAGCGTCATCTTGGCACTCTGTACCCCCGGACCGCCGGGGTCGCTGCCGCTCTGCACATAGGCTTCGCTTGGTGCCATAGGCTGCACAACATCTGCCGTAGTCAGGGAGACCGGCGCTGCAACGGGAGTACCGTCCGCTTTGCTGAACATACCCGTGGACGGGCTGTACTTCAGATAGGACAATTGATGGCGCAGCGGGCTGGCGGCAAAATACGCCCACTCGAACAAGATATGCAGATCGCCGTTCGCATCAAAGACCAAGTCGTCCGGATAGACAGACCGGTTCAGGTGTGCCGCAACGATTTTGACCTGAGTCCATACAGAATCGGCATTGTTCCAGCGCAGCAGAACGGCCTCTCTTTTGCCAGCCAGGTCTTTGTCAACACGGACCAGTAAATACAGATCTCCATTCGGAGCAGTCGTGACTACCGGATAGGTTACCGTTATGCCTGCGGGCAGCTCGTCCGAGTGGTTCTGCGGAATCCCGCCTACGGTATCTGAACGGTAATAACGCCAGGGGTTGCTGTGCATGGACGCAAAAACGTGGAACCGCCCGCTCCCGTCCCTCGCCATAGATGGCTGGTTATGCCCGAGATCATCAAGATATTCCGCCGGGGTTGCCCCATCCATGAGCGGAAGCTTGCTCCATAGCCCGTCGTTGTCCCTTCTTGCAATAGCTACCGTATGCTTGCCGGGGATCGACCCCGGGGCGTTATAGGCCATATAGGCATACTCATAGCCAAGCCCATAGGTGGCAAGAGGAGACCACCACCCTGCCTGATTGCTGGAATCCATCGGAAAAGGCACCTCCTCCAGCACAGCCGCCGCGCTCCCCGCCCCCGCAGGTATTACGGTCAGCAGCAGCGTCATCACAAGAGCAAGCATCCAGTGTTTGATAGACTTCATTTATTAAGCCTCCTTCATCTCATGGCCTTACGCACATAAATAGATACAGGGTAGCAATATGAACGTATTACCTGCCTGCTGAATGGAACTTAAGCGAATAAAAATTGAATCCAAACTCGCTTTAGTGTAAACGCATACATATCTCTCCGGCCCCGCCTCCCTTTTGAACAAATGTACTGATATTAGTGAGCTGGTTACTGCCGTGTGCTAGGTTCGGAACTAGTGTGATATGTGCTACTGTGCGCTAAATGCTAGTATTACTGACCCAAGAATAGCACGCTGCCAAGAGGAATGTTACTGTACAATTGCAAGATTGCTGTAGCTCAGGTGCACTAGTGCACTACAGTTGCCCGTCTGACCCGCATTCACTGGATTCAGAGGTACTAATGCACTTCATTTGCTCATTTGGCACACATTCGGTAAATTCAGGGGTATTAATGCACTTCACAGCTCCCCCTCCATCCACACTCAGCCCAAGCTATGAAATGTATCTCTCGCAGCACAAAAAGCCCGGTTCCCCGGGCTTTTCCAGTTAATCTCACACCACCACGCGCATCATCCACTCTTCAGCCAGCCGCTCACTCCCCCACTGTTACCGTCATCTTCGCGGATCTGGACTCGCCAGCCGCGTTGCTCAGGACAGCTTCATATTCATAGGTTCCGGGAGCTTTGCCGGAGATGGAAGTGACTGCGGACTGGGCATCCGGGGTATGCGCCTGTAGAGTCTGGGTATCGACCAATACGCCATTCTCGTACAGCTGGTATTCCGACGCATTCGTCCCCCACCACATATTCATCGTAACCGCATAGCTGCCGTCTTCGTCCCAGTTATCGCCCGATAACACTGCCTGACCCGGGGAGGCATCGGTGACCGTTACTGTTAAGGGTGCACTTGTCACCGAACCGTGCGGATTGCTGAGTTCCAGCGTATAGACATAAGTTCCATTCTGTCTGCCGGCAATATCGATCTGCACCGACTGGGCGGACGGCGACTGGTCTGTCAGAGCGCCTTCTTCAATCATTTCGCCATTCTCATAGAGCTTGAAGCGGGTACCATTATTGCCCCACCAGAGATTCATCGTAATTGTATAATCGCCATCCCGCAGCCCCGTATCATGCCCGTTATTATCGGACAGCTCCGGTATGCCTGGAGCGCCGTCCGCCAGCGGTATGCCCAAGGTGACCCATGCAGACAGCGGAATGTTCAGCTCCTTCACCAGCCCTGCCACTAGCTCCGCTACCTTAATCGCACCGTTCATCTGCAGATGGGTGTTGTCCTCCGTGGTTCCCGTCCACATGAAGATGGACTTGGTACCCTCTATGCCCAGCTCCTGAAAATACTCCCAGCTTGCCTGATTCAAATCAATCAGCAGCGTGCCCGTCTCCTGCGCCGTTTCCTTCATCGCCTGTACGTATGCCGGGAAGCTTTTGTTCAGCACTTCACCACTGAAATCCCTACGGTTCACTGGTGTAACCAGCACCGGTACCGCACCTCTCTGCACAGCGCCGTTAATGTAATCCTTCAGATACACCTTGAACTGCTCCGGGGTAAGGAAGCGTTCCGGGCGGGAAGGTGTGGAATCATTGTGCGACCACTGCATGAACAGATAATCCCCTGCATGAATGCCTAGCAGAATATCGTTTAGATATCCGCCATTCAGGAAGGTTTTGCTGCTTAGTCCGCCGACTGCCCTGTTATCAATGCTGATCTTCTCCGGGTCAAAATAACGGCCCAGCGTCTCACCCCACCCGGCCTGCGGACGGTAGCTCTCCGCATAATTGGCCACTGTGGAATCGCTCGCCAGATAGAGGGTTGGCTTATCAGCCGCCCCCTGCTCCGGCAGCCGCTCAATCTTCAGCGCGTTGATCTTCGGCGTACTGCCGGAGAAGCTGAAATTAAATACGCCATCGATCAGGGCGATATTATATGTCACTTCCTTGAATTGGCCTGAGGGGATGGTGGCAGCCGGCAGTTTGTTCATTTGCTCCACTGTAACACCGGTCTGGGTCACTTCTTGCGCATCCCCAATGGTCATCGTCACACGGTAATTCGCCGGCTTCATCTCCACTACGAAAGAGGTCCCATTCACACGCGTAAAGTCCTCGGTCAGCGGATTGCCGGTTCCCCGGTTCTCGTCCTGGACCAGCGCAGTGTCGGCGAACCCGTAACCGTTCCCTTCCACGTAGGCCCGTTTGGCATCCACTTTCGTATAGCCGTCTGCTGCACTGCCGGAGCCAAAATCAAAGGAATACGTGTTAATATCCCCAGCAGGCTCACGGGTCAGTGAGTCGCGTGCAACGGTCAGCATATTCACCGCATGATTGATCTGCGCCTGCGAGGCTGTTGTTCCGATCAGAGCTTCGGCAGCGCTCAAGGCTCTATGCACCACCGCTACAGAGGCTTCCGTGTAGGATGCCAGGTCGATAGCCTTAACTTCCTTGTGCAGCGCAATCAACGCTGCCATATCGCCTGCTGCCACCGGCAGCTTCGTACCTTCAATTTTTACATTGTCGATCTGGGTGGTCCAATTCAGCGTGCCTCCTCCTCCTTTTCGCGTACCCAGGAACCGCAAGCCCCTAACGTTATTGGCATAGACGCCAGGACTCAGCGGAATATCCCGGATCGTCTGGGTGACACTTGGGTTAGCGAGACTTGTTAAGGTGAGATCAAGGGTTTTTCCGGCAAAATCAATCTTCAGCTTGACATTCACCCACTGATTCTTGGGAATATTCGTAGCTGTCCCGCCCCCTGGAATGGCAGTGGTGCCGGTACCATAGTCAGGTGTATACGGGCCGGTAAAATAATGAATGTTCGTATTCGGACTTGCCGTTCCGGTCTTGGTGAACAGGGTGAAAATCAGATTCTCATTCGCATCCTGCAGACTCAGATGCCCCTCCGACGGAACAGCGCCGACATTGCCGGAATGCCAGTTGAAATCGACATTCACAATGTCGCCATTCACCGCATCGAATAAGCGGAATACCTTGGCGCGGTTACCGGAGCCGGAACCGGTCACAGACAATACCTTGTTCCCGTTCTCCCCAGTAACCGTCCCCGCCATAGTTCCGGCAGTGCCCGTAGCATTCACCATCGAGTATTGTGCAGCGGCCGGATCGCCCTCGAAATCCTCCTCATACCGCTGTACCTCCGGCTCTGGCTCCGGCTCGGTAATACCGGGATCAATCACGAACGGGGATATACTTAGGCCCATGTCCTTCACTGCCCCAGCCACCAGACCGGCAATAACCTGCGCGCCATAGGTGCTGAAATGGGTATTATCGCTGACCCCATTCGGGTATTTCGGGTATTCGCCAGGATTAGCATAGAGGAAAAGCTTCTCCGTAGCGGCCAGGCCGATCCGGTTGTAATCTGCAATGCTGAGCTGGCTCAGATCAATCAGCGGGACGTTCAGCGCAGCCGCTGTTTCTTGAGCCGCCTTCACATATTGGGGAAAGCTTACGTTGAATTCCTGAGTCACCGTATTGAAGTCCCTGCGTCCTACCGGCGTTAACAGAACCGGAGTAGCACCGCGCTGCTTGGCTCCGTTCACGTAGCGGGTCAAGTACGCTGCATAATCTGCCGGAGAGGCATAACGGTCAGGGATGCCTACACTTGCATCGTTATGGCCGAAGGAGATGAAGAAATAATCATCCGGTCTGATCCGCTGTAGGATACTATCCAGACGGCCGTCCACCATGAACGACTTGCTGCTTCTGCCGCCGATGGCATCATTCTGGATCGTTACTCCGCTGCTGAAATAGTTGCCGAATTGCTGGCCCCAGCCTTCCTGCGGAGCCTGTATCCCGCTGTAAGACTGCATCGTCGAATCCCCGGCCATATAGATGGTTGTTCCGGTTCCCGGCGTCTTCTGCGGGTACTTCTCAATCTTAATCTCCTGCACATCAGCAGCCTTGCCGGAGAAAATAAACTCTAACTGCCCGTCAACCACTGCAATGTCATAGGAATAGAGCAATGGTGTTCCGGCAGGGATTTGGGTGATCGCCAGCTTTTGCACAAATTCAGATTTGACCCCAACGTTCGAGTCTCTGTCTCCGCCGCCCAGCTTGAGCGTCACGTTGTAATTGGCATTCGGCAGGTCCACCGTAAACCTGGTGTTCTCCGGCAGGGAAGCGTGGCCCGCGCCCAAGGTGATTCCGCTTATGCTCTCGAAACCATATCCCGTTCCCTCCGTGTAAGGGGTAGCCTGCACAGAAGTTGTTCCGGCTGGAGGCTCCGTACCGAACGCGAAGTGGTATATCTGCTCCAGCGGTCGCGGCGCGCCGGTCAGTGTCAGGTTGGCTTTGGGGAATGCCGTGGACTCCGTTCCAAGATAGAATCCGGTGTGCGGGGGCTGGTTGTATGCCACATTCTGCCAGGCGATCCCCAGCCGGTATACCGGATCTTGCATTAGTGTTGGAATTCTGTAGGTTGTAGGAATCGTAGTGGTATAGAGTCTGTACTCCGTACTGTCTTCACTGCGCAGCAGCAGCTCTTCGCGCCAATCGCCCAGAAGGTCCGCCTGAAGCGCCGGATTGCCTTTGGTATGATTATTGGTTAGCGTACCCGCCGCCCGAAAAATCTCCTTCAGCTGCTTATTCCGGTAATCCCACTTATAAATGAGCGGAATGCCTTGTGCGGTAGTGTTGTTCCAGTCGTGGTCGAACAGCTCCCGCTGAAGATCCCCATCCCACCAGATCGCAAAATTCGCGCTTCGCGTAACTTCATTCTGTTCATAGATCACCTGTCCGTCTGCCGAATAGCCTCGGGATAACGGGTCCATCTGTCCATTGACAATCGTGGACGCCCAAGACTCATATCCGGGATGCTCGGGATCGATATCCGCCGACATTCCCCGTCCGGTATCTTTTCCGGTAAATTGGCCCCAGAGGATCTCGCCTGTTGCGGCATCACGCATCTCCAATCCGTAAGCAGCATCCTTATGCTCATGCACACTGACAACCTGATACCCTTCCCGGTTCGGATCGAGCTTCCCGGCATGCATCGCATCTCCGTGGCCAAGTCCGGTGCTGTACAGCAGCGTGCCGTCATCGTCTATCGCCAGCGCACCGTACATGATCTCATCTCTGCCGTCCCCGTCTGCATCCAGCACACTAAGGTTGTGATTGCCCTGTGCTTCATATTGTGAGCCAGCTTCGTTCGTGTCGAAGTTCCAGCGCTTCACCAAAACGCCATTCGTGTAGTCATATGCGGTAAGCGTTGTTCTTGTATAATAGCCCCGGGCCATAACAACACTTGGCTTCACGCCGTCCAGGTATGCAATCCCGGCCAGGAAACGGTCTACGCGGTTGCCGTATCCGTCTCCCCACGAGCTGACATTGCCCCTTGGCGGGTCATAGTCAACGGTGGACACCGCAGCGCCGGTCTGGCCGTCGAACAGCGTTAGATATTCCGGCCCGTCCAGGATATATCCGCCGTCATTGCGGTAATCCTTGGTGCCGTCACCGATGACTGTACCTTGACCGTCTTTGGTGCCGTCTGCCGTTTTGACCACGACCTCGGCTTTGCCGTTGCCGTCCAGGTCATACACCATCAGCTGCGAATAGTGCGCCCCGGCCCGGATGTTCACGCCAAGATCAATGCGCCAGAGCTTGGTGCCGTCCATTTTGACCGCATCGATGTAGACGTTCCCGGTATAGCCGGCTTGTGAATTATCCTTAGAATTGCTGGGACTCCATAAGAAAACGATCTCATATTCCCCGTCCCCGTCCAGATCCCCGACAGAGGCATCTCCGGCATAATAGGAATACGTCCCCCCGTCTTTGGTCCGGCCATCGGCAGGCTTATCCAGCGGAATCGGCAGATAAGAGTTATGCCATACTGCCGCCCGCTCCGGCTGCATTTCCTCCTTCCCGGCAACAATCGTAGAAATCTGATATTGCGAGCTGTCCGCACCCGTCGTATCCACATAGTTGGTAGAGTCTACGATCGGTGCCGGGTTCACTTTCATCCCGTTCTTATAGATATTGTAAGCGATTTCATCTGAATCCGTATTCAAGTACCTCCAGCTCACAAACACGCCGCCATCCGTCAGCACCGCCACCAACCCACGGTCCAGATATTCTGCCTGCCTGGCAGGAAGATTTCCGGTAGATGAAGCATGTGCCGGTGCGGGCGGGAGAGCAAGCGGTAAGACCAGCAGACAGGATAATAAGAATGCGAGCAATGATTTCTGAACAGACCTCTTTTTTCTACCCATGGGCTTAACTCCTCCTATTATTCTAAAATCAATTTAGAAATCAGGGGAAACTTGTGCAGATGCTCTCCTAGTTGTCTTCCAGCTTGAGCTTGAGCGCCCCCGCCTCCTTTCCTGGTAACATTCATATGGAGCGTAACAAATAACAGGGATCCGTTCTGCTCAAAAAAAAGCACTTTCAGCCTAGAATCGACTTTTATGAGGGGGAAGCAAGATTTCAATATGTGGTATCATGGTGAATATGTTTGATTAGGAGGGGGTTTATGCCAAAGGCACACGGAGTTTCAAATGAACGAATGGATCAGGAATATGTACATATTCTTTTCGGCATGTCGGATGCAGGTTCCTTAAAAGTAACGTTCAGTACCCTCGGCATACGTGAGACAAACCAAGTCCTGGCTTTTAATGAATCATTCTCAATTGGGCCCTTATCAGGTTTGGACACCATAACCGGAGTGCAGAACAGGCATCTATGGATGATGGAACGAGATGGGGAGTACAGCATTAGCCAGCATCACAACCAAGAGAATCGGCTTGTCCATATGGTACAGACCGTGAAGAGCATCCCTCACCATGCCATCACCGTCATTTGGGTGGCGGATAATGCACATGACCAGACTGGGCTGCGTTTCGTATTGCATGTATTGCGGGAGCGCATACAGCCAGTGCATATGGTTAATGTGACTGAGCTGTATCAATCAGCCGCGATTCATGGCACTGAGGGTTTCGTACCCTTTTATAGTGGCGCAATCGATCGTGAGACTTACTTGCTTATCGTGAAAAAATATAGTCAAGGCGTCCCGCTTGCATCTGATCAGAGAAGGGGATACGAATTGGATTGGCTCAGGCTAGCGGCGGAAAATCAAATGCTGCGTCTGTGGAAAGATGCCGCCATTATTAGCTGTGATGAAAGCTCTATGGATGAGGTGATTCTTAGGTCCGTTATTGAACTGGAAGAGGAGCAAGAACGCAATCAGGTCAGAAAGGGATTTGTTAGTGCAGGGAGTGTCTTCATCCGCGTGTTCGAAGTCTCGCAGCAGTTCTTGGGCACTTCATTTATACTCAATAGAATGCGGGCATTGGTTAACCAGGGTGTTTTGATGTCCCACGGATATTCAGGGGATTTGAATCAATTCTCGCTTAGGCAGGCATCTGCTGATTAAGTGAATAATTCTTTAGGTCATTCAAATGGTCAAAAAACAGCGCAGCGATCCTCCCCAGAAGAGAGTCGCTGCGCTCTTTGATTACTTCATATACAATTCGACCAGCTTATAACAACGATCCTTCGTTACTGAAGCCAAGGTTGCCGCGTATTCCAGCCCCTCCATCGTTCCGCCCTTATATTTGGCAGCCGCTTCCTCTGCTGCTTTATCCCGTTCCTTGATCCAGCTTAGCTGCTCCTCTTTCAGTTTCGCCATATCGGCTTCGGGAAGCTGCACTTTAAGCGCCTGGTAGATTTCATTCAGCGCCTTGTCCCAGCGCTCATGCTCCTTGGAGGCGGCCTCCTTCATATCAGTCATGACGCCGCTGTCCGACAGAGCCTTCAGATCGCTAAGTCCTTCTTCAATCTTATCCAGCTTGTCAAAATACGTCTGCCGCTGCGAATCCCCCGCCGCCGCACTGGCCTTCGGCGTGGCTTCCGGTGCGGCCGTCTGCGCTGGTGCCTGTGCCGTTGCTTCCGGTGCAGGCTCTGCGGTAGCCTCAGCTGCCGGTTCCGGCGTGACCTCGGGTGTAACCTCCGGGCTTGCCGCCGCTGCCTGTCCGGTCTCTGGAGTAGCCGCTGTACCGCCATTTGCCGCCCCGTTATTGCCGCAGCCAGCCATTAGCAGACTGGAGATGAGCATGGTAGTCAGAATTGCTTTTCGCATAAGTCCTCATCCTGTCTTTGGTTTATAGTCGAGACTGTCTTGCATACTGGCTTTTCGATAGCCGTCTTGAGAGTTATTACCTGATTTCACCAGAATGTAATCATTTTTATGAGCAGCCCGGTGCTACGGACGGCCGGATATTGCTGCTTGACAGCCCTTTAGGATCGGAGTAGTATTTTGAAATACTTCTACATACAACGAAGCATTACTTACTCTCACAGAAAGGCGGTTCACCCATGATTGAAGCATTACGCAAGCTTGGTTTATCCGATCTGGAAGCCCGCTGTTATCTGGCGCTGCACGGCCAGCCGCCCTCCTCGGGCTATGAGGTCGCGAAGCAGGTGTCCGTGTCCCGGTCCAATGTATACGCCGCGCTCCGCAGTCTGGTCGATAAAGGAGTCTGCCGGACAGTCGAAGGCGAGCCGGTGACCTTCGCTGCCATTCCGGTCCGGCAGGTCGTTAAGCTGCTTCAGTCAGAATTTGAGCGCACCGCCCACCTACTGGAGAACGAATTGGGCCACCTGCCTGCTGTACCGCCCTTCTTCAGCAACTGGAAGGGAGACGCACAGGTGGATCTGGCGGTAAAGCGGCTTGCTGCCAATGCCAGCGCAGAGATTCTGGCAGATATCTGGGCGGAGGATCTGCACCGGATAGAAGACACACTGCTTGCCGCCGAAGAACGGGGCATTGCCGTCCACCTGATGGTTATAGGTGACATACCTACAGCGCTGTCGCGTGTCACTGTGCATAGTGTTCCGGCAGGCGGGCCGAAGGCCGCCCGGAACTTCTCGCTCCTGCTGGATAAGGAGACCTCGCTTCTGGGCAGCTTCACCCGCCATTCGCAGGCTTCGGCGCTGGAGAGCAACCATCCGGCTGTGCTGGATGTGCTTCAGACGTCTTATTATCACGATGTCGTGATGATGCGCATAGAGCAGGATTTCGCCCCGGAGCTGGAGGCGCGTTACGGCAAGAATTACGCCTTAATATTCCAGGAACACCCGGAGATGCGCGGGCGGAAGCCGGCCCCCGAATCTGAACCCGATTCTAATCGCTTGGAGGATGACAACCATTGAATACACTGAATACATCGAATGCGAATACTCCACGCTCGTCTGTACTGCATAACCGCTCATTCCTGCGCCTATGGATCGCGCGGATCTTCTCCACCAGTGCCTTCCAGATGCTGTCGGTAGCGATTGGCTGGCAGATGTATGCGCTGACCGGCAGCGCCTACCAGCTTGGACTGGTCGGGCTGGCCCAATTCCTGCCCATGCTGCTGCTGACATTGCCTGCCGGACAGACGGCAGACCGCTATGACCGCCGAACCATTGTGTTCCTGTGCCAGCTTACAGAGTGCCTCATCGTGCTGATGCTTGTCCTCGGCAGCATCGAAGGCTGGCTCAGCGCAGTCCACCTGCTGGCAGCCGCAGCAGTGCTTGGTGCGTGCCGTACCTTCGAGAGTCCGGCCTCAGCAGCGCTGGTGCCGGACATTGTGGATCGGGAGCAGCTCCCGAAGGCAGCGGCCTGGTCTGCGTCTGCTATGCAGACGGCGATGATCGTCGGCCCGTCCCTCGGGGGTGTCCTCGTGGTCTGGGGTACGGCTGCCGCCTATATCGCCTCGCTTGCCGCGCTGCTGGTATCTACGGTACTGATCTTCTTCGTCAAGACCGTTCATTTCGTCAAGAAGCTGGACGCCGTCAGCATGGACACCTTCCTCAGCGGCCTGCGGTTTGTCTTCGCCCGCAAGATTATCCTGGGTACAATCTCGCTGGACTTGTTCGCTGTACTTCTTGGCGGGGCCACGGCACTCTTGCCGATCTTCGCCGAGGATATTCTGAAGACCGGCTCGCTCGGTCTTGGCCTGCTGCGCTCCGCCCCGGCGGTAGGCGCGATCATCGTCTCGCTCATCCTGACCCGCTATTCGGTGGAACGGGCCATCGGCCGGATGCTGTTCGCCTCGCTGGTCGTCTTCGCCCTGGCCACGATGCTGTTCGGCATCTCCCACAGCTTCTGGCTGTCCCTGTTCGCGCTCGTTCTGATCGGCGGCTCGGATGTCGTGAGTGTCGTTATCCGCTCGACACTGGTGCAGGTTAATACGCCGCAGGAGATGCAGGGCCGGGTGAACGCAGTGAATTCGTTATTCATCGGTACCTCGAACCAGCTTGGCGAATTCGAGTCCGGCACCATGGCCGGGCTGGTCGGGGCCGTGCCTGCAACCGTGATCGGCGGAGTTGGCACCCTGATTATTACCATGCTCTGGATGTACCGGTTCTTCCCGGTCCTCCGCACCCAGAAGACTTATACAGCGGAGGAGATTTGAACGGCTATAAGGGGCTGCCAACCGGCAGCCCCTCTTTTTGAACTTATATGGTTTGGGGCCCCCGCAATGTATCTGTATAGACTCCGCAGCTTAAACTTCACTTTGTGGGATTTTTATTAGTACTCTCCCTTAATCACGAAGAACGAACCCCGGATTGTGCCGGCCAGCTTCGACTTCTGCCGAGCGAACTTGAACTTGTCCGCCAGCTCCTTCGGAATCTCCATCCCTTCTGAGAGCTTAAAGCCGACCGCCCGCTTCTTCGGGTCATCCACTGTGTACATCACGTTAAGCGCAAGGCCATCCTCATAGAAAACGTAGGCGAACCGGATATTCTCCACCTGGAACTGCGACGTTTGGAGTGGCTTGGCAGCAAATTCAAGGCCCCGCTCCTTGCTCAGAATCCCGTTCACGTAATCCAGCGTCTCCCGGCTTTCACTGGCCGGAACGACTGTGAATTCATGCTTATACTTGTTCATGAAATAACGCGCCTCATTCGCACGTAATCCCGCCAGCGCCTCAGCAACGGGCGACGACTCCAGGCCTTGCAAAGACACCTCTTTGAAATCAACTGTGTATGCCATAGTTAGTTATCCTCCATTACGTTACTTAATTTCTTATGACAGGAATCCACATTTCGCCATAGAGCGATCCGTCCCGGCTACCCATCTCCACAGCCGTATTCGGCCCGCCCACGTAGGCGTATCCTTCAGCTTGCGGCAAAGCTTGTCCGAAGGCCAGGCCCGTCACGGTATTGCTTAATTCCTCCGTTGTCGCTCCTTCGCCTGCCACTACGAGATATTCCCCCTTCGGGAATTGAATCACCCGAGCTTCCTGCGGAATCTGTGCGCCTGCACCTGCCATTACCCCGGCATAATGCATCATCTTGCCGTTCACCGCTTCGTTCACCACAAACACATAATCATTCGCCGCAATCCCTTTTAACAAGTCGAGCCTGCCATCTTCACTGACCGCCTGCCAAAAATCCATCTTCTCCTTATATATCCCGGCATAATCCGTGTAATCACTCTTAAGATCAACGCCCAGACCAATCACTGTAAAGCTGTCTTTCTCTTCAATAGTATATCCTGGCATTGTCATATCCCGCCTTTATTCCTATTTGTGTTCCTCACCTGCTATGTATATGATAACCTTAAATCATGTCAAAAAATGAACCTGTTTAGGAGCCGCCATGAAAAAAGTAGAACGGATCAACATCATCATGCGGTACATTAACAATCGTGCCCATTTTACGCTGACGGAAATCATGCGGGAATTCAATATTTCGCGTTCGACCGCCCAGCGGGATATCAGGGAAATCGAGGCTCTGGGTATGCCGCTGGTTGCTGAGGTGGGCCGGGAAGGCGGGTATTCCGTCATGCGTAACTCTATCCTTCCGGTGGTCCGGTTCACGGATAACGAGGTCAAAGCGCTGTTCATTGCCTTCATGGCGACAAGAAACGGGCAGCTTCCATATCTAAAGAGCCGCCAGTCGCTGACGGAGAAACTACTGGGGCTCATCTCGGAGAATCAGCAGGAGGAGCTAGTTCTTCTCAATCAGATCCTGCTGTTCGAGGGCACCCATCCAGGCAATCCTGATCTGCTGGACCTGTCCGATCTCCCCCACCCTATGCTGGACAAGCTGATCCGGCTCCTGCTGGCGGACCGTTATTTGCTAATTACCTGTCAGGAGGAACAGACGAACAGGTCTTATTCTGTGTATCTGCTGCGTCTCTATCAGGAGAAAAGCCTGTGGCTCATCGAGTGCTTCGACCTGGACGAGTCCAGAAAACGGATCATCCCGGTTGATCAGCTTACGGATGTCCTCCCCTCCCCAGAAACCAAGAGGCTGAGCACCAAAAAAATTCAGGAGAAGCTGAGCAAGCAACAGGTAAAAAACAACCTTGTCCTGGAGCTCGGTCCCCGGGCCATTGCCCAATACCGGAAATATCACCCGTTCAGGGTCGCGTTGTCCTATACTAACCCCTACCAAACTACCGCTATTCTGAAAATGGAGGTTGAAGTGAACCGCACGGAGGAGCTGAAGGAAGTCACGAATTGGCTGTTGTTCTTGGGCGACGACTTGACGATGAAGGAAGTTCCGGAGGAAGTCAGAGCGGAGCTGCAAGCGCGAACTGGCCAGTTTCACCCTTAGGAAGCAGACTCGCCTTCTTGCTGCCCATTGTAATCGGTTTTCCGATTACATTTCGCCCGTTCGCCTTCTTGCTGCCCATTGTGATCGGTTTTCCGATTATACTTGGCCCAGCTCCTTCTCAACCATACTATCCCATGCCAGTAAAAAGAGCAGCGCCCCCATTACAGGAAGATCGCTGCTCTACTTCTACTTATCCTCTTATCCTCTTGCTTACAGATTAAGCAGCAAACTCAATACCTTCGCACACTCTGCGCGCGTCGCATTGGCCTGGGGCTTGAAGAATCCATCCGGAGTCCCCGTGATGAAGCCCAGTGAACCGGCGGCACTCACGGCGTCCTTAGCCCAGCTGTCAATCTTGGCGGCATCGGCAAAAGCAGGCAAGGAACCTGCCGGAGCCTTGCTTCCAGAGCGCAGCTCGTAGGCTCTCACAAGCAGCGTTGCCATCTCTTGCCGCGAAATACTCGACTCGGGGGCGAACTTGCCGGTAGAGTCCCCTTTGACGATTCCGGCTGCAAAAGCGGCGGCCACATCGCCCGAATACCACTTGCTGCTATCTACGTCAGCGAACGAACGCAGGCCTTCCGTCTTCAGCCCAAGGGCACGGACAAGCATCGTAACGAATTCGGCCCGGGTCACTTCTCTCTCCGGTGCGAAGCGTCCTTCCCGGTCGCCCTCGATAATATGCTTGGCAGCCATCTCTTTTATCACTGAGTAGGCCCAATCCGCCGGACTCACATCTGCAAAGCTCTTGTCATACTCCAGTACAGCATAATTGCCGGATTGCCGTACCTGTGAAGTCAATACGGACTGTTCCGTGGTTCCGCCTGCATATTCAAGCGTTCCATCGTCTGTGGTGGCATACACACCGGCCAGCTTCGGATTGCCGTTCGCTTGAAGCTTCAGGTGAAGACTGACTGGTTCCGCGAACGAGACCAGCGGAGTCTTAACTCCCTGCTGATTCAGCACAGACAGCCTGAGATTGAACATTTCTCCGGCTGTTCTCAGTTCAGCTTCACTCTTCTTATTAGCCTGAAGTATCCAGGCTGCCTTCTGCTCTGGGGACCTTGGCTCAAGCAGGATAGACATCATCGAGCCCTTCTGCTGCTGTCCTGCCAACGCTTGAAGCTGCTGAGCAACCTTGCCTGGAATCTCTACAGCCACTGTCTTGCCTTCCACCTTCAGAGCGGCTATTCCCTTAAGGGCCGCAGCGTCAGCGGGCATTCTTACTTCGCTCTGCCCTTCAGCTATTGGAATCACAATCTGGTTCTGGGCATTCACCTTCGGCTCAGTTACAGTCAGAATCTCCGGCTGCGGCGTGGCTTGTGGTGCAGCTGAAGCTTGTGCTGTTGCCAGCGGAACTGTCCAGCCTGAACCGGAGCCCGTTCCTGGTGCCGTAGCCGGGCTTGGCGCCGGACTGGCTTCCGCACTTGGTGCAGGATTCTCTTCCGGACTTGTCACCGGCTCCGTTGCCGGAGGCGTTACTGGCTCTGTGACAGGAGGTGTCACCGGCTCTGTTACCGGGGGTGTTACAGGCTCCGTTACTGGAGGTTTTACCGGTTCACTCGGTTCACTTGGTTCGCTAGGAACCTCAGGTGTAGTTGTGCTATTGCGCACGAAGGTCACCTCTTGCAGATAGCCGTAATGATTATCCGAGTCTGTGAGGACTTTGAAGCCCAGCGATGCGCTGCCGTCTTCCCCAATGTGCACATGCTTTAGCGTCAGAGTCCGGGGCTTCAGCCAGGCGCTGCCTGAATAGGTAACCGGCACCGAATACGTCTGTCCCTCAGAGATCACATACATTACCGAACCGGGAGAAGGTTCACCCTTGTCCCCGAAGATTTTGGCCTGGAGGGTATAGGTTCCGGGCGCAAGTCCGGTCATTTCATGAGTAAGGTTGAAGTTAATCGGCTTGTCATCCCCGTAATCGAAGCCGCCTGAAGCATTGCTGTCTCCGAAGGTAGCGGGCTTAGTGCCGCTCAGATACCAGTCGGACTTAGCGCCGTTCACCGTGAGATTATTGGTGCTGACGGCTCCGGCTTTTTTGACCAGCTTGAAATCATCAATATTCCCCCACTTGTCTCCAGCGTATTTCAGATTAGCGCCTAGTGTCAGCGTTCCATCTGTAACTTCAACGGTATCGATGGTTGGATTACTCCATTGCTGCCAGCCTGTGTTGATGAACGGCTGCTTCTGATTGCCCGCAAAAATCTCTGCCGTCTCTTCCCCTCCCCCGCCCGAGACCCAAGCGGATAACTGATAGGTACCATTTTCAAGTCCGGTGACCGTCTGGGAGATTTGGAATTCCGCAGCCCCTGAGCTCCAGTAGTGCAGTGCAGCCGAACCGGAATGGGCATCCGACTCCACATTGACCGCCGCGCTATCGCCGCTTACGGTCCAACTATTCAGCCCGTCCTCGAAGCCTGGATTCTGAATGAAGCTTGTGCTTGGCGAGACTGTGATCACAGTTGAATCTGTAAATCCGCCGTCATACGTAACCGCTGTTACTGTAGAGGTCCCGGCAGCAAGCCCGGAGATGGTTCCTTTATACTTGTCTACCTTGACGATGGCTTCATCAGAGCTGGTGAAGGTTAGCCCCTTATAGGTTGCATTCGCCGGGCTGATCGTTGCCTTCACGCTGCCGGTTCCGCCTACTTCTAGGATAGCGGTCTGCTTCTCTACTTTTACCGACTGAACTGGTACCCGGTTGATTGCCGAAGCACCGTCGATAAAAGCATCCATCGCGAAGGAAGGCTTCCCGTCCGGGTTCCAGGCAGACAGCCCATAGCCGAAATAGACGCCCTCGGGTGCCCAATAGAACACACCTGTTCCCTGGCTGCCAGGCACAGCCTTCACGCCATCCTGCACAGCAACTAGCATGTTGTATACATTATCCACATTCTTGCTCACATCGCCGCCAACCTCGACGACCATGACCTCTTTTCCGTATTTTGCAGCCAGAAGATTCATGTTGGAGGATAGTTCATTAATAGAAGAAGTGTAGATAGAATCCGGGTAATAAGATAACCCGATAATGTCATAATCACTGTCCTTAAGACCCGCCTCGACCAGACCTGCATAGAACGGATCTACACCGGTGTCTGCCCCGTTGGCTCTATGAATAATGATTTTGGTCTCAGGAAAAACAGCCTTGGCCGCATGTGATCCCGCCTGGATCAATTCCACCAGATTCGCCGTATTGCTATAGCTGCCCAGCGGATGCATCATCCCGTTATTAATCTCATTGCCAATCTGCACCCACTCGGGGGTTACCCCCGCAGTCTTCAGCGCTTGCATCACCTCTGTGGTATACTCCGAGACATGTGCTTTGAGCTGCTCCAGATTATCACTGGCCCAGGCGGCCGGAGTAACCTGCTTCCCGGGATCGGCCCAGGAATCACTGTAGTGCAGATCAACCATCACCCTGAATCCGAGAGCGCTTACACGGGAGGCCAGCGTAACCATCTCTTCGGTGCTGTTATGGCCGTTGATCGGATCATCGGATGGATTGACAAAAGCCCGGAGGCGTATCGAATCGATTCCGTGATCTTTTAGAATCTGGAGCAGGTCCTCTTCGTCTCCCTGATCGTTATAGAATTTGTAGCCCTCAGCTTCCATTTGCGGCAACCAGCTGACATCTGCGCCCTTGGCGAAGGATTGCGGAATCGGAACCGCTCCAGCTTGTGCCGGTAATCCAAGTGCAGTCAGCGACATGATTAGCATTGTAAACGTAAGAACCGCTGCAAGCCATCTTGTTCTCTGTTTCAAAATATTACCTCCCTGTGATAGTCTCTCCGTTAGTATAGACGACCGGAAAGGCAACATTGAATTAAGCAAAGCAACGAAAACCTATACTTATTCAATTTTTTCGCTGAAATGCGCTTACATTTCACTCTGAAAGACGTATAATATTCTCTATGTGAAATGCTATTCACCATGGAATATAGATAACGGATCATACCAAAGGAGACCTGGAGATGCTGGATTCAAACACTACCCGTCTAATTACCAAAGCGCTAAGCGCAAGTATTGCCAATAAGGAAATCGCCGGTGCGAACTTCATGGTGATTCAGAACGGACAAGAAAGCTGGTATCACGAAGACGGCTATGCCGATATTGAAGCTGGACGCAAGATGTCCAGGGATTCGATCTTCCGCCTCTACTCGATGACGAAGCCGGTTACTGCCGCAGCCGTTATGCTGCTCCTGGAGCGCGGGGAGATCGACCTGTTCGATCCGGTCAGCCAGTACATATCCGGATTTAAGAATCAGAAGGTGGGAAAGAACGGCGAGCTTGTGCCCGTAAGCAGGGAGGTTGATATTAACGACCTGCTGAACATGACCTCCGGTCTGGTCTACGGCGGAGAAGACTTGGCGGGTCAGTATGCGGAGGCGTTGTACCAGGAACTGAACAACCGCCTGCTTGGCACGAACCCGATGGGCACCCTGGAATTCGCTAACCGGCTGGGTGAAGGCCCGCTGGCCTTCGAGCCGGGATCATCCTGGCAGTATGGAACCTCTGCGGATGTTCTCGGTGCATTAGTTGAAGTCGTCAGCGGCATGCGGTACGGCGAATTCCTGCAGCAGGAGATCTTCGGTCCGCTGCAAATGAACGATACCGGCTTTTGGCTGCCCGAAGACAAGAGAGAGCGGCTGGCCTCTGTCTACCAGGATGATGGTGAAGGCGGATTGATACCCTTTTCGGAGAGTCCTCTGGGCGTTAATCATCATATGGACCGGGAGGCGGCTTATGAAGCAGGCGGGGCCGGGCTGGTCTCGACGATTGAGGATGCTGCCAAATTCACCACCATGCTGATCAATCAGGGCAGCTTGAACGGGGTGCAGCTGCTGAAGCCCCGCACCGTTCAGTTTATGACTTCAGCCAGCTTAACCAGCCCGCAGCAGCAAGGCTTCAATCCCTGGCATTCGCTGCAAGGCTACAGCTACGGCAATCAGATGCGCATCCTGACCGATCCGGGTCAAGCCGGAGGACTCGGCAGCATGGGAGAGTACGGCTGGGACGGCTGGCTGGGAGCTTATTTTGCCAATTGTCCGCAGGAACGCCTGACCATCCTGTTCATGATCCAGAGAAAGGACTCCGGTACCCTGCCCATTACACGCAAGCTGCGTAATATTGTGTTGAGTGCATTTTAAGCACCATTAGGAACCGCACCAGAAATAGATGGATTTTCTCCACCTGCTCATGAACAGAACAGCCCTCTCCAGGGAACAGTTGGAAAAAGTGCACTTAATATACTACGGAGAGTTCAGAATAGAGGATAGGCACCAAATTAGATGGCATTTTTCCAACTATTGACCTCAGATGCTTTAAAACGTCCAAATTAAGATGCGTTTTTCCAACTAAATGTGATAGTGTATGATGTTCTAGAGTACAACATTAAGGGTCCAGTCTTTATCCGGGTATCGGACAAGAACTGGACCCTTTTTCTGGCCTTTTAGAGTAAATGAGCGGCCTGTTCCGCCCTCCTCCACTCCTACCATTTGGCATTTGCCCTGTTGGCGGCAATCACTTCAAGGAAGCGGTCGGGATAATTCGTATGCACTCCGTCTACTCCCCAGGAGTAGGCTTTATCCATATTGAGCTGGTAGTTCACTGTGTATGGGATGATCTTGAGCCCGGCCCTCTTCACCTGAGCTACATAAGCCGCGCTGATGCCCTGGAAATTCGGACTGATGCCTACGGCATAGGTCTTCACGGTATCCAGATAGGACTGCGTCACCCTCGTAGCCGCATAATCATTCCATACCAGCTGGTATAGCGGAATATCCGGGTTGATCGCATGAAGCTTCCGCAGACTGGCTGCACTGAAGGAGTGAACGGATACCCTTTTGGCGAGATCATATTTCAAAATCGTTTCATTCAGGATCGCTTCTATCCCTAATTCCGATGCAGGCTCCTTGATTTCGATCATATAGTTGATGTCCTTGCCGAATGTCTCGAATACTTCTTCAAGCGTTGGGACGGTAAGCCCTGTGTATAGATCTCTGGCGAACATCGGGTAGTCCTGATTGAACCAGGAGCCTGCATCGAGCTGCCTGATCTGCTCCAGGCTCATATTCTTCACAAAGCCCTTGCCACTCGTAGTACGGTTAACCGTCTCGTCATGAATTACGACAGGAATCAGGTCCTTGGTCAAATGGATATCGAGCTCAATCGAGTCGGCACCCATCTCACGTGCCAGCTCGAAGGCCGGTATCGTATTCTCGGGAGCATAACCGGACGCGCCGCGATGGGCAATCGTATAGACTTTGTCCGCCGGCTCGATAATCTCCTTCACCTTCACCCGGATGACCGGAGAATACGCGTACAGTGTGGAGAACAAGGAAATACACAATACAATATGCACTCCGATAAAATAACCCTTATGTCTGAATATCTTCGTCATGCTGTTGTCCCCATTTGTGTGTATTAATAAGATACTCTATTCAGATTGGGATAGCCGTGACTCCTCAGAGTGTTTGGGCTTCCATCTAAAAGCTTATCTATCGTATCAGACATTTATCGCCTTAACAATCCATTGTCTCCATCCCTCCATGTAACGCAAATAAACCAGCCCCCTTGAGGTCCGGTTTATTTGTGTTACGGGAACAGGCTCTGCCAGCGCCCGCGTTACTTCGCTGAGTTTCGCCCCGTTAGATTTCCAGAGTTGCTGTAACAGGATAATGATCCGAAGGGTATTTCCGGTCGAAGCTGTCGGTTACCGTCCGGGTCTTCAGTACCTTTACCTGCTTGTCCGTAAAAATATAATCGATCTCCTCAAGCTCATCCCACGGAATATCGTAGCGGAAACCGGTGAATGTACCCCAGGGGCCATAATGAGCATCAACCGCTCTGCGGGTATCGGTCAGGTGCGCTGTAATCTCCCGGTAGCATCTTTCGTCCGGTAAAGCATTGAAATCCCCTGTCAGTACAACCGGAAGATTCCCGCCCTGATTACGAATCCAGTCCAGAATCATCAGCGCACCGCGGTATCTGGCCTCCTCACTGATATGGTCCAAATGGGTATTCACAAAATGAATCCGGTTACCATTTCTTGTGTCCTGCAGCCTTACCCAGGTGCAGATCCGGTTGTAATCAGAGCCCCAGGACTTGGACGGAACCTCCGGCGTTTCCGACAGCCAGAAGGTGCCTCCGTCTTCTTTGGTGAATACCGACTTGTTATAAAAGACCGGGCAGTGCTCGCCATCAGGATCATGATCACGGCTGATGCCTTCCACCTCATAATCCTCAAGTGACGCCAGGTATTTCAGCTGATTGCCACGTGCCTCCTGTAGTCCGAAGACGTCCCAGCGGTAATGCCTAATTAGTCGCAGCATATGCTCCTTGCGGAACGCCCAGCGGTTCTCTCCGTCTGACGGAATATCGAGGCGGATATTAAAGGAAGCCATGGCGTAAGTACTCATCGCTGTTCTCTCCTCCCAAATTGTAGCCGTTATAATTTCTCACACTGTTACATATTGAAGTCTATAATTCTTCCGGACGCTGCGCAACCGGTATTCCGAGCAAAAGGCACCGCACCCTTTATAAGCCTTGGGGCTTACTCTACGGATGGCAAATACCTAAGCCGAGTACGCCCCAAAGCTGGTTCGGATCATTGTAACCGCTAAGCCCGCATACTTGCCAGTTCAGTGGAAATCCGGTTCCTGGCTGCATCCACCATGCTAAAATCCATTGCTGCGATATATATTTCCTTTAATTCATCCCGGTGCACCTTGGCCTCTGCCAGAGCGGCTATTGCCGTTTTCATTGTGGCCTTATATTGTGCGCTTATTTCCTCTAGCGGACCGGCGAGGCGCTCATCCGTTCCCGGTGCAACAACAGCTTCATACGTATCGATGATTACGTCTCCTTCCCGCTCCGGGTAATATTCATGCGGGCTGGTGCTGTCAAAGACCGCAAAATCAAGCTCACGCACAATAACCATATCCAGACTGTTAGGATCAAATCCGCAATGATAGATTTCCGTATCAAAGCCTCTCTTCTCTGCCTCAGCGGCGATTTTGCGGAGTATGGTTGATTTGCCTGTTCCCGCCCGGCCCTTGAGAAAGAAGCGTCTGGGCAGCCCTTCGGTCAAATTCGGTACAAAGTCAACCGACCCTGCCGGCGTAGCTGCGCCCAGAAACCGGTGCTTCAGGTAAGCATGCCTCTGAAGCTGCGCTTCGCCAAACAACTGTTCCAGCATTAAGACCGTTAATTGATCCGCCTGGCCGAAGTCCATATGCTCGAAGTAAATCTTTTCCCATTCGTCATGAATGTTCAGGGCCTCCGCAAATCTGCTGTACGCTGCCGCATAGGCCTCCGCAGCCTTCCGGTTCAGCTCCTCAATGCTCTCCCTTTGGCCGATAAGCGCTGCCGAGTCCCATGCTTCCCCCAGGTTCACATATTCCCGGGCCGCTCCGGGAGCCTTGGGCTCGATCACATGGGGCGCCGTCCCGTCAACAATGCCCACGCCAAGCGCCGGAATAATGACCCCGTCTATGGAATCCTTATCGGATGAACAATGGATCAGCTCAATAGGATATCCCCGCTCCGCCCATTCCGTGCCGATTGCTTTCATCAGCGAGGATTTGCCGGTACCGGGACCGCCTTTCAAGATGAATATCCGCCGAAGTCCTTGAAGATTTGATTCCAACAAACTGTAGAAGCCAAGAGCCGTATTCCCGTCTGCAAAATATCTTAAAATTCCCGCAGCCATACACCCACTTCCTTTCCCGTTGTCGCCTGATAGGCTTATAACCATACAATATGCGTCAGGTATTTGTAAGGTGCCTGGTGCGGGAATTCCGTCCAAATATATGAATTTATATGTTGCACACGATAAATTATCCTTCTATTTCTCGCTGAAACGGTACCGTCCTTTAAAAGGACGGCAATGCCGTTTCCACTTGATCCCACGTGAAGATGCTAAACTAAATGCCCACAGCCGCCATCCGGGCAAGCACCTTCTCCCCTCTAGCTTCCAGATCCCCGCCGCTGAACTTTGGAAGTATCAGCTCGGAAACGATGCTCCCGTCCATCGTGAACAGTACCCGCTCCGCCCTGGCGGCGACTCTCGCATCATGTGTCACAAGCATAATGGCTGTGCCCGCTTGATTGATAGCTGCCAGCAGTTCCATGATTTCCTCTGCGGTCTTCGAATTCAGTGCACCGGTTGGCTCATCGGCAAACAGAATCTCCGGCGTATTCATCAGCGCGCGGCAGATTCCGGCCCGTTGGAGCTGGCCGCCGGATACCTCCGTGGTATCCCTGTATTCCAGCCCGGCAATACCTGTCTGGATCATCAGGTGTCTCGCTTTTTGCGCGAGTTCCGCTGTGTTTCTCCTACCATCCTGCACAGCGGGAAGCATGATATTATCCAGCAGATTCAGGTTCCTCAGCATCGTAGGCTGCTGAAAAATAAACCCCATCCGGGTCCGGCGAAGATCCGCAAGTGCATTTTCCCGGAGACCGGGTAGTTCTGTATCGCCAAATTTGACCGATCCCTCTGTAATCTCATCCATGCCGCTGAGCACGAACAGCAATGTGGTTTTGCCTGAGCCTGAGGGTCCCATCACGGCAACAAATTCACCTTCTGTTATATTTACGTCTACTCCATTCAACACTGTGGCCTGTTCTATACCCTTACCGTAAGTTTTTACCATATGGGTACCTGTAATGATGCTTCTCATCTGCTAAGCCTCCTTGATATGCCCGGCGATTGGTAAGGTCTGGATGCCGGAAATGCCTAACTTGGTAGCGGCAACGACACAGCCTGCAATTAGCAGTGGCGAAATGAAATAGACAAACCACGGGTTTACCGCGAAACGGAAGGCTGCTGCACCGAAGGAAGACACGATTGCCACGCCAACAAGCTCTCCCAGCGTATTGGCCAAAAGCGTACCAGTGATGACACCCAGCACCAGCACGGTAATGGAACGCGAAAGATACTGCCTGCGAATATCCCTGCAAGTGAAGCCAATAGATTTCAATATCGCAATGAGATAACGGTCCTTCGTCACCAGCATCCTCATAAACAGCGTTGTTACCAGCAGTGTGAGCAGAGCAGTTGCCACAGTAGCGACAATGGATGCCTTTTGTATAGCCTTGCGCATAGGACCGAGCATCTGCCCGATGGTCTCGTCGATCCCGGTAATTTTGGCGGAGGGGAATTGTTCCCGGTACTGTAATATTGCCGCCTGAACACTCTGACGGTCACGGAACGTAACCGCAACCCCGATGCTAAGAATCTCCCCGTGTTGCATATTAAAATTTGCCTGTGCTGTACGCCCGCCGTTCGTAACATCGGAGTAAATCCCGCACACCTTCAGGTGCTTCTCCGTGCCGTCAACAATAACAATGAGTTCATCCCCAACATTCTGTTCAAGGTCTTCCGCATTCAGTACCGAGAGAGCGATCTCTGCTTCCGCTTGCGGCGCACGGCCTTTGGAGTACGTAATTGGAAAAGCGGCATAGTCCCCGAAAGTCACCCGCAGCTTCTCTAGCGTTCCTTCATCCGTTCTTCTCTCTAGCATCCGGCTGGTGAATAATCTATATTTCTCAACGTTCTTATCTTCATTAAGCCGAGCTGCAACCTCCTCCGCCTTCCCCTGAACATCCTCCACCTGTGTCCGCAGCACTCCGATATTCACGTCGCTGATGCCCATACCCATATTGGTGATGAAGCCGGGGGCAGAGATCGTACGGCTGATATTGTACGGCACAATCATAATGAATGAAGAGATGACCAGCACCATCGTCATGGTTACATACAGCTTTTTACGGGATAGCACATCCTTGATGCCTAAAAAGATATTTCGGGTAAACAGCCTGTTGTGACTCAGCCGGAAGCTTCTGCCCGGTTTCGAGGATTCGCGCGATGCGCCGAACCTCACCGCCTGCGCCGGGGAGATGTTACGGAAGCGCTGCAGCACACCATTCACATATAGCATGACCACCACGAAGATGAGCACTGCCCCCGCAAGCCCGCAGAGCAATCCGGGGAACCGGCTCCCGCTATCGCCCATGTACAGACGTATATTTTGCATAAAAGGCATTTGGAGCGGCAGAGAAGCCAGGAAGCCTAGCACACATGCCGCACCCGTGACCGCACCGTATTTCGCAAGGTAAAACTTCTTAATCTGTGATACCCGTATCCCGATGGCCTTCATTACGCCTATTTCCTTATAATCCTCTTCAATCGTTGCCAGT
Source organism: Paenibacillus sp. FSL R7-0204 (assembly GCF_038002225.1). Classification (NCBI taxonomy): domain Bacteria; kingdom Bacillati; phylum Bacillota; class Bacilli; order Caryophanales; family Paenibacillaceae; genus Paenibacillus; species Paenibacillus sp. FSL R7-0204. The sequence goes on from NZ_JBBOCA010000001.1 coordinate 4,039,583, forward strand.
AGCGTAAAACGGATGCACAAGAATGCCACGATGATGACCAGAATGCCGATCAACACCAGCACAGCAATCATAATGCCGTCCGTAATGCCGTTAATCAGCTTCACTTGATTGTACGTGATAGCAGGCGGACCGTTGGCCGGGAGACCCGCATCCAGATACGCTGCCTCAAAAGCCGGATAGTTAACCCTCTCAGACAGCCGGAATTCAATCAGGTGCTCTAATTGTCCGAACTCACTGACCCTCTCGAAATCCGCCGGGCTCACAAGGAACCGCTTGGAGCTTACCAGCGCCGCGTTCATGGTCGAATCCCGCAAAAACCCCGCAACGTGGAAGGAAATACCATGGATCTTCACTGTATCTCCAAGTACTGCCTTTCCTTCCTGCCTGTAATAGACAGGGACATAGATTTCACCGTCAGCAGGATGGATCACCTTACCGTTTAAGTCCAGCAGGTAGTCGAATTTCTTGCCCTGTACGGAAAGACCGTTGTCCTGAATGCTTCCAGCAAGCGTATCGTTCCCGATCACAATCTCTGCACCCTCGATATTGAGGAACTCCAGCACCTGATATTCCTCAACACTTCCATTCGTGTCCGCGAAGTGCCGCAACTGGTCCATATCAACCTTGCCGGTGTGCATCTGCATGAAATGGAGTGCCTTCGCCGATCGAAGCATGTTATTCATCGCGCCGGACAGATTTACGGTCAGCGATGCGGCGAGCGAGGTTAGCATGGCGGCAACGAGGATGAATGCCATAATCGTGCCGGTGGTCAGCTTGCTTTTTCGCAGATCATTTTTGATAATTTGTAGATACATGTCACTCCTCCGTCTATTTGTGTCCTTACAGATTTAGCCTTTGGGAAAACTGAGGACGAACTCCTTGGTGTAAGGCGGAGCTGCGTCCAATACACTAACCCCGCCGGAATGCTGTTCCATCACCTTGTGCACAATAGACAGCCCGAGCCCGGTTCCACTGCTGGCGCTTCTTGAAGCGCTGCCGGATACAAACGGCTCGAACAGATTGCCGGCGATGGCCTCCGGGATCGCAGCTCCATTATCGGCAATATGGATTGTAGTCCGGTTAGGTTCATCCGTTAATCCCACATATAACAGGCTGCCTGAAGGGTTATGGCGGATTGCATTGGCCAGCAGATTGCCGATGGCCCGGCTTATTTCCAGCGGGTCTGCCATGTAAAATACTGACTGGTCCGGTAATTGCAGCTCTAAGCTCATCTGCTTGCTTTCGATTTCACCAAATAAAGCCGCGCAAGATACCCGAAGTAGCTCTACAAGGTCAACCTTCGCTAAGTTCAACTGGTAACCGGGCGCACCCAGTTTGGAGTAGGCCAGCAGTTGGTCAATCAACTGGTTCATCTGCCCCGATTTCGCTTGGATCGCCAGATGGTATTCCCGTTGTTTGTCAGGCTCCTCAACCAACCCGCCTGCCAAGGCCCCGGCATAGCCGGAGATTGTTGTCATGGGAGTTCTCAGATCATGGGCGATGTGTGAGAACAGCTGCATCCGCTCACTCTCCATGTTCATCCGCTGTTCTTCGGCATCCGTAAGCCTCTGCGCCATATAATTGAACGCATCCCGCATTTCTCCAAATTCCGTTTCCGTCTCAAAATCCAGCCTGGTATTCAAATGGCCCGAGGTCACCGCCTTGAACCCTTCTTCCATCTTCCTTACAGGCTCCATAAGCTTCCTGTTCATTCCGCGCCCGAACAAGGAAATCCCGATAAAATACACAGCAACGGTAATAAGAATCCAGATCACGGACAACGTAACCTGAAGCGATTCCGTTCCCTTGGCCAGCGGGGAAGAGGCCAGCTCCGCGAAGTTCATCCCATTCTTCCATGTCAACAGGCCAAACAATAGTTCCAGGACCAGCAGCGTCAGCGCTATGCCGAAGGTGTAGCCTATGAATCTGCGCATGATGACTCTTCTGAAGCTGCGCTTGTTCTTCATGGATGCACCTCCAGCCGATAGCCTAATCCCCGCACGGTTCCAATGGATACCCCGCTGCCGCCGGGAAGCTTGCCGCGCAGCTTACTGATAGCCACCATCACCGTATTGTCATCCACGATGGCCGTATCCTGCCATGCCGCTTCATACAGCTGCTGCTTGGTGTATACGCGACCCGGGCTTTGCATAAACAGCTTCATCATATTAAATTCGGTAGCGGTAAGGTGAATGGTCGCGTTGCCCCGGCTGAGACCGCAAGCAGAAACGTCCATACAGAGTTCCCCTACCATCAGCACCGGCGCTGCGGAATCTGTAGCACCGCCGCTATAGCGGCGTAATTGGGCTTTAATTCGCGCTAATATCTCCAATGGGTCAAACGGCTTAGTCACATAATCATCCGCGCCAAGGTCAAGCCCCAGAATTTTCTCGTGATTCTCTGTCTTGGCACTGACGACGATAATGGGAAGATTACTGTGCTCTCTCAAGCCCTTAATTAGCTGATAGCCGTCAAGCTCCGGCATCATAATGTCGATGACAGCCAGATCAACCCGTGCAGCTGCAGCCTGCTTCAGTGCTTCCCGACCGTTGCCGGCCTGGATCACGGTATATCCGTCCTTTTCAACATACAGGCGCAACAGCTCCCGGATCTCCTTCTCATCGTCCACAATCAGAATCGTTTGGTTCATCATTTCACCTCTCCTCCCGGCCATCCCGCAAGGCCGTAAGTTCATTATGTTAGCCCTACCTTTCAGTAAAACACGGGTTACCTTAACATTGCCTTAAGATTTATCATAGGAAGCGGCTGTCTAAGCCAAAAAGCGGCATTCCCCATCACCGGATGGTAGAAATGCCGCTTAGCCTATCTTTAACTCCCCTTATATTCCCATGAACCGCTCCACACCTGCCGGGTCCATGACGACCATCTGCTTGTTGCCGATCAGCTTGATCAGGCCGGAATCCTCGAATCGGGAGAACTTCCTGCTGATCGTCTCGCGGGTCACTCCGACATAACTGGCCAGCTCTTCGCGGGACAGCGGCAGGTCGATGTGTACGCGTCCGCCGTGCGGCTTGCCGTATTTCTCACTCAGTTCCATGATCATATAAGCGATCCGGATTTCCGGGTCCTTGGTCGCCAGGCTCTGCGCCAGATTCTCGGTGTGGGCGAGGCGTTTGGTTAAGCTTTTGAGCAGACGCAGGGAGATGTCGGGGTTCTCGGTCATTAACTGCTCCATATCGCTGCGGGTCAGCAGGCAGATATTGGTGTCTTTCAGCGCATACGCACTGAAGTTGCTAAGCTCATCGCTGTTGAAGATACTGAGTTCCCCGAAGAAATCCCCATTCGTCAGGATATGCAGAATCTGTTCCTTCCCTTCGGGTGTAATCTTGGATAACTTCACATGTCCCTGTTGAATAATGTACAGCGTATCGGACGGCGCTCCTTCGAGAATTAACGGCTGCCCCTTGGTGAATTTGCGGTGCTTAATCATTGCGCTGATCCGGGTAAGATCCTCATCGGTCAGCGCGGCAAAAATAGGTACCTTGCGTGTACAAGGTTCAGCGGCGTGCTGGCAGGAATGCTCTTTCATACCGTTCCCCCTGTAATGTGAAATGTGGAGCTTCATCCTTAATCCTCTAGTGGGCAATTGTGTTCTTCTCTTCAACCGGAACGAAGTGGCTGGTGTCCTCCCCGCAGACCGGGCAGACCCAGTCTTCAGGCAAATCTTCAAAGGCTGTGCCGGCTGCGACATCCTCATCGGGATCGCCTACTGCCGGATTATAGATGTAGCCGCAAGGGGTACAGATGTATTTTTTCATCGTTATCAGCTCCTAATAGGTTATGTTTAGTTCAATCTGAACTGGACTTCGGCCATAATATCTGTAATACTCCTGCCGTCAAGCTGAATCCCCGACAGAGAGGTTCCCTGCTCAATAGCAGCCTTGTAGGTCAAGGACGCAGCTGCTCCCTGCCAGGAGATCGCACCAGTAATAATGCTGTCTGTCACAAAGATACGTGTATAGGCACCGTTCTCTTCTCCGCATACCGTCCGGTCGCAGAACCGCTCATCTGTGCCGCCAATGGCGAATAGAGAACTCCCGAACGCGTTAAACAAAGTAACCGGAACGGCTCTGCGGTATACCGTCAGAGTGTCTGCCATATTGCTTCCGGCAATTTTGCCCTGTTCAATCGCTCCGCCCCACAGTCCTTCCACCAGCCCGCCATACTCGGCAACGTCACCGGCTGCATAAATGTTCGGATCACTGGTCTGCAGATGTTCATTGACAATAATGCCCTGGCCGACCTCAATATTCGAGCCGTTGACAAGGTCCGTATTCGGGACAATGCCGATGGAGTAGACCACATGATCGCAGGGGAAGCTGGAGCCGTCCTTCAGTGCTACCCCAGTAACAGAATCAGTTCCCTCTATAGAAGACACACCTGCTTGCAGCATCACCTTCACTCCCGATTGCTCAAGCGTCTGCTTCAGTCTGTCAGAAGAGTAACTGTCCAGTTGTCTGCCCATCAGGGAAGGCGCTGCTTCGACCACGGTCACTTGATGTCCCGCTTCGTGAAGCGCCCAGGCCGTCTCAATGCCCTGCACTCCACCGCCGATCACGGTCACGCGGCTGCCGTCCCTCAGGCTGTCTTTCAGCCGGTCTGCATCGGAGAGACCCCGGATCGTATGGACGTTGGCGAGTCCGGCACCTTCAATGGATAATGCGCGGTTCTTCGCTCCCATGCAGAGCAGCAGCTTATGATATTCCACGCACTGGCCGTCCTCTGTCTCTACCGTTTGCCGCTCCGGGTGGACAGACTGGATACGGGTTGAGGTCTTAACCGTTATGCGGTTATCGCGGTACCATTTCTCCTTCTTGATCAGTACCTTCTCGCTGTGCAGATCAGTGAACAGGCCTTTGGTCAGCTTAATCCGGTTGTAGGGAAGCCCGCTTTCCTCCCCGAGAATCGATATTTCGGATTCCGCGTCCTGATCGCGGATCGCTTTGGCGGCATGGACGGCGGTTACACCGCCCCCAACGATTACATAATGCTTCGTCATGTTCGCTTCCTCCTCCCTAGATTGAACTGAGCAGCAGATCCGAGACAAATTCGGTTGCATGCTTAATCTTCTGGACCTTCTCAGGCTCTCTTGGAGAGAATCTCACCCTGACGGGGAACTCCACATGGGTCATGCCGGTGGTTTTGATCACCTCAGAGGTGCTCTGTACAATCATATTCGTTCCGTTCAGGTAATCCTGAATGACTTCGATCGCTTCTCCGCTCCAGCCGTAGGAGCCAAACGCCGTAGCAAGCTTGCCTTCCAGATTCATCTCCTGCATACCCTTCAGCACTTCCTCCAGGTTCCCGATCATATCCGCATACTTTGTGGAGCTGCCGATGAAGACGGCGTCTGCCGACTCGATGCTGTGCAGGATGTCTACAGTGCTGCTTTTATCTGCGTTCCAGACTTCAGTCTCAATGTTGTTCTCCTTCAGGCAATTCTCAATGATCGCGGCCATCTTCTTCGTACTGTTCTTGATGGTGGTGTAGACAATGACAGCCTTCTTCCCCTGATTGGTCTCCCGGCTCATTGTGGCGTACAGCCCGATGAACTTAGGAATGTCCTCGCGGATCAGGAACCCGTGGGATGGCGCAATCATACGGATCTCCAGATCCTTCACTGCTTCCAGCAGCGTTCTTACATATCTTCTGTGCGGGTGGATAATCGCTGCATAATAGCCTTTGTAATCTTCGGTAATATCGAAGCCTGCTTCATCGCTGAACAGATTGTCCACCGCCACATGTGTGCTGAATATATCGCAAGGGAACAGAATCTTATCTTCCACACAGTACGTAATCATCGTTTCTGCCGTGTGGAGGTACGGCGTTTCTTTGAACAGCAGTGTTTTTCCTCCGATATCCAGCGTATCCCCGTCTTTGACAACCAGGAAGTTCCGGCTGTGCAGCTTGTACATTTCCTGTAGCTCCGGTACAGCAATTTCGGTACATACGATAGTAGCATTCAGCGCCTGCGCAGCCAGAGCCGCAAGTCCGCCGGAGTGATCAGGCTCCGTATGGTTAATGACGATGTAGTGAATATCCATAAGATCAATCATTTCGGCGAGACACTCGGCATATTCTCGGCCAAATTCCATATCCACGGTATCGATTACGGTCGGCTTGCCGGTTTTGAGGAGATAGGAATTATAGGTGGTGCCCTTGGCGAGAATCAGGCGGTGGAACGGAACTTCACGGTTGTCTATTTTGCCTACCCAGTGGATGCCCTCGGCGATTTGTCTGGTTTGTGTACTCATTTGTGTTAGCCTCCAATATTTAATTGATAATCCTTATCAGCAACCTCATTCTATTACGCCAGCTGCTTAAAAAGGAGGATTCAAATCAAATTCCGGAAGTTTGTGATAGCTTTCGTTTGGCCTACTCTTAATGTAGCCGATTCCGCAGAAGAAGGGGTGCGTGTGATCACAGGCGGAGAGAGAAATCTAATTTAAGTGGATTTGAGCAACTGCTATCTAGTTCGTACTTGTAGGTTTTCGGTTATGGGGACAGCCGTGACTCCAGAGAATGTTTGGCCCTCCGGCCGCTGTTGTCCCCAGATTTCTTGATTAAACCGCTAATCGCGGTAGAAATCCGGTGACAAAGGCGGACGCTACCGCTCCTACAGTTCCAAAATTCTCCTCCGCCACTTTTCTCTTTTTCGTATATTTTCAAGTTCAATTTATATAGTGTTTGCCTGACAAGGTTGGCATATTAAGTACCTTATCTCCATCGCTATCAAAAAAAGCCGATCTCTATAAGATCAGCTTTTCTTGGCGACAAAGGTTATGCAATCAGAGGTCAGCTTGACGGGCTGCCCGTTTCTGTTAATCTCAAATGCTAAGGGTTTTACGATCAGCTGCTCTATCTCCCATCCGGCAAACTGCTGTTTCAAAAGGTCAATCATTCTCTCAGTAGACAGATTCACTTCAAACATGGGATCCAGCTCTTGCTTATTCTCTAGAAGCATTTCCCGGATATTGGACGCGATAATAATGCAATTCGCCCCGCCCGCTCTTGTCCCGGCATTCATTTCACTCAGTTTCTGCTCCAGTACCTGTGCCGACCTCACATGTTCCAATGAAGATACGGCTACGATAATATCATATTCATTTGGCTCAATGGAGAAGTGTTCGATATCAGATAGAATGGGTATAATGTAAGGCTCGACACCGAACTGCTGACTGTAGCTCTTCAGCTTCGCTATGGCTGATTCCAGCAGGTCCACACATACAACTGTTCCATTCCTATGCTTAATAGATTCAGCAATGGGAATGCTGTTCCGGCCAACCCCGGCTCCCAGATCCAGTATGCTTATGTATTCTTGATCCTTATACTGATTAATAAGATTAATGACTGTAGTAACGGGTTTGTGCAGCCAGGAGCCTGGTTCGAATAATTTGCTGCTCTCATAACATTGGTCATGATAAATTTTCTCTTCGGATCTGATCCTTGATAACCTGTCCATTCCTTCGCCCCCAATACTTTAAATTATCCTCATTCTGAAACTCCACCCCAAAAAATTCAGAGGGGCGCGGCCGAGAGAAGTGTAACATATCTCTATAAATATAGTCAGTGTCCAATCGCAACGCAAAGAACAAGAGCCGCCCCACATGGAAGCCGCTCTTGTCATTGATAATATTCTACACAAGATATCTTATGTTACTTAGAAGGTGCTGGAACATCCTCAACAGATGCAGGAGCCGGCACCAGCTCGGGAAGCGCCTCTACAATGGCCTCTTTCTGGTCAGGGACTGGTGCAGGGGCAAGCCCGGAATCAGATTGGGCAGCGCTAACTTTCGGCACGGTTACGGGAGCGCTTTTAGCAGGAGCTGGTACAAGCTCATTGGCAGCGGCTGGTACCAGTTCAGGCAGCGGCTGGGCAGTGATCTCTGCTTGAGCAGCTCCGGGAGCCACTTCAGCGGGAACTGTTACAGAATCAGCAGATTCAGCAGGCCCGGCAACGAGTTGCCCTGCTTTATATTCCTGGGCGGGGATGGTGCTGCTCTCGGCAGGCTGGGTTCCAGAACCTTTGGCTGGCTCGGTTATTTTACCTTCGGGCACTGTAGAAGCTGCAATTTCGGAAGCGGCATTATCAGAAGAAGTATACTCCGAGTCGGCAACTACTTGCGGTGTCATCTTGGAGGCCAATGCCGCCGTAGAGGTGCCGATCCCTGCAATTAACAGGGCTGCGGTAACCGATAGGAAGAGGGTCTGTCTGTTTAGTTTTTTGACGTTAAGCATATGGGTTAATCTCCTTTGTAATTGTTTGCCGTCACCGGATAATGAGGCGTAGAAGGCTCCGGGTTGACTGGCTGGTCCTGCCATAACATTCAGAATCGTCCCGCCGTAACGTTTGCGGTCAGCATGAGACATCTCTTGCACCACCTCCTGGTCACAGGTCAGCTCGCTCCAGGTGTGAAGCTCATGACGGACCGTATGAACCAGCGGATTGTACCAGTGCAAGGTACGGACGAATAGCAATGCAGCCTTGATCCACAGATCCTTGCGCTTCAGATGAACCAATTCATGGCGCAGCACCATCTCCATATCCAGATTGCCCTGACTCTCTATAGGCAGATAGATCGCCGGTCTCCATATTCCTGCCAGAAAAGGACTGCGTGCGACAGAACTGTACGCGAGCTTCACGCTACATGTGAGGCCAAGCTCCTCCTTGATGCTCCTTAGCATCTTGGCTGGTTCACTATTCTCCGGTACCATGGTACGGTTACGCTTAAGTACTCTGGTAAACCTGCGGTACGCATACCCTTGCCAGGTGGCAAAAATGATGGCACCTGCTGCCCAAATGCCCAGCAGAATATAGGCGGTACTTGTTGTTAAAGTTAATGTTGCAGGCTGCAGAGATTCCGTTATATACCCGGTTAACCTCCCACTCTGGGGATTCTGTATACTTGTGGCTACGCGCGGCGCGCTTAGGTGTTGGGATAACCACGGCAGGATCAGAGCTATAGGGATCAAGTAAAAGACTAAGGCCAGCTTAATGAGTCCGTAACGCCATGGGGCCGGAAATTGTCCGGTCGATAACCTCCCCAGTGCGTAGATGCTGATGGTTACTACACTTCCGGCAACGGTTAGTGAAATCAGAAGATTCAGCAGAGTGTTCATCGTCATCACCTACTTTTCCGAGAACCATTGCTTCAGCTCGTCAATATCCTGGTCCGACAGCTTGTCGCCGTCATACATGGCAGAGATCAGGTTCTTGACCGAACCCTGATACAGCCCATCCAAGACATGCTGAGTCTCCACCAGCTTATAGTCCTCAGGCGAAATGCCGGGCACATATTTGTTCAGCCGCCCATGCCGGGTAGCGGTCAGAACCCCCTTATCTACTAACCGTGACAAAAAGGTAGAGATCGTCTGCGCCTTCCAATCCCTTCCCTTCTGCGTGAACTGGTTCAGCAGCTCCGTTGAAGTAACTGGCGGCGTACTCGCCCAAATGGCTTCCATTAACTCTAATTCTGTATCCGATAGCTTCTGAATCTTGTTCACTGTGAACACCTCTTAGATCTGTTATGCGTCCATAACATTATTACTACACTACGTAGTAGTTATAATCTACTACATAATGTAGTGGTTAGTCAACTGCGCTGAGCCGTCCAATCAATGGCATCGATAATTTGCTGATACAACTGGTGCGGCAGGTTATGTCCCATGCCTTCAACCAGCAGCAGCTCAGCGTCTGGGATGGAGGAAGCGGTGTCCTCCCCGCACGCCGGAACGAACAGGGGATCGTCCATCCCATGAATGACAAGGGCAGGGGCCTCTATGGCTGCCAGAAGCGGACGGCGGTCACCGGAGACCGCAATCGCGGCAACCTGCCGTCCCACGCTGCCTGGGTCATAGGCCCGCCGGACCTCCTCCGCAATGAGTGCCCGGTAAGCTTCTTCTTCAAACGGATAGCCGGTACCGGCAATACGCTTGGCAAAAGCCATACTGTGCGCCACAAATCCCGCCTCATCCTCAAACGGATTCGGTCCCGGGGCAGTCATCATCCCCATCACCTCCGGTGAAGCCTGCGGAAGAGTAGGGTTCCCGGAAGTAGACATGATAGAGGTGAGCGACAGGACCCGGTCCGGGTACTTACTGGCAACAAGCTGGGCGATCATTCCGCCCATGGACCGGCCAACGACATGTGCCCGTTCCATCCCCAAGGCGTCGAGCAATCCGATCACGTCACTGGCCATGTCATCGAGTGTGTATGGCATGTCCGGCCGTTGTCCCGACATAAGCGCAGCCGCCAAGGCATTGAAATCCATAGCCGGGTAATGGCTGTAATGGGTGGAGGAGCCCGTGTCCCGATTGTCAAAACGGATCACCCGGAAGCCCCGCACTGCCAGTTGTTCACAAAATGGAACGGTCCAGCGGATCATCTGGGTGCCCAGTCCGGCAATCAGGATGACCGCCTCGTCATTATCGTTGCCGAAGCTGTCATAAGCCAGCTCAATGCTGTTCGTTTGTATAATGTTCATAGTGGTCTGTTCTCCTTCAATTCTTCTTCTGTAATGCCTCTGCCGCTAACTGCTTCACATGGTTACGGATATCAGGTGCCCAGTCTTGGGTACATTGGTCGAAACGCTCCGCATCACCGGCATACAATGCGCGCAGAGCTTCTTCGTATTGGCTGAAATCCCCGGCCATAGCTGTCATAAAAGCATAAGCTGCTTCTTGTGACTTGCGGATGGTGCTCTGCTGTTCTCCGGCACGGCGGGCTTCATCAACCAGCTTGCGCAAGGTTACCGATGCCCCTCCAGGCTGGGCTTTGAGCCATTCCCACTGCCTTGGCAATAAAGTAACCTCACCGGATACGACCCCCAGCTTGGGCCGGCCGGCCCGGCGCGACGTTTGAGGATTCACTTCAGTAGCGGCTGGCTCACCTGAAGGTTCTGCTATCCGTGTAAGCACATCATCAGTTGTCCCGTGATGATCAACATCTATCGGCTTCCCCGTCGAGTTGTCAAAAATAAGCACCCGGGCCAGTTCACTGTCGCTTAGCGTCCCCTTCACTGTAGTAACCACATGTTGTAAGGAGCCGCTAGCAACGGTCTCCACTCCCAAAAAGGCTGTGCAGTAAGAATGCGTCTGTTCATTACTCGTACTCATGTTATGTGTTGACCTCCTTCTATTTTATTTGATTATACCCGGGTAAAAATATAATTGCAATATTACCCGGGTAAAATATCACTCAATGAGTTCGCTTTTCCGCCTACATCTGCTCCTCTAACCCCCGCGCCTCCCTCTCCGAAAAACGACAAAAAAACGGCCCCTAATAAGGGCCGCTATCTGCAAGCAGCAAACAATCTTTGCGTATTCAGTTAACCGACTTGTCATATTGCAAGTAGACGACATGTGTCTGGAGGTATTCGTTCAAGCCGTGCTTGCCGTCAGCGCCGCCGATGCCGGATTTTCTCCAGCCTGCATGGAAGCCCTGCATCGCTTCGAAATTCTCGCGGTTGATGTACGTCTCCCCGTATTTCAGCCGCTTGATTACTTTCATGGCGACATTCAGATTCTGGGTGTACAGCGATGAGGTTAAGCCGAATTCACTGTCATTGGCGAGTGCAATCGCCTCATCCAGGGTTGAGAATGAGATGACAGGAATAACCGGACCGAAAATTTCATCCTGCACAATCTCCATCTCATTCGTAGCGTCTGTGATCACTGTCGGCTCGAAGAAGCTGCCGGTTCCTGCTACTTTTTTACCGCCTAGGGCGATCTTAGCCCCTTCCTGAACGGCCCGGTCCACCTTCTGCTGTACCGATTCCTGCGCCGCCTTGTTGATGAGCGGTCCCATCTGGATGTCCGTGTCCTTGAGCGGGTCTCCGTACTTCACGGCCTTCATCGCTTCAACCAGCCGCGTGGTGAACTCCTCCTTGATCTCTTCATGGACATAGACACGCTCCGCACAGTTACAGACCTGGCCTGTATTAATGACCCGGGAAGCCACAATCGCCTGAACAGCCAGCTCCAGATCGGCATCCTTCATGACGATGGCAGGTGCTTTGCCGCCCAGCTCCAAGCTGACCTTGATGATATTCTCAGCGGCCGCCTCCATAACCTTTTGCCCCGCCGGTACGCTGCCGGTAAGACTAACCATGCCTACCTTGGCATTACTGGACAGCTCGTTGCCCACTTCCGCACCTCTGCCAGTAATAAGGTTGAATACCCCCTTAGGTAATCCAGCCTGATCCACGATCCGGCTGAACGCCATGGCATTGTTCGGGGATTCCGCGCTGGGCTTCACGACAATCGTGTTGCCGGTGATGAGCGCCGGGGCCATTTTTCTCGCGATCAGAAAGAACGGGAAGTTCCAGGGCAGAATGCCTGTGGTGACGCCAATCGCTCTTTTGAATACAAAAATATGCTCATTATCACGGTCGCTCTGCACGATCTCCCCCTCATAACGCCGTGCCCATTCCGCCATATAATCCAAATAATCCGCAGTGAAATGAACCTCTACGGCGGATAATTCCAGCGTCTTGCCGACTTCCTCCGAGATCAGTCTGGCGATGCTGTCCGCCTCTCCCCGGATACCGTCAGCAATCGCATGCAAATACTTGCCGCGCTCTACCGCCGGAGTCTCCTCCCACGCTGCCTGGGCCTGCTCTGCTGCATCAATGGCACGTATGACATCATTCCTTGTAGCCTTGGGAACCTGTGAGATCACTTCATCGGTTGCCGGATTGGTAACATCCATCCACTCTTTGCCTTCGGATTCCGTAAATTGGCCGTCGATATACATCAAATGCTTGGTCACTGTTCATCCCCCTCAAGGTAGATTATTCCATTGTATATTATTCCATTTCTCCAATTACCCACCCATAGTGTAAACGCTATCAATATTTATTGTCAATAAGTTTCACATTTTTTATTTGTTTTTGTGTTGTTTTTCATTGACTTGTTGAGTTAAGCTGTGAGTATAAGTTTTCATTGATGGGAGGGATGGGAGTGCGAGTCAGTATTTTTTCCACTTGTTTGGTAGACCTTATGAGCCCGAATGTCGGGATTGCCATGGTGGAGGTCTTGGAGCGGCTTGGCTGCGAGATCGATTACCCCGCTTCACAGGTCTGCTGCGGCCAGCCTAACTACAACAGCGGTTATCTGCAGGAATCCAAGCTTGCTATGCAGAACATGATGCTGGCCTTCGAGGCTTCGGATTATGTTGTAGGTCCCTCCGGCTCCTGCATCGCTATGTTTCATGAATATCCGAAGATCTTCAGCGGTGACCCGGACTGGGAATTGAAAGCGGTTGCGCTAAAAGAAAAATCGTATGAACTCACCCAGTTCATTGTAAAAGTGCTGGGTGTCACTGATGTCGGTGCCACGCTCGAAGGTACGGCCACCTACCACCGCTCCTGCCATATGACGAGGCTGCTGGGTGAGAAGGAGACGCCCTTCCAGCTGCTGGAGCAGGTGAAGGGACTGAAGGTTGCGCCGCTCAAGAACAGCGATAACTGCTGCGGGTTCGGTGGAACCTTTGCGGTGAAGATGCCTGACATCTCGGAGCAGATGGTGGATGAGAAATGCGGCTGTGTGCTGGATACCGGAGCTGACATCCTGATCAGTGCAGATATGGGCTGTCTGCTGAATATCGGGGGACGTCTGTCCCGTAAGGGTGAGCATGTACGGATCATGCACATTGCAGAGGTATTGAATCAACATCAGCCTGTGGTTAGCAAAGGGGGAAGCCGGACTTGAGCCTGCAAACGGATTCACGTAACTTCAGCGAGCGGACCTCGGAGGGCCTCGGGGATTCCTTCATGCGCAGTGCCGTGGGGTCGGCACAGGACAGCCTCAAGACTAGGCGGCTGACAGCCGCTACCGCACTGGGGGATTGGGAGAAGTGGCGGACGGTCGGCCAGCTTATCCGTCAGCATACGCTGGCGAATCTGGATTATTATCTGGAGCAGCTTGCCGGCAATATTGAGCGACAGGGCGGGCATATCTATTTTGCAGCGACCAAAGAAGAAGCCAGCACTTATATCCGGGATGTTATTGTGCGTAAACAAGCCACGAAGATCGTCAAATCGAAATCCATGGTCACGGAAGAAATAGAGCTGAACCGCGTTCTGCTTGAAGCAGGTTGTGAGCTGACGGAGACGGATCTCGGAGAGTATATCCTGCAGATGGATGACTGGGACCCTCCCTCCCATATCGTAGCCCCCGCCCTGCATAAAGACCGGGAGCAGATCAGGCGCGTCTTCGCAGACAAGCTCGGATACACCGGAGATGAGACGCCGGAGAAGCTGGCCGGGTTCGCCCGCAGCGTCCTGCGCCAGAAGTTTCTGGATGCGGAGGTCGGGATTACAGGCTGTAATTTCGCCATCGCCAACCTGGGAGCCATTAATCTCGTCACGAATGAAGGGAACGGCGACCTCACCGCCGCGATCCCCAAGACACATATCGCAGTTATGGGCATGGAACGGATTGTACCTACGATTGAGGAAATGGAGATTCTCGATAATCTGCTCTGCCGCAGTGCAGTCGGCCAGAAGCTGACCAGCTATATCACGGTCATGGGTCCCTCAGCGGCGGGTGAGACCGACGGACCGGAGGAATTCCATCTGGTGGTCGTCGATAACGGCCGCTCGGATATTCTGGGAAGTGAATTTGGCGAAGCCTTGCAATGTATCCGTTGCGGTGCCTGTCTGAATGTCTGTCCGGTCTACCGCCATATCGGCGGTCATGCTTACGGTTCCATCTATCCGGGTCCAATTGGTGCGGTCATTACGCCGCTGCTTGGCGGTTATGACGATTATAAGGAGCTGCCGTATGCCTCAAGCCTCTGCGGGGCGTGTACAGATGTCTGTCCGGTAAAAATCCCGCTGCATGAGCAGCTTATTATGCACCGCCAGAACATTGTGAAGCAGAAGAGAACCGGCGCTGCCGACCGATTCCAGATGAAGGCCGCCGCCAAACTGCTCTCCTCCCCCGCCCTGTTCGGCAAAACCCTCCGACTCGCCCATTCGGCCAGCCGGATCATGAGCAAGCACGGGCGTATTGTACGGGGACCGGCTATCATTCAGGGGTGGATTCATTCACGCGATTTGAAGCAGCCCGTCAAGCAGCATGACAGCTTCCGGGCATGGCTGGAGCAGCGCAAAGGAGGGGCAAAGCAATGACGGTATCCGCGAACACGAATAAGGAGGCTTTTCTGAATACCATTGCCGCCAAGCTGGGCCGGGCACGGAAATCAGAGGTTCAGCGTCCTGCGATCCAGGAGTTCATTCCTGACAGCTACGGGCCGCTTACCCAGGATGAGCTTGTAGAGATGCTTAAGGAGCAATGCTTCTTCATCCACACTCAGGTGATTGAAACGACGCGGGAGCTGCTGCAGAGAACGTTAGATGATCTGATAGAGGCAAATGGCGGCGGGAACGTGATGACTTCCGGTGATCCCCGGTTCAGGGAATACGGGCTGGCCTTCCCGGATGCTGCCGTATGGGAGGAAGCGGCGGGACGGGCGGAGAATATCAGGCGTGCTGAATCGGCGAATACAGCAATAGTCTTCGCCGACTGTGCACTTGCGGAATCTGGAACGGTTGTGGTGGAGAGCCGCCCCGGTCAGGGCCGGTCGCTCCATTTCCTGCCCGCCCATTATATTGCGGTGATTGAACGTGAGCGGCTGGTGCTTCGCTCAACGGAAGCAGCAGCTGCGCTGAACCGGAGAATCGAGGCCGGGGAGCCGGTGGGCTCCTCCATTAATTTCATCTCCGGTCCCTCCAATTCCGCGGATATTGAAATGAAGCTGGTGGTCGGGGTGCATGGGCCGCTGAGGGCAACTTATGTGCTTATTTAGAACGAATTCTGTCCGTTAAGGACGGTATAGCAGCGATTCTACACGTAGTCCGTAACGTCAAACTCGCGATCCTTATAGTAATATTTCCGGTCTTCTTCCGTGATCTCACGGATAATTCGGCACGGACTGCCTACGGCGATCACATTATCAGGGATATCCTTGGTCACTACGCTTCCAGCCCCAATGACTACATTGTTCCCGATGGTCACGCCCGGATTCACAATAACATTGCCGCCGATCCACACATTGTTGCCGATGGTGATGGCCATCCCGTATTCATAGCCTGAATTCCGGGAATCGGGATGGACGGGATGGCCTGCTGTATAGAGCGATACATTCGGAGCGAACATGACATTCTCGCCGATGACCACCTTGCCTACATCGAGAATCGTACAGTTGAAATTGGCATAGAAATTATTCCCTACAGTGATATTCGATCCATAATCGCAGCGGAAGGGAGTCTCAATATGCACAAGCTCCCCCGTTGCACCTAACAGCTTACGGATCAGCCCGTCTCTCTCCTCATGTGCGTCGGGAGAGAGCGAATTCAGCTGATGAACCAGCAGCCTGGCGGCCGTCCGTTCTTCGGTTAATCCGTCCAGCCATGCTTTATAAGGCAATCCTGCGAGCATTCTGTCTTTCTGATTCATAGGATTCATAAGGTATTCCTGCCTTCTCTTAGTGTTGTGTGTTCATGGGGTAGGTCCAGAAGACTTCCTGTCCGAAGCGGAGCTGAACCTCCTCAGCCGTCAGCACCTGATTGCCGACAAGCTCCGCCGCCTGGAATTGCGAACGGTGTGCCTGGATTGAGGCCATCTTCTTGTCCAGGAATGCGGTGACATTGACATGCACATCCGGGAGGCCGATATGCTTCTCATGGCCGATGGCGAAGGCGACGCAGTGGACAACCGGCTGCTCCGCAGCAGGCAGGCGGTGGACCGCCCGGATGACCGCAGCTCCGGTAGCATCGTGGTCAGGATGCACGCTGTAGCCGGGATAGAACGTAATCACGAGGGACGGAGTCAGCTCCCGGAGTAAGGTCAGCACCGTATCCTCCAGCAGGCGCGGGTCGTCGAACTCGATCATTTTATCGTGGAAGCCCAGCATTCTTAAGTCCTGTATCCCAATAGCTTGGCAGGAAGCACGCAGCTCTTCCTTGCGGATCTCCGGCAGCGTCACACGGCTCGCAAACGGCGGAATCCCCATATTTCGCCCCATCTCCCCCAGCGTCAGGCAGGCATAGGTCACTTCTGCGCCTTGCTCAATATACTTCGCAATGGTGCCAGCCGCTCCAAAAGCCTCATCGTCAGGATGCGGAAACACCACCAGTATGCGCTTATGTTCTATAGTCTGTGTATCATTCATAGGTTCATTCCTCCCGGTGACATTATAGCTTAGCGAAATACTCGATAACAACCTCGCGGAAAGTCTGGCCCGCCTGTGAAATATAGCGGTTCTTATGCCACAACAAGGCGATTTCCCTGACCAGCCCCTCATCTTCCAGCGGAATCAGACGAATATGATCCTGCGCATTCCTCGCCGTACCCGGTATGAAGGCTAAGCCGATTCCGGCTTCCACCAGATCAATCAAGCGGGCCGGTTCGTCTCCCTCATATACATAGCGTGGCATGAATCCTGAAGCCTGGCAGACGGAATCCACCAAATCACGTATCCCGTAACCTTGTTTGACACCCACAAACCACTCATTCTTAAGCTCTATCAAGCCCAGGCTCTTACGGTCTGCCAGAGGGTGGCCGGCTGGAACGGCAAGGTGAATGTGATCGTTACAGACCACCTGACATTCAAGCTCTTCCCCTCTGACCGGAGGAGAGGACAAGCAGAAATCAACTTCTCCCCTCTGAAGAAGGGGAAGCATCTCCTGCATGGGCAGCATTTGTACATGAAAATGGATGTCCGGGAGCTTGAGCCGAAACTCCCTGAGGATGCCGGGCAAGGTACTTGCGGTGGTTACCGCTAATTCAAGGGTGCTGGACTCCAGGCTGGACAGGTCCTTAAGCTCCTGTCTCCCCTGCTCCAATTCAAACAGCGCCTTCTCCGCACGCTGCAGAAATCTGCGTCCCGGCTCGTTCAACCGCAGCTTCCTCCCGCTCCGGTCGAACAATGGAACTCCGAGATCCTCCTCCAGCCGTTGAATAGTCTTGCTCAGTGAGGATTGGGTTACATGCAGCCTGTGTGCAGCCTCGGTCATATGCTCCAGGCGGGCAACCGCGATAAAATACTGCAATTGAAGAAGCTCCATATCCGCCTCCATTCATTCCTTCAAGTCTATGGAATCATACCATGAAATGCGTTGGAGTAAATAACTCTTATCCTGTACGATAACTGTACAGCACTTGAGGGGGAATAACAATGAATGCACGGAATTGGTGGTTAATGATATCCGTTGGGCTGGGGATGATGCTTAACCCGCTTAACTCTTCGATGGTGGCAGTAGCGATCCCCAGGCTGCAGCAAGCGTTCAAGCTTGAATTCACCGTGGTTTCCTGGATTATTTTTTCGTTCTATATCGGCAGTGCTATTGCCCAGCCTGTTATGGGGAGAGCGAGCGATATCTTCGGCCGCAGGAGAATTTTCCTCGCGGGACTTGTAATTGTCTTCACAGCCTCCCTGCTCACGCCTTTGTCTCCGGGCTTCGGGGGACTTATCGTTCTGCGGGTTGTCCAATCCATTGGAACCAGTATGGTGGTCGCGGTCGGGATGGCGATCATCCGGGTGAATATTACAGACAAGCAAGCCTCCGCGCTGTCGGTGCTGTCCATGTTCACATCGGGAGCAGCGGCGGTAGGACCTTTTATCGGCGGGATGTTGATCCATGTGTGGGGCTGGTCTTCCATCTTCTATATCAACGCTCCGTTTGTAACGGCCAGCTTCCTGCTAGCCTGGAGAACCATTCCGCAAGACAAGCCGTCCGCAGCCTTATTACCCAAGCCGTCCTTGCGGCAATGGATGAGCCGGATGGATGTGCCTGGAATCCTGCTGTTCACTGTGGGGCTGGTGGCTGTACTTGCGCAGATGCTGTCGGCCAAGTCCTCCGGTCATGTCTCCCTATTCAATGTAATCATCGGCCTGTCCGGGCTCATCCTGCTTGCGGTCTTCGTAAGGCATGAGTCAAGAACAGCCATGCCCTTCATTCCTCTGCGTACCTTCGCCGGGTATCCCGGGCTGATCCGTGTCAATGTCGAATTCATGCTGGTTAATCTATTATTTTATTCCGTCTTCTTCGGTCTTCCATCTTATTTGCAGCTCGTTCGTCAGGTCAGTGAATTCCACACAGGGCTGCTGATGTTAGGCCTGGGTCTAAGCTCGCTCGCAGTTTCTCCGCTGGCCGGAAGATGGGTCGAATCCTCCGGGCCACGTCCAGCGCAGACTATATCGGCCATCCTTATGACCATCGGGTCGGTATGGATCGTAATGCTCGATACGGTATCGCCTGTCATCAGTATCCTTTTGGCTCTGGCGGCCTTCGGAATCAGCAACGGGCTGAATAATGTCGCCATGCAAGCGGCCTTGTTCAACAATTCACCGAAAGAGCTAATTGGGGTTACCTCCGGCTTATTCAGTACGTCCAGATATTTCGGAACCATCCTGTCCTCTCTGCTGATCGGAATCGTTATAGGCAATCCGTTCAGCTTCAGAGGATTCCAGGTGCTGGGGATGATCCTTATAATGATTGCCCTGTGTCTGGTGTTCATGTCCCGGCGGCGTTCTCACCAATCCAAAGACTCCCTTCACAGTCTTGATGACCGCTAGGGAGTGCTTGGAAGACGGATCTAACCCCGCTGGAAAATCTAGGCTTCGTCCTGAAGCTGCTGCAGCTTGCCGGCAACGGTTTCACTGTCCGGGTATATAGTAGCTGCGCAGGTAAGAATACGGATCGCTTCCTCCCGGTGACCGCCATAACTTAAGGTATCAGCAATCCGCATAAATTCAAAATCCGCCTCATAAAACATATCCTGCTCTGAGTGCCGGATACGCTGGTATTCGCTAATGGCCTCCCCTGCGCCGCTGGTTACAACGGTCTTGGCAAGATGATGTACCATCGACTGCTTAAGCTGGCGGACCTCCATGCCCAGCAGCAGATCCAGAATAGGACGGGTGACACTGCCCAGCCACACATGGTCACAGTTGGTCATTACAGAGATGCCGAGATTATCATCCGGCAGCAAGACCAATTCGCTAAGGAATCCGGTATCCCAGCCGGAATGCGAGAGCATCCGGGAGCCATTATAGTGGCCCAGGAACCAGCCCAGACCCACAGCTTCATGCTCCGGCCCCCAGCCTGTAGCCATAGTAGGACTCCACATCTGTTCGTAGCTGCCGGGTTGTAGGGCATTATATCTGTCTTGAGCCTGCCCCTGCCCGAGGTGCATCAGCATATATTGGCACATCTCCTGTGTATTCGTATACAGCGTGGAGCTGGGAGCATGCGCTCTATTGTACGGGAACACTTCACTGACATAGGGTCCGTACCCTCTAGAGTTCCTCAGCACATGGGGCGCAGCCAGCACCTGTTCAACCTCCATTTTCAAAAATGAACTCGTGCTCATTCCAGCAGGCTCCAGAAGATGCTGCCGCATATACTCTTCGAAGCTAAGACCGCTAACCTTGGCAATCAGATCCCCTAGTATCTCATAACCGATATTACTGTAAGCAAATTGAGTACCCGGATCACTCATTAAGCTATGGCGGGTAATTCCTCTAACATACCGTTCGAGACTTCCTTCATCATATTCAGGCCGTTCCCAGCCGTAATCGTCCTCATCCGGCATCCCGGAGGTATGATTCAACAATTGTCTCACCGTAAGCTGATGATAGCGTTCATCGTTCATTTTGAAATACGGAAGATAGCTCACGATAGGTGAGTCCAGTTCTACCTGCCCACGCTCCGCCAATTGCATCACAGCCGTAACTACGAAGGTCTTGGAGACCGACGCCTGGTGAAAAAGAGTGCTGCTAACCACAGGCTCACCTGTAGACACATTAGCGCCGCCATACTCTCCTGTAAAAAGCACCTCGCCATCACTAACGATCCCCACCTGCAAGCCGGTAAACGGTCCATTCTCAATAAAGCGGGTCAACATCGCGTGCAGCTCTTGCACTCTGCTTTCGTATGTATTCATTCTGGTCCCCCCATTCTCCTATTCACTGGATCAATATAACATCCGGGGAGCGTACAGAATGGGTAAAAAACAGCTTAATCTGAACTCTACTCAGCCTACCCCTCAGCCACATCGGCCCGCAAGTCCGTGGCGATCTCCAGCATCACCGGGATGATGGCTTCGATGGAGAGAGCTACATACAGCTCGCCCATGTACAGCCGGAACGGGTACTCCGCGCCTTCATGACTCCACATGAAGAAGTCTCCGTCAATCGACATCGTGCTCTCTGGTCCCTTCACGATGAACACCTCGGAATATCTGAAGCCGGGCTTGCCGGCAAAATATTGCTTGCATTCCTCCAGAGTAATCGCTTGCTCTGCATTCTCTTCCTGCATGGAACGGGTAATACGTAAGCGCTGGCTCATCGGTGATCCTCCACAATTATAATATTTAAGCAAATTATCCATTAACGTTAACTCCGTTAACTAATATCCGCCGGGTTGATGATCGCGAGAATCTGGTGGTCCTTCCACACGCCGCGGATCTTCACGTTCAGCCGGGCAATGCCTTCCTTGTGGAAGCCTGCATTCTCCAGTACACGGATAGAACCGGGATTATCCGGTGAAGCTTCCCCTGTAATCCTGTGGAACTTCAGCTCCTCAAAGGCATAGCGCACGACCTGCTTCACAGCCTCTGTCATATAGCCTTTACCGTTATAATCCTTGTCCAGACTGTACCCGATCATACAGCTCTGTAGCGGTCCCCGCACCACAAAAGACAGACTGACACTGCCGATAATCCGGCGGTCAGCCTTGTGAATGACCAGGAAGTCGTATCTCTCATCTGCTGCCCTGAACTCTTCATACTGCGCAAGCTTGTCCCGCTGGTACTGCTCTGTATAGAAATCCTCGCTGATCTCCGGCGAATGCTCTTCAAAAAATTCACGGTTACGCAAGTACATCCCCATCAGCTCAGCGGCATCTCCCGCCTCAGGGTAGCGGATGTATACCCGTTGTTCTGTCATCTCTACGCCTCCATTCTTAATTGCAGCACAATGCCGCTTCCTCCGGCTGGTCCTTACATTCTGGGAACCGGTAGGTCCAGAAGCGTTCCGTACCATACTTGCCGCAGATTGCCGGATCGGCGGGTTTAAGGCCGCCAAGCACTTTCTCCGGCTGGAACTGGGTGCGGTGCGCCAGAATGGAGTTGATTTTGACAGTGATAAAAGGCGTTACATCGATGACTACATCGGCTGATCCAATCCTCTGCTGATGATTATTCGAGAAAGCCACACTATGTACAACCGGACGTTCCGCAGCGGGCAGCCGGGCAATCGTACGAATTACCGCAGCCCCAGTGGCATCATGATCCGGGTGTACACTGTAGCCGGGGTAGAACGTAATAACCAGCGACGGGGTAAGCTCCTTCACGAGCGATTCAATCCGGTGATCCAGGAGCGCCGGGTTTTCGAACTCAATCATTTTGTCATGGAAGCCCAGCATCCTCAAGTCTTGAATCCCAATGGCCTTACAGGAAGCCTCCAGCTCCGCTTGGCGGATGGCCGGCAGGGTCGTGCGGTTCGCAAGGAGCGGAATACCCATGTTCCGGCCCATCTCTCCCAATGTCAGACAGGCATAGGTCACCTCTGCACCTGCTGCGATATACTTCGCTAGTGTCCCGGATACGAAATAGGCCTCATCGTCGGGATGGGGGAGTACCACCAGGATTCTTGCGTGTTCCATAGATTTATTATTCACGGCTTATTGTTCCTCCAATTTCATTAAAAAGGGCTCCGGCTGAGCTGCAACGCCACAATCAGCTTGCCCTGACTGTCGTGACCGGCCAGAATCAGCCGCTCGTTATCCTGCTCATCCACATGGGTCAGGCCTTCTGCATAGATCCAGCCCTTCTCTGTCTTCAAGCCCACCCGGTAGGGTCCTGTCCCTGAGATGGAGCCGTTCGTGTAACGGATCTCGGCATTGCTGATGAACACCGAGCCCGGAGCACGGGAGCTGTCGAAATGGCTGGCATAGGCTCCGTTTGTAAGTTCAAGATGGATATATAGATCCTCCAAGGCGAATTGGTCGATTCGAGTCTGAATGGCCTGGGGTTGAATGAGCTGCATAATGTCCTCCTATAGTGTAAAAGAATAGCTGGTTCCAGTGCATTCATTATACATGAAATCCCCGAAGCTCAAAACCTGGAGAGTTGCACCGGCTAACTTGTTCAAGCAAAAGAAAACGGGCCTGCCCAAGGAATTCAATGAATTCCTTACGCAAGCCCGCTGACGGGAAGCCCTTTTTCCACGCTTAATTACAGATCAACTATAGAGAAGACCTTATCATTGATGAAATAGACGTATTGGTCGCCGTACACTACATACCCATCATAAACGTTGTCCGGATCTCCCCAGGAGAGCAGAAGCTCTGTGATCGTCATCCCGCTGACCGCCTGCTCTTCACGGATGGCTGACCACATCTTATCGCTGATCTTGAAGGCCGTTTGCGGGTTCTTGAAAAACAGGACATCTTCCACATAGTCACTATATTCATCGCGTGGTTCAATCTCGAGCGGAACCTCCTGTCCGTTAGCCCGGCGGATGATCATTTCTAAATTACCATTAGCTGGGTTTGAGCGGAAATTAGCGATGGTTGCTTTCTCAAAGTTCTTGAACGGACTATCGCTGATCATGGCGTTTCGGGTCCACACCGTTTGTCCATTATAGTAGTACTTCAGATAATCGATACTCTGGGTGGTGTACATGGTATTGTCCACAAAATCGTTCAAGTCCAGGACCCACTCGGTTCCAGCTTCATTTTGCATCACAAAGTTCTGGTTTTTATCATCAACGTACTGTACACTTTTCACCCAATGGCTTCCCGGATGTCCATATAAGTAGACCTTTTTGCCAAGCACAATGCCCATCGTTCCAGGCAGCTTGCTGATCGCGTAGAGCATACTGTTGCTCTTATTCTTGCCGTCCTCTGTGCTCCAGACGAACAACGCTATAGCGCTGGAGGCATATTTACCGTCGATCGCTCCGAGCTTGAGCAGGGTTTTGAAGGCCACATAGTTGGTGTTCTTATACAAAATGGAGTTGTCCTTGTTCAGCTTGGTGCTTCCTTTGCTGCCTGTGAGCGTTACGCCAGTGGCAGCTGCCGCCACAGTGAAACCCGGAATCTGCCCGGCCAGCTTAACCGGTACATAGGCAGAGCCATTCACAAGTACAGATTTGACTGGTGAAATAAGCAGGCTGCCTTCGACAAACGTAGCAATCTCCGTATACGCCGGTGCGGCTGCAGCCGCTGCCTGTCCGGCGCCTCCCGGATAGACCAGTCCGAGCGCAAGCAGCAGAGTGGTGAGCAATAATGCGAGTTTTTTCATAGATGTTCTAATTCCTTCCCCCGATGTAAGTTAGGTGCCCCGGCAAGGTGCCGGAATCTTCCAGATCAGTACATTCGACAAGAAGTTAATTATTTCCTCTATTTCGGGATACGGATCACAAATACCGTCGGCTCCCCTTCCCTGCTCTCCAGCAGCAAAGTGCCGCTCATCTTCTCCACATTCTTCTTGGCGATGGACAAGCCCAGACCGGTCCCCCCGCTTGCCGTTGTCCGGGATTCATCCCCCCGCACAAACGGATCAAAGATCGTAGTCCACAGCTCCTCCGGAATGCCGACTCCATTGTCCGCAATCTCGATCCTGATCTGTGTATCCTCGGGAATCACGGATACCCGGATGCGTGTCCCTTCGGGATTATAGGCCAGAGCATTAGATATTAGATTATTAATGACACTGGCGAACAGCTCGGGATCATAACGGGCATAGACCTCTTCTTCGGGCACCTGCAGGTGAAGCTCGAAGTCCTTTTGCTCAATCTCGCCGTAGGTGTCGGCAATAATCTCCCGCAGATGATCGCCCAGCTCAAGGCGTTCTATACGCAGGATGAAATCCGGTGAGTCCAGCTTAAGCAGATCCAGCATATGCGTAATGAGCTTCGTGACCTGCACGGACTTGGTGTAGATGTAATTCAAATATTTCGTCTGCCGCTCCGGGTCGGTAACGCGTCCTTCAATAAGGGCCTGCGCGTACCCCTGGATGCTGGTAATCGGGGTCTTCAGGTCATGCGACAGATCGACCATCAGCCGCTGCTTGCTTTTCTCGGCCAGACGCTTCTCCTCGGTGGTCTTCTCAATCACATCAGCCATATAGTTGAAGCTGTGGCCGATCCGCAGGAACTCCGTCTCTGCATAGAGAGCGATTCGGGTATTGTAATGCCCTTCCATCATACGGTTCAAGCCTAGATTCAGCACCCGCAGCGGCTTCTTGATCCGTCTGGAGACCCAATAGCTGTACACAAAAATCAGCAGCAGAATCAACCCGCTGACCAGGAATACATAAAAGAACACCGAATGATTCAGATAGGAGACCAGAAACTCGTTGTTAATAGAGATATTGATTACATCGCGGGGAAGCTTAAGCAACATCCAGGCTGCCCCGCTATCCTGCTCCGTAACACTCGTAATAGAATAATAAAAAGGCTGGTCGCTGCGGTTCTCCAGTCCCAAATACAGGCTGTCCTCGTCATAAACCTGAACCTCATCCTGCTTCTCGCCAATCACCTGGATGACCCGCTTGCCGGAATCGAGCAGCTCCAGCCAGCCTCCGCTCTTCAGCAGACGGTCACTCTCCGGCCCCCGGCCCAGCTCATCACTGTATGTCCCAGCCTCCACAGACAGATTGGGATCAGGCGTCATCCGCTCCCGGATAACCTCAGCAATATCCTTTTGTACGAATAGGTAGACCACTAACACCAGCATCAGCAGCATGCAGTTGAACAGCAGGAAGTCGATGGTCAGCGAGGTCTGCAGCGGGCGGTTATCTCTACTTTTCCACGGGTGCTTCAATTTTGTACCCCAATCCCCTGATCGTCTTCAGGTATTCCGGTCTCTTGGAATCTCGTTCGATCTTGTCGCGGATGTTGCTGATATGCACCATAATGCTATTGTCCTCGTAGACGTAGAAGTCTTCCCAGACGGTCTCATATATTTTTTTGCGTGTAAACACACGGCCCGGCTGCTGCATCAGCAGTTCCAGGATTTTGTATTCAGTAGAGGTCAGAGCAACGGCCTCCCCGGCCACCTCAACCTGACAGGTACTCCGGTCCAGTGTCAGCCTGCCGAGCACGATCTGCTCATTAGGCTTCTCCTCTTCCGCTGCCTTGGCATCGAACTGATGCACCCGCCGCAGCATGGCCCCGGCACGTGCGACAATCTCCAGCGGATTAAATGGCTTAGCGATATAGTCGTCCGCTCCAAGCTCCAGCCCCAGGATTTTATCATGATACTGGCTCTTGGCGGACAGGAACAGTACAGGGAAATGCTCATGCTCCCGAATCCGCTTCAGCAGCTGCAGCCCGTCCATCCCCGGCATCATAATGTCCAGTATCGCCAGGTCAATCTTGTTATTCTGCATCCGCTGGAGCGCTTCAATTCCGTTCTCAGCGGTCAAAATAGTATATTCCTTCTCCAGATACAGCTGCAGAAGCTCAACAATCTCCGATTCGTCATCGGCTATGAGAATGGTATACATGGTGAATCCCCCTCTATCTTGTCATGCAAGCCGCGCTCTTTGTAACTATAGCCTGCCATTCTTAATCCAGTCTAAACCAAATCTAAAGAAAAGATAAAGAATATATGAGGCGCACACAAGATTTAAACTTGAAGCTTCATCGTCACTGCGGTGAACATTTGGACTTCCGGCCGCTGTTGACTCCAGATTTCTTCTATTGGACCGCTGTGCGCGGTTGAAATCCGGAGTCAAAGGCGGTCGCTACCGCTCCTACAGTTCCAAATTTCCCCTCCGCTTCTTTTGCTTTTTGTTTATTTCTTTAGTGCTTTTTATACTGGACGGTCTTTTAGCTCAGCTTCGCTGCTAATAAGAAATAATAGTCCGAAACAAACAAAAAGAACAGCCCGCCCAGCCAATGAATGGCTTAACGGACTGTCTTATGAGGTATATGCTGGCTTATGCAGCTCTTACCGGTGAGGGTTACGCTTCAGCTCACACCGTAGGTACGGTTCCCCCGTCAATGACGTACTCGGCACCCGTAATGGATGCTGCGCGGTCGGAAGCGAGGAAGGCTACCAGCTCGCCCACCTCCTCAGGGAAGCCGGGACGTCCGATGGGTATACCGCCCAGCGCGTCCATTACTGACTGCAGCGCACTTTCCACGCTGCCGGTCACCTCCGAGATATTCTGCAAAAAGGCCTCGGCTGCTGTAGTCTGAATGAAGCCCGGCGCGACCCGGTTCACCCGGATGCCCTTCGGAGAGAATTCCTTAGATAAGCTCTTGCTGTAATTGCTTAACGCAGCTTTGGCGGCTGCATAGGGGATGGTCGATTCGATCAGCGGCAGCACTCTTTGAATGGAGGAGATATGGATGATGACTCCCTTGCCCTGTTCCAGCATGAGCGGGATCAGTCCCCGGTCCAGCCGCACAGCTGCCAGCAGGTTCAGATTTAGCGCATCCATCCAGTGTTCATCGCCTGCGGCCAAGAATCCTCCGGCAGGGGTAGCGCTGCCTCCGATGTTATTCACTACAATATCGATGCTGCCGAAACGTTCGTTGACTGCCGTAATTACTTTCTCCACGCCTTCTTGCTTGGACAGATCGGCCTGGACGAACCATCCCGAATCTGCCAAATCTTCCGGGACGGTGCGGGCGGTTGTCATCACGGTAGCGCCAGCCGCCTTGAATCTGTTTACGATCGCTTGCCCCATTCCCTTGGTACCGCCTGTGACCAGAATTTTTTTACCTTCGTATTCTGTCATTGGGTTTGCATAAGTTATAGCCATTGCTGCAGCCTCATTTCATTTGAAATTCCTCAGTCCAGCTGGAAGTCCCAGCCACTCAAGGTATATATGTATCTTAAGCTTGATTAAATTGCGCGTCTAATTTATTATTTTCATTAAATTCATTAATAATAGTAATATATAAAGGTGGCTGTCTGCATGGAGCTTACACAATTGGAGTATTTTCTGACCGTAGCCCGGCTTGAGCATATGACCTCTGCATCCAAAGCGCTGCGAATTACGCAGCCTGCCCTGAGTCATGCAATTTCCAAACTGGAAAGTGAGCTGGGGGTTCCTTTATTCGAGCGTAAGGGCCGCAATGTCCAGTTGAACCGCTACGGGGTGATGTTCAGTTCACGGGTCGAAGAAGCACTGCGCAATATCGGAAATGGGGTGCGGGAGATTGAGGAGTCGTCCAATGCGGAGAGTGGAACCGTTCATCTGTCTTATCTGAATATTCTTGGCGTAGACCTGATCCCATCGCTTATCAGAGACTATCAGACAGACCATCCGAACGTGCGGTTCGATCTGTATCAGGGGAATCACGGGGATATCGACGAAGCGCTGGATAACGGGACCTCGGATATGCTAATTACGTCCAGAGAGACTACGGCGGAGAATAAGGAATGGATGGTGTTTCGCAGATTACCGATTTATATTGTGGTCTCCAGTTCCCACCGGTTCGCATCGCGTTCCTCATTGAGTCTGTTCGAGCTGTCGGGTGAGCCGTTTGTAGGACTGAAGACGAATTGCGGACTCAGGGACACAATTACCTCCCTCTTCCAAAATACTAATTTCGAACTGGCTCCCACCTATTATGCAGAGGATCTGATTACTGTGGCCGGCTTCATCAAAGCCGGGCTCGGCGTCTCCGTGCTTCCGCAGACGCTGGGACTGATGCTTGACGGTCTGGTCTGGATTCCCATCCAGGAACCGGGCTGGGAATGGGAGGTGGGCCTGCAATGGCGGCGGGATCATTATTTGTCCCCCGCCTCCAGAAGGTTCATGGAGTATATTCAGCAGAGTAGAGAAGTGTAAAGAGCTGCCCCAAACCACCGCTTCACGGTAGGGGACAGCTCTACCCAGTCTTTTAACGAATTAATGCCTGAATCTCTTCAATCGTTGCTTGGTACTGCGGCTTGAAATGAGCAGAATTCATATAACCGCCTATGCTTGTCAAGAATTGTCTGCCTTCAAGAGTTCCGCTCACCTTAGCAGCATCCAGTGCACACAGCAGCAGGTTACCGTTGCCTGCACGGCACTCTGTAAGGAAACTTAACTTATGATTACGCTCGAAATTATCGATGGTCTGTACGATGGGATTCCAGCTGCGGTCCGCGTCGTCCATGATAAGCGATTTGGAATGCTGGGCGATGGTCCACCATGGGTAAGTGGAATGCGGCTCACTCGGGAAATCGCGCAGCACCGGATGCATGTTATCAATCAGCAGGCCCATCGTACCGATAGGAACCGGGCGGCTCATGCTCTCCGAGATCGTACGGAACATAGGGTAGCACCAGAAATCCGTGCAATAATAGCCTTCGATTCCGTTCTGAACCGACTCCGGCTCCGGCATCAGCAGCACGTTGCCGCCGTGCTCCAGCAGGGAGACTGCCTCCTCAGACAGCTCTGTGAACACATGGATGCCTTCAACTTCAAGCGGATTATCGCTCTGCTCAGGATAAATCCACAAGTCGTAGCTCTTACGGATATCAGTTCCTTGGACCCGGAGCGCCAGCTCCGCACGGCTCATCCGATCAACCGCCGGAAGCTCAATCGCCAGATCACAAATGTCAATGTAGTGGGTTCCGGCAGGAATAAAGGCTCCGGCTGAGCCCGTTGTCCGTACTCCCCCTTCTACCGCGAGCTCCCAGTGCAGCTCGATGGCATCCGGCATACCCCTGCGGAAGCAGCTTAGCTCCACATGGGCCTCGAAGGTTTCCCCGGCGGCGTAGTTATACTTAGGGAATCTTGCCAGCAGTACTGCATCATTACAGAAGGTCCGCCACTCTTCCGGGCTTATCAGCCCCTTGGAATCCATGAAGGCATCCAG
The DNA here is from genome assembly GCF_038002225.1 of Paenibacillus sp. FSL R7-0204. Classification (NCBI taxonomy): domain Bacteria; kingdom Bacillati; phylum Bacillota; class Bacilli; order Caryophanales; family Paenibacillaceae; genus Paenibacillus; species Paenibacillus sp. FSL R7-0204. The sequence goes on from NZ_JBBOCA010000001.1 coordinate 4,069,443, forward strand.
AACACCTACCAATGCTGTACCTTGGCCGCTGAAGTCCTGGAGATCCAGAAGCTGGAACCCTGCAAGCCGGCGGGAACGGAAGGCAGCCTCAAGCTCTTCCTTGTAGCAAGCGACAGCGAGCTGGCCTGAGCTTTTGAAGTATGCATTGGCCAGATGGCCAAGCCCCTTACTCTCCAGCCGTTCCCGGAAAATGGCGAAGTTCCCGGCCTTCAGCGGGCCTGTGTACTTCCCGATTTCCTGGAAATCCGGAAACGTAGCATACTGGCCAATCTCATGCGAAATTACCGGAACCTGCGGTATCCATTCACCGGATTCACTGCCGGATTGTACGGCCTTGGCTTCGGTACCGTACTGGATCAGGATCTCGCCGCCTGCCTCAGCGGACACTGCTTCACCGCTCCCGAAGCCTGGTGGAACAATCTGGTCGTCGTAATCCTTCATTGTACCTGGCAGCGAAGTCTGGACATGGCCGAGCGGAGCATCGCACATGGCATAGGAGCCTCTGAACAATCTGTCCCGGGTGAAGCGCACGCCGCTGAAGAAATCATCATGCTCCAGCACTTCAGGCACCCATTGATGGTTATTGGAGCCTTGGGTGTAGAGCGGACGGTCATCGAATGCTTTATAATCTGCAAGGAACGAATCAATCCGCTCCTTGCTGCCCCACAGCTCGTTGCCCAGCGACATCATCACGAAGGATGGATGATTGCCGAACTCCCGCAGGATGGCATATCCTTCGCTGATCAGATAATCCTGCTCCGCCTGGTTATGCCCTTCGTCCGTCTCTACTGTAATCGTGCCCCAGAACGGCAGCTCCGGCTGCATATATATTCCGAGCAGATCCGCAGCGGTGAACGCTAATTCCGGGGGACAGCAGGTATGGAAGCGGTAGTGGTTAATGCCGTAAGACTTCGCAATGCCCAGAATCCGCACCCACTCTTCGGCGTCTGTAGGAGCATAGCCGGTAAGCGGAAAGATCAGGCCGTCATGCTTGCCGCGCAGAAAAGTCTTTTCCCCGTTAATGGTGAACTTGTCCCCCTCAGCCCGGAATGACTTAAGCCCAAAGATCACCTCCTGCCGGTCCACGGGAATTCCATCGCTGCCCTTGAGAACAAGGCTGACAGTATACAGATTGGGAGCGAATTCACTCCACAGCAGCGCATCGGGACCCAGTGCATAGTCTATAGTGAACCGACCCGGTGCGATGATATATTCCTGTTCCTCTGCGGAATGTGTTATCTCACTGTTAAAGCTATTGGCAGATACCGCGAGTGTAGCACCTTGCATGCTCTCCAGTGTTGCCGAGATCTGCACCGAACGTGCAGGCAGATCAGACTTCAGCCGGATGCCGCTAATCCGGGCTTCCCCATAGAACTGTAGCTCAATCCGGCCCGTAATCCCGTTCCAGTTGGTCTGGGTATCCGGCGAGGTCATATGCCCGCCTTTGGTCGGATAGCCGGTGTTGTCCACCCGGATAGTAAGCGTATGACTCCCGGGCTGCTGCTGCGGCAGGTCATATATATGCGCAGTGTTCAAGCTGTCACGGCTACCGATCTCCACACCGTCCACCCAGAGGGTGGTGCGCCTTGTCCGTTCCAGATATAAGCAGCAGTGCTTACCTGCCAGCTCTTCTGGAATCACAACCTCTCTGGAGTACCAGACCGGTCCTTCGAACAGATATTCATCCGTTAGTGCGCCTACGAGAATCTCGTTATTCTTCGGCCCTTTACGGGCATGGGACGTAGTTCCCGGCAACATCATTGCATCGGTAAAAGGTAATACCAGTCCCTTCCCCTTCTCTTCCAGCTGCAGCTTCCATTCGCCTTCAAGGCTGACCTTTGACAGCACAATTATCACTCCTAAACATGGTAATCTCTTTACTCTTGCAGCCAGATGCCGCCATGAATCCAGCAGTTCATCACTGTGCATCCAGCTTCCGGTCCAATCCTAATCAAACGCTCCGGCAGCACTTCCCGGCTTCCTGTTAGTTTCTCCTTAAGCAGGGCTGTTTCCTGCTCCAGCAAAAAGCGCATGCCGGATGATACCGGCACGCGCTCAATGGACGAAACAGATTCTTTTCTCTGCTGAATGGAGATTTTCAAAGCGCTCCAACGATGGCATGCGGGACGTAATGCTCTTCCAGCCGGGCAATCTCTTCAGTTGTCAGCTGAAGGGATAACGCTCCCACCGCATCGGTAATATGCGGCAGCTTCGTTGCCCCGATAATCGGCGCAGTGACCGGCTGTTTCTGCAGCAGCCAGGCTAGTGCAACATGGATACGCGGAACTCCCCGCTCCGCCGCAATGGCAGCTACCTGCTCGACAATCAGGCGGTCCTTATCGGCTGAAGCATCGTATTTGGATCTCTGTACCTGATCCGTTTCCGAGCGCAGCGTAGATTCCGCCCAGTCCCGGGTTAGCCGGCCGGAAGCCAGCGGGCTGTAGGGGATGACCGCAATGCCCTCTTCCTTACAAAGTGGCAGCATCTCACGTTCCTCTTCACGATAGATGAGATTCAGATGATTCTGCATGGAGACGAACCGGGTCCAGCCGTACTTGTCAGCAACATGCAGCGCCTTCTGGAACTGCCAGGCATACATGGCGGAAGCGCCAATGTAGCGGGCTTTTCCCGCCTTCACCACATCATGCAAGGCCTCCATCGTTTCTTCAATCGGCGTAGTATAATCCCAGCGGTGAATCTGGTACAGATCGACATAATCAGTGCCCAGCCGCTTCAGGCTGTGGTCGATCTCGCTCATAATCGCCTTGCGGGACAATCCCCCTCCGTTCGGTCCGGTTCGCATAGGGAAGAATACTTTGGTGGCAATCACCACCTCATCCCTCGCAGCCATGTCCTTCAAAGCCCGCCCGAGCATTTCTTCACTCGTGCCGTCAGAATAAACATTGGCCGTATCGAAGAAATTAATGCCCAGGTCCAGTGCGGTACGGATCATCTTCCGGCTCTGCTCTTCATCCAGCACCCAAGGGTGCACCCAGCGCTTGGCATCGCCAAAGCTCATACAGCCCAGGCACAGTCTGGAGACATCAAGGCCGGTGTTGCCCATTTTTATATATTCCATTCGCTTGTTCCCTGCTTTCCTGAGAATAGTGTATATATCAGTCTCTCTTATTGTGCAACAGATAATGGATTGGCGTTATCACAATAGTCGCGAATGATTGCCTAATCCTACCGTTCTCATTAACACTCCCGCCGGATATACCCTATAATGAAACCATATGAACCTAAGGAGGCTCTCAAGTGACTGAAGCTATCGTAACGCAAAAGCTGGAGCTGTGCCGGCTGATTGAGCTGCATACCGGCCGGGACGGCGCTCATGAAACGGCCGTGCCGGCACTGCAATTCATCCGTTACTCCCAGGCGAGTGAGCCTGCTTACCGGGTGTATAACCCGTGTTTCTGCTTCATTACCCAAGGCGTGAAGGAGATTATGCTGGCCCAGGAGCATTTTGTGTATACCTCTTCTGATTTCCTGGTGGCTTCAATGAACCTGCCGGTAGTAGGACAAGTGATTAAGGCGTCCCCGGAGGTTCCCTATTTAAGCTTCAAAATGGAATTTACGCAAAGCCAGATTCTGGAGGTCCTCCATGAATCGCAGCTGCAGATTCTCCCCCGGGAGAATGCCAGGCGTGCCTTATTCGTCGGACACATCGACACGGATCTGCTGGATGCGCTTCTCCGTCTGGCGCGGTTGCTCAATACTCCCAAAGACATCCCGTTCCTTGCCCCTCTATATACTAAGGAAATTCTGTATAAACTGCTGCAGGGACCATATGGAGTAACGCTGGCCCAGATTGCCATGGAAGGCAGCAGCACTTACCGGATCAGGGAAGCAATTGAGCAGATTGTCAGCCATAGCGAACTGGCTCTGCGGATCGACGAGCTGGCCGATATCGCCAATATGAGCGTCTCCGCATTCCACCGCAATTTCAAGGAAGTTACGGCTATGAGCCCGATCCAGTTCCAGAAGCAGCTGCGCCTGCAGGAGGCTCGCCGCCTGTTATTAGCCGAGTCTGCAGATGCAGCCGATGTTGCCTTCCGGGTCGGCTATGAGAGCGCCTCACAGTTCAGCCGGGAATATTCCCGTATGTTTGGCGCTCCCCCGCGGGCCGACATCAAGCGGTTGAAGGAACAATTTGAGCTTCCGGTACAGATTTGATACCTGCTTAGTCGAGTACAACCTGCTTCGTCGCGATATTCGCGCAGAATTCGCGGTCATGCTCCACGAACAGGATCGTCGGTGTATATTCCAGCAGCAGCTCCTCGATCTGCATCCGGGAGATGACATCGATGAAGTTCAGCGGCTCATCCCAGATGTGCAGATGCACCTGCTCGCTGAGGCTGGCGGCAATCAGCACCTTTTTCTTTTGCCCGCCGCTGTACGTGGACATATCCTTCTCGAATTGCAGCCGCGAGAAATCGAGCTTCCGCAGAATCGACTTGAACAGGCTCTCGTCGATTCCCTGCTCTCTCGCATATTCACTCAGGCTGCCCTTGAGCTGCGAAGTATCCTGGGATACATAAGAGATGGACAACTGGCTGTCCCGTGCGAAGTGGCCGGTATAGCTTATATCCTCCCCGCAGATCAGCTTCAGAATGCTTGATTTGCCTGAACCGTTGCTGCCGGAGAGGGAGATGCGGTCCCCCTGTTCGAGAGAGAAGCTTACGCCGGAGCATACTATTTTGTCCTCATAGCGGATCGAGAGCTCCTCCAGCTCCACCAATTGCTGCTTATGATAGGGAAGCTGTGCAATCTTCAAGCTGTCCGCGCTCTCCAGATTCCGCAGCAGCTTCGACTTCTCGGCGATGGCGGATTCCTGCCGCTGCTGAATCGACTTGGAACGCTTCATCATCTTGGCGGCCTTGTGGCCGACATAGCCTTTATCCAATTTGTTGCCGGAGCTCCGGGTGCCATTCTTGGATTTCTCGACTTCATGCGCCCAGCCGCCCGTTCTTTTGGCAGAGTCCGATAAGCGCTTGATGTCCTTCCGCAGCTTCTCATCCTCCGCCAGCTCGAACTGATCCTGCCTGGACTTGTTCTCCCACCAGCTGCTGAAGTTGCCCTTCTGGATCTCAATATTGGTCTTGTTGATCGACAGAATATGGTCCACACAGTTATCGAGAAAAGCACGGTCATGCGACACCAGAATGTACCCGCTCTTGGTGCGGAGATAGTCGCTGACCAGCTTACGGCCCTTCGCATCCAGATGGTTCGTTGGCTCGTCTATGAGCAGGAACTGGTTCTCGCGCACGAACAGAGCGGCCAGCAGCACCTTTGTCTGCTCCCCGTTCGACAGTGATTCAAACGGCCGGTACAGCGTATCCTCGGACACCCGCAGCAGCGACAGCTCGCGCATGAGCTTCCAGTGCTCCATCTCCGGGTCGATCTCCTGCATGACATCCACGGTCAGAGCCGCAGGGTCAGCAACGGCAAACGGGAAATACTCGAAGCCCACCTGCGCGGAGATCGTCCCGCTGTACTCATATTTGCCGAGCAGCAGGTTCAGGAAGGTTGTTTTGCCGCGGCCGTTGCGTCCGGTGAAGCCCAATTTCCAATCCGTATCCAGCTGGAAGCTCACATTCTCAAAAATATGTTCGTAAGTGCCCTCATAGGCAAAAGTCAGCTTGCTCACATTAATCAAAGACATACACGTATCCTCCTGTATTCACAAAAATAAAAGCTGCAAGAAGGTTCTCCTCCCGCAGCTCAAATAAACACAGCAAATCCTATCCCCGGACACTTACCTCCAGGCAGACTTGAATAAGGATATTTGGACCAGAGTGAAAAGAGGCAGACCCTTCCTGCATATAAACCATAAATTACGCGCCACAAATAACGCTTGTTTATTGGTCAAATTACGCAAGAAATGTCCGCACGATACTCTTCAACTCCAATCGCTTAATTAAGTGCATTCTAACATGAGTCTTCCCGGAGATCAACCCGTAATCAGATCAGTCCGTACTTCAGGAAGCAATTATACAGTCCATCGTTCTCAATCGAATCGGTAATATCATCAGCAATGGCTTGGAGCGGCTCGCGGGCATTGCCCATGGCAACCCCTACCTGGACATATTCCAGCATCTCCAGATCGTTAAGCCCGTCACCAATCGCCATACTGTTCTCCAGCGGGATATTCAAATGATGCAGGACATCAGCAATAGCCGCAGCCTTATGAACGCCAGGCATCATCAGTTCCCCGCTGTTCTCCCCGAAGATCGGGATGGAGCACTGAATCGCCGTGAACCGGTCCTGGAATTCCTCCTGAATCTGTTCAAAGGGCAGGCTGCTCTCCAAGAAGCATACCTTGTTGACATCATCCAGATATAACTCCTCGTCCCCATAAGTGAGTGTTGCGATATAGGGATGGGGCGACTGCCGTTTTCTCTCCTGTGCCTCCGGGTCATTCTGCAAGTCACCATAGATTCTGCGTTCCAGGTGAGGCTGTAAATGGCGGCTGCCGTGAAGCGCTGTATTGGATTCCAGAATGAAATCTACCCCGTTCGCGTTAAAATAATCGATCAAGTGTTTGGCATCCTCCGGGGTCACTTTTTTATGATAAAGCATTTCACCACCGCTCTCCACATATCCCCCTGCCGCTCCAATCAGCCCGTCGAACCCGATCTCCCAGATGTAATCATAGATTTCAGCCTTAGAGCGCCCGGTGCACAGGTACAGCAAATGCCCGTTCTCCCTTGCCTGCCTGCACGCCTGTATTGCCGATTCCGGGACAATTCCATTCTCCATGAGAAGCGTTCCGTCAATATCGATGAAAATAATCTTGCTGCTGGTCTGATTCATATCCTCTTCTCCCCTTTGTCTAGTCTTCCACTGAACTATAGGTTATGAAATGCGTTCCAAGTCAAGCGTTATTTCACTAGTGCCGCCCGATTCATCCCCTCCAGATCTGTCCAAATAGATAGGATAGATTGAACTAATGGGTTTTATGTTTTGGGATGTGCCGTGACTCCAGAGAAGTTTTGGACTTCCGGCCGCTGTTGTCAGCAGATTTTATGATTTATCCCGTTTTTAAATCCTTAAGTTCAATTTATATAGGCGTTGCAGAAAGCATCTTATCCCATTAGGAGGTACATAATGAGAACATTACCAGAAACCTTAGCAAAAACAGCAAGAGCGGTGCTGCTCGGTACAGCTCTGACTCTGGCAGGCGGCACAGTGTTTGCAGGGGCACAGCCGGTAGCTGCGGCATCCGTATCGGATGCCCAGGCGGTCTACAACCAGTACCGCAAATATGTCAGCAATCCCGCAAGCCTCGCACAGGCACGTAAATATCTTATGAACCATATCTCCAAAGTTGGCTCCTGGTACGGCACGGTAATGACCCTTCAATTGGAAAATGCCCAGAAGGCGGGGCTTGAGCGGTTCTCTGAGAAGCTATATACAGATGCTGTGCAAAAAGCGCTAATGGATGCCGAAATTAACAACGACATGACCTATACGGAGATCCTGAAGCGGGTTACAGCACCTGCGGTCCGCAAGCTGATGGAAGAAATCTGGGACAAAGGCTATAAGCTGGAGTCCAGCGAAGGCATGTATTATCCGGTTATGCATTATGAAGGCTTCAAGGTCTTCAAGCCCTATGTCAGCAAGGATATCGCCGCGTATATTGATATCATGGCAACGGAGAGCAACAAGCCTTCCACCTTCGATGCCGGTATCGTGATCACTTGGGACGAATTGATCGGCAGAGCGGCCATTATGAGTGATTATGTCCAGGATTATCCGAAGTCGAACCGGACCGCGGCCATCCGCAATGAAATGTCCTATACGGTTCCCCTAGTACTGCTAGGCTCGGATAACACCCCAGCCTACGATTATGACACGAATGAACTCGACCCCGAGCTGCGCCTGGCCTACGACCATGCCCTGATGGAGGGTGCAGATGATAACAAAGTGCTGAACATCCTGGTCAAGCTGGTAACGCTTCTGAATACTTTTGGTAATCAAAAGACGCCTGCGGTTGAATCCTACCTGGATCAAGTGGTTAAGCAGTATACCGAGTTGTGAATGGTTACGATTTGAATTGAATGATGCTGGCGGGAGAAAAGCTGGGAGGCTCAGCGGGGCACAATGTGATCGGTTTTTCGATTACATTTGGTCACATGCCTACGTAGCGCCCCAATGTGATCGGTTTTTCGATTACATTCGGCCATACGACTACGCAGCGCCCCAATGTGATCGGTTTTTCGATTACATTCGGCACACGTGCCCTCCAGCGCTCCATTGTAATCGGTTTTTCGCATACATTTGGCCTCGGGCCATCAGACCGCAAAAAGGCTGTCCTTCATCAGAAAGGACAGCCTCTTTGCACATCCGTTACAGCAAATCCTCTTCCTGCGCGCCGGTAATGACCGTAACAATGCTTGTGCGCAGTTGATCTGCATTCTTGGCCTGATAGGGATCGGCGGCGTAGATGACGGCATCGGCAATATAGCCTTCCGCAATCCGGCCCAGCTCATGGCCCTTTCCAAGTATCGCCGCTGCGTCTTCTGTAGCTGACCGCCAGACCTCCGCCCGGCTCAGGCCATAGTCCAGCAGGGTGTCGAATTCCTGCAGGTTGTAGCCATGCAGCGCAGGCGTGGCGTAATCGGTGCCGAAGCCCAGCCGCACCCCTGCCTCTCTGGCATATCCGAGTGCGATGGCGTGAGCATCGGCAGCCCGGGCTGCCCGTTCACAGATGAGCGGACTTAGCGCCAGCACTCCCTTCGGATCAGCGGCGATCCGGTAGATTGAAGTGGTCGGCACGTAAGCCACACCGGATTCGGCCAGTCTTCCGGCCTGATCCCAGGTCATGAACATCCCGTGCTCAATAGATTCCACACCGGCTTGGATCGACCAGTCAATCGTCACGCCGCCCCAGGTATGCACCAATACCTTCTTGCCGCTCGCATGGGCATGACGGACGATGAAGGCGAATTCCTCCCCGGAGAAGTTCGGCTCCGTAACCTTCTCGGTCTCGGCGCCAAGACCGCCGGTTGCCATGATTTTGACCCAGCCTGCCCCGGTTGCGTAGATCTCCGTCAGGCGGTTCTCCAGATGCTTGATCCCCTTGGCATCGGCAGCTCCCAGCATTTCACTGCTGGTCTCTACCCGCAGCGGCTGCTGGTAATACTTCACAAGATGCCGGATTGTCGCAGGCAGAATACCGCCGGCGTCGCGGGCTGTAGTTACCCCCGTCCGCAAGGTAGCGGCGAAGGCCTCCGCCTGCATCACCTCAATCTCGCGGGGGTCCCGGCGGAGCTGGTCGTCATGGTCGAAGTCGGTCCAGGCCAGATGAGTGTGCAGATCCAAAATGCCCGGACTGATCCATAGCTGCTGCCCTGAGCCTTGCGCCTGTTCCGGCTGTGGACCCGCTTCTGCCACGGCGGTGAACCGCCCGTTCGTAATCTCGATATCGAAGCGTTTCCCCTGGATACCTGCAATATGGATTCCAGTATATGCCTGAAATTGCGGCTGCTTAAGGATCATTCCGCTTCCCCCCAGACCTGGCGGACGGCCTGCACTGCCGGTTCAGCCTCCAGCTTCAGCAGTCTGGCCAGCGTCTGTACCCCCGCTTCCACACTCTCGCGGCTGGCGTTCGTTCCGAAATGGTTCATCCGCAGCAATTGACCGAATAACTCGCCGTCCCCGGGAGCTACGATACCGATAGGCTGCTTGATCAGCAGAAGCGGCTGCTCGTCAATCCGAATAGTCGTAGTCAGCGTAGAATAATGTCTGCTGTCCTTCTGCCAAGGCGCAAGCCCAAGCTCCGAGATTCCGGCGACAGCAGAAGCCGCCGCGAGTTCATGCCGCTGGATTACCTGTGACAGTCCCTCTTCGGCAACGGCCTCCAGGGCTTCGATCAGGGCTCTGGCTTCTAGAGCCGGGATATTCGGCGGGACGCGGAGCGGTGCGGCTCCATCCGGGGACGGCTGCAGATCCAGCAAGGACAGAATGGAATTACGCGGAGCCCGTTCGTTAGACTCCAGGAAGGCCCAGCCGCGGGGAGAAATACTGACCGCGCTGATTCCGTTAGGACCGGCGAGCGCTTTTTGCGCACCCATTACAGCGAAATCCACCGCCCACTCATCCACAGACAGCGCCTCTCCCCCGACAGCCGACACGGAATCCGTTACCGTAATCAGTTGATGCTTGCGGGCTAACTTGAAGATCTCCTCGGCAGGGTTAGAGCCGCCTGTAACCACCTCAGCCTGCACTAGAGAAATCGCAACTGGCTGATGCAGCTCAATCGCTGCGGCCACCTCCTCTACCGTAACCACCTGGTCGAAGGGAACCTTCACTTCCTTAACGGTGGCCCCGCCGCGCGTAAGCCACTCTCCGAACAAGCTTCCGTAAGGTCCGGTTACTACGTTCAGAATGGTACGTCCCGGCGCTGCTATCCCTGCTGCTACCGCCTCAATGCCTAGAATCGCCTCCCCCGGAATGATTACCGGAGGATGCTGTGTCCCTAATAACCGGGACAGCTGCTGTGTTAGTGTGTCCAGCTCAGATAACGTCAATGGTACGAATCCTGTAGTTTGACGGTTCATATAATCCTCCTGATGTGTTGAATGTTCAATAATGCGGCATTTTTGGTACCGCAGACAATAGCTCACGGCTGTATTCATGCTGGGGCCGGACGAAGAATTCATCCTTCGAATTCACCTCGACCAGCTGCCCCTGACGCATAACAGCGACGGTATCGCTGACGGCATGAATAACTCCCAGATCATGGGAGATGAACAGCATCGTAAGATTAAGCTCGGCTTGAAGCGTATGGAATAGCTCCAGCACGCTGCGCTGCACCGAGACATCCAGTGCGCTGGTGGGCTCATCGGCGATCAGCAGGCTAGGCTCCACGCTAAGCGCGCGGGCAATGGCAATCCGCTGGCGCTGGCCGCCGGAGAATTCATGCGGATATCTGTCCAGAGATTTGGCATCCAGCTGCACCCGGCTAAGCAGCTCCTTACTTCTGCGCTCAACCTGCGAACGCTCTACAATCCGGTGGAACAGCAAGGCTTCAGCCAGAATCTGCCGGACAGTATGCCTGGGATTCAGCGAAGAATCCGGGTTCTGAAAAATCATCTGAATCTGCTTATGCTGCGCCTTGCTCCGCTTCCTGCCTAACGGCTCCGCCCCCAGTAGAAGCTGTCCTTCATCCGGAGTGATCAGTCCGGCAATGACCCGGGCCAGCGTAGACTTCCCGGAGCCGGACTCACCGACAAGCCCCAGTGTGGTATGCCGCGCAAGCTCCAGCCGGATCTGATCGAGGGCGGTGAACCCGCCATAACGGACGGTTACATCCTGTACCTGTAGTGCTACTTCCATGAGACCCCGCCTCCTTCCAGCTCCGGCAGAGGGAGTACCGAATCCATTAACATCTGTGTATAAGCCTCAGCCGGATGCCGCAGCAGACTATGCGTCTCGCCTTGCTCAACGATCCGGCCCTGCTTCATTACAACCAGCCTGGAGCAGAGATTGGCGGCAATTGCCAGGTTGTGGGTCACAAAGACCATAGCGAAGCCCAGCTCTTGCTGCAGACTTGTAATCGTATCTATAATCTGGCGCTGAACCGTCACATCCAGCGCGGTAGTCGGCTCATCGCAGAGCAGAATGCCCGGCTTACAGGCCAGCGCCAGAGCAATAACCACACGCTGGCACTGGCCGCCGGAGAGCTGCCCCGGGTAGCGGTCTTTTGTCTTCAGCGACGCAGGAAGACCCAGCCGCTCAAGCAGCTCCAGGGCGATGCACCGCGCAGCCTTTAGACTGGTTCGCTGTCTGTAATAGACAACCTCGGTCAGCTGCTTCACTACCGGACAGAGCGGGTCCAGTGCTCCTCTGGGGTCCTGGAACACCATGGCACTGCTTACCTTGCTGCGGACCACTCCCCCGGTCTGCTCCACACCACGCGGAAGCAGGCCGAGAATGGCCCGCAGTGTGAGCGATTTGCCGGAGCCGGATTCTCCCACTAGTCCGAGGCTTTCGCCGCGTTCAAGGGAGAAGCTGACGCTGTTGACCAGGATTTCTGTGGAAGAGGCTGCGAGTGTCAGTTCTTCGAGTTCAAGTACAGGTTGTATTGTCATCCTTTTCTCCTCCAGATATCGGCCAGTCCGTCTCCCAGGAGAGACAGCGCAATTCCCGTATACACGACTGCGAAGCCGGGAACCGCCGACAGCCACCAGGCTGTGGTAATGAAGGGCTGTCCGTCTGCGATCATCGTTCCCCAATCCGGCGTAGGCGGGGCAATCCCGATGCCCAGATAACCCAGCGTAACAATGGCTACCAGGAGTCCGATCATATCCGTCATCAGCACGACAACGGCTTGCGGCAATACATTCGGCAGAAGATGGCGCAGAAGGATGCGGTGTCCGGGCAGACCAAGCGTCTGCGCCGAGGCAATCCATTCCTGCTTGCGGAAGGATGCGCTGAGTCCTCTGACCACACGGGCGAATACAATCCAGCCTACGAGAATGAAGGTAATATAGATTCCGCGCTCCCCTGCCCCGCTGGCGAAGGCCACGATAATAACGATCAGATAGAACGGGAAGGCAATAAAAGTGTCCGTGATCAGCGATATAATTCTATCGGTCCATTTGCCATAGTACCCCGAGATCATACCCAGCATGACGCCCGTGCAGAACGGAATAATCTCAGCCAGCACCATGATCGTCAGATCCGTCCGGGCGGCATAGATCAGTCTGGTGAACAAATCACGGCCAAGCTGGTCGGTACCGAGCCAGTGGGCTGCGGAAGGCGGCTGCAGGAAGGCGCTCAGATTCTGCTCCGTCGGATTGTAGGGACTTAAGTAAGGGATGAATATGGCGAGCAGTACAAGTATAGCGAACATAATGATCCCGATCAGCAGTGACGGGGTGTTAAGTACTCTTCGGAGTCCGCTTGCGGGCTTCCTGATTTCCGGTAAGGTTGAGTCTATCTGTGTAGTATTCATGATTTCCCCTTCGTTCTGGGATCAAGCCACCCGGAGATGATTTCGATCAGCAGACTGATGATCACAACAGCCAGCGCACAATAGAGCGCAATCCCCTGAATCACCGGAAAATCCCTGTTTGAGATGGATGTGAACAGCAGGCTGCCGATGCCCTTGATACCAAAAACCTGCTCCACAACGAGCGTTCCCCCGATCAGGTAGGACACATTCACTCCAAGCAGCATCAGGGTCGGCAATGCCGAATTGCGCAGCACATGCTTGAACAGGATCACCCTGGACGGGATTCCTGCTGCCCTGAGAGTGACAACGAATTCAGATTCGAGCACCTCCAGCATTTGCGCACGCAACGAGCGGACCAGCGTAGGAATCTGTGAAAAAGCAATCGTGACCGCAGGAAGCACCAGACTATGGAGCGTACCCGACCAGCCTTCGCCGATTCCCCCTACGGGGAACCAGCCCAGCCGCACGCTAAAGAACAGAATGAACAGAATGCCAACCCAGAAGACCGGCATCCCCAGGGTGATTGCTGGAATAATGCGGATGAGATGGTCGAGCAGCTTGTCCTTGTGGGTGGCAGCAACCGTTGCCAGCAGAAGGGCTACAATTATCGCAAGCACCGAAGCAATGACAATCAGCAGTAGTGTGACCGGAGCACGCTCAGCAATCAGTTCTCTGGTCGAGGTGCCGGCAATAATAGAGTTTCCGGTATCTCCCTGAGTGAACAGCAGCTTCACGAACCGGGTGAACTGATCCCATAAGGAGAGATCCAGTCCCAGTGTGTGGTGCATATTCTTAAGTGCTTCAGGTGTGCTGTATTCACCCAGAATCATTTTGGCAGGGTCTCCGGGTACTATTCGAATCAGGAAAAAGACCGCCGTCATTACGCAGAGGATAACAAGTAAGGCTCTTACAAGGGCTAAGGCCAGCCACTTGTAAGAACCGTTGTTTCCAGCTGCACCGCTTAGGGTCAGCTTGGATTTCATCATTTAGCTAGCCGGACATCTTCCAGACGGATGCTGCCGTTAGGCAGAACCACAAGTCCGTCAACAGAAGAACGGGCGCCGATCAGGATATCCGGATAGTACAGCGGAATGTACGGAACTTCATCTGCAAGCGTCTGTAAAAGCTCGGTGTAGATGGTAGCCCGTCCTTCACCGTCAGCTGTCTTCTGCCCTTCATACAGCAGCTTGGTTGCCTTATCATTCGTGTAATGTGTCCAGTACGATTTGCTGAAGCCTTCCGGGTCGGTCTGGAACGCCAGAATGGAGTTCGCTTCCGGGGAATCCGCCTGACCGCTATTCAGCATCGCCGCGAAATCATAAGCGAAGAAGCGTTCGCGGAAGGTGGCCAGCTCTACCGATTCAATCTCAATTTTGATCCCGATTGCCTGGCCGGCAGCCTGGATAATCTGGGCTTCCTGAGCCCGGGTGCTGTTACCGGAAGCCACCAGCAGCTTGGTGGAGAATCCGTCAGGGAAGGCCGATTTGGCCAGCTCTGCCTTGGCAGCCGCCGGATCGAAGCTCAGGGCCTTGATCTTATCATTGGCATTGTAAGGAATCGTTGTCGGCAACAGGGAAGTCGCCGTCTGTGCATAGCCGAAGGTCAGGGCCTTGGTCAGCCCGTCACGGTCAAGCGCCAGTGCCAGTGCCCGGCGGACATGCACATCGGAGAAGTGCTTATCCAGTGTGTTGAAGAAGAGCTGCTCTGTCACCCAGCTGCCGTTCGTTACTACTGTGGTGTCTGCACCGTCCTTGATTTCACCCGCATTCTGTAACGACAGGGCTTCAACTGCATTCACAGCCCCCGCCTTAAGCTGGTTGATGGCCTGGCTGTCATCCTGGATCAGCTTATATACAAGCTTGTCGATATAAGGCTGCCCTTCCTTCCAGTAGTTGGTGTTCTTGGTAAAGGTCACATCACCTGCCGGGTCCCATGTCTCGATCACGAATGGCCCGGTCCCTACCGGCTTCTTGAAGAATTCCTCTTCGGTCACTCCGCCGAAATTATTCGGGATGATCCCGTTCGAGAAGTTCGACAGCTCGGAGATGAACGGAGTGTAGGGTTCTTTTAGCGTGATTACAAGTGTCTTCTCATCCTGTGCCTTCACCGTGTCTACCTTGGCCGAGATGGCCAGCGGACCGCCAACCTTCAGATGCCGCTGGAGGGAGAATACCGCATCCTCTGCGGTTACCGGCGTACCGTTCGAGAACTTCAGGCCGTCACGCAGTACGAAGGTATAGGTCAAGCCGTCTTCGCTGATCGTATGCGAGGCGGCGAGCTGATCCGTAATTTCACCCTTGCTGTCAAAAGCAACCAGTGACTCAAACACTTTATCAATCGCGAATGCGTTATTCGATGTAATTTGGTTATGCAGATCAAACGAGGTTACAGAAGCCGGGCGGCCATACACGAAGGTGCCTCCGGCAGCAGGCTTTGCTGTGCTTGCACTTTCCGTTGCCGCTGGAGCCGTACTGGACGGAGCCACATTATTGGAATCCGCAGGATTGGCAGACCCGGAGCAGCCGGCAAGCAACGATACGAATAGTACCGCAAGTGTGCCCAGCCCTGCTGTTTTTCTCATAGAAGCTTTTAAATTAATCACGTGTGATCCACCCTTCCTATAAATCATATATGTTTAGTATGGATTGTATTATGGATCAGACTTTCACTTCTGTCAAACAAAAATTCATCCGGCAAGCCGAATTGAATCATAATGTTCCAAGGAAGGAAATGTATTCGTAATCATCCGCCCGTTATGGCTCTCTGAAGGCTATAATCGTCCAGCTCCAGATCAGGCTCTCTGCCGAGTGCCAGCTTCGCCAGCTGATAGCCGATATACGGCCCCATCGTAAGTCCTGAAGCGCCCAGGCCATTGGCGGCAAGGATTCCGCTCCACCCGGGGACAGTCCCTATGACCGGCAGAAACCCCGGAGTGAACGGACGGAAGCCGACCCTCACTTCACTATAAATACCGTCCGCCAATCCGGGTGCTACTTCCAGCCCCTTAGTCAGAATCTCCTGCATCCCGCCGGCGGTCACTCTGGTATTATATCCTTCTACGTCATTCTCATGAGTAGCTCCGATAACAATCTGCTGCCGGGCAAAAGCGAGCAGATACTGATCGCTTGGCGGGATCACCACCGGCCAGACTTCCGTATCTTGTTGGTCAGATACCTGCAAGTGCATGATCTGCCCCTTCTGGTAGCTCACCTTGAAGTTAATGCCCAGCGGGCTAAGCAGCGGGTTCGCCCATGCGCCTGCACAGATAATAACTTCATCCGCCGGATAAAAGTGTCCCCCTGCGTGGACTCCGGTGACCCGGCCCGGTTCAATAGCAAGCGCAGCGTCACCGGTAACCATGACTGCGCCCTGCTGCTGTGCAGAATGAAGCAGAGCGTCCCGCAAGGCGCGGCCATCCACTCTGGCAGCTCCGCTGATATGAACCGAGGCATATCCTTCCGCCAGCAGCGGGAACCGTTCGCGGGTCTGCTGTGCGCTAAGCCGCGTGATGACTCCGATCTCCGGGGCATCTGCCAGCCGCATCCGTGCCCGCTCTTCTATTTTGTCAAGCTTGCTCTCATCCTTATGTATACTAAGCGCTCCAACCCTGGCATAACCGGTATGCGCTTCGCCGCCTTCCTTAAGCTGACTAATCAACTCGGGATAGAAGCGCGCCCCCGCCTTGGCTAGACGGTACCAGGCCTGATTGCGCCGCTGCGACAGCCAGGGACAGATAATGCCTGCGGCTGCATCCGTAGCTTGTCCAGGGTCTTGACGGTCTATAATCAGTACCTCTGCGCCCATCACTGCCAGCTGATAGGCTGCCGAGGCACCGAGAATACCTGCTCCAATCACGATGACTTTCTTCATCTGTACGTCCTTTCTGAATGTGTATTTCTCCTTGTGCTAGTGGATACGGTTGTGTGCAAGGAATTCAAGAATCGTATCGTTCACCAGGATGGGCTGTTCCCTTAGCATATGCGGGCGGTGACCCGCTCCCTGAACGATTAGTGTCCTTGCATCCGTAAGGAGGGAAGCGAGCTTCGCCGTTCTATCCTCTCCCGCGAACGGGTCATGCTCACCTGTAATGAGCAGTGCCGGGCAACTAATACTGCTCAATTCTTCCTCCGTGAGATCCGGGTATCTGATCCAGTCCTGCACCGTTTGCTGCAGATAGTATTGCCAATTCCCCTGATGAGCCTCCTGATGCCTCTCCATCATCTGATCTATGAAGGCTTGCTGCTGATTCGCCAGCAACTGTTCAGGCTCGTATTCCCCGGCTCCAGCCGGTTCACAGAATCCGCTGGTTCCAATCGTAGTAAGCGTAGCAATCCGTCCCGGATGATTCACCGCCAGGTACAGCCCTACGCCCGCGCCCATACTGTATCCAATAAGATGTGCCCGTTCAATGTTCATCCTTTCCATGAATCCGGCGACATCCTCAGCTATTCGTGGAGTAGACCAATCCAGATCCCGGCAGCGGGTCCTGCCATGCCCTCTAAGATCAGGGAAGTAACAACTATAATGGTTCTGGAAGTCCAGAACCTGGCTGCTGAAGGCCAGCATGCTGCGGGAATAATGACTGTGCAGGAAGATTACCGGTTCCCCGGTGCCCATCTGTTCATAGAACATTTCAAGATCGTGTACCTGTATGTATGGCATAAGACTCCTCCCTTTGTGTATATGACCATTACCGGACCCTAACGAGCCACCTTCTCATTCACACAGCAGTCATTCGGATGCTGTAGGCACTTGAACGATAGTAATTGCATTTTGTACAATAGATTGCTGTAAAAAAGGCTTCGAAATAGCATCTATTGTATTCAGTACAATTGAATATTGAAAAAAGTCCATTTTTCACCCAAAACACAGCATTCCACTGTATGAAATACAATAGAATCTCATTTTGCGGTCTGCTTTGCCTTTTCTATTGCAGGAACTACAATCAGCTACTTTGAATTTAAGAATAGAAGTCGGCAACGGGTTTCAGGGTGCAGGATCAGCCTAATATCAGCTCAATGTTCATGCTCAGACTTTAACAACCCTGAGGTTCACTCTTACAGTTTTCAAGGTGCTTTTGAACTACTCTCAGCTTAACACAGCTTACCACAGGTCGTTCGTCAGAAGAAATAGCCCGCCCCGCATCATTGCACAACAAAGCAAAAACCCCCGGAACACCATTCCGGGGGAAGCTTACAAGCCTTACAGATTCAGTTCTCTAATCCGCTCCGCAAGCTTAGGGAACACGCGAAGTGCGTTGTTGTAAAAGACATCCTCATGACAGGCTTCAGGCACCAGGTGCTTCACGAAGGTAATATAAGCGTCCAGCGGGACCAGCGGCCAGTCGGTGCCGAAGACCAGCCGGTCGTATTTCTCGGCGAACACCAGCGCCCGGCGGAAATGGTCGGTATAGGTCTGCTCGGTCAGCAGCCGGTCCACCTTGGCCTGATCGCCGACAATCCAGCCGGACAAATCCGTGTAGAGGTTAGGGTTCTTCTCCAGCAGGGCTGCGGTGTCCATCACCCAAGGATCGCCCAGGTGGCAGAGCATGAAGGTAATCTCCCGGTGCTTCAGGAAGGTCTCCTCCATGGACAGCGGGTGGGAATATTTCAGCAGCCCCTGGTCCGCATAAGTCAATCCGCCATGAATGACTACCGGGAGACCGTAAGCGGCAGCCAGCTTATATACCGGATCATAAATTTCATCCCCCACATTGAAGTGGTAATACCCGGCGTACAGCTTGATGCCAACGATATCGGAGCGCTGCAGCGATTGCTCCAGGGCTTCAAGCTGCCCTTCCAGATGAAGGGTAAGCGGGTTAATCCCCACGCAGGTGAACAGATTGTCCGGCAGCGTCTCGCTCAGGTCAAGCAGCATTGGGTTGAGCGCAGCGGAATCAGGAAAAGCTCCGGCAACCGTCTCGGTCACTCCCATGCCTACTCCGGCAACGACACCGCTGCGGCGGAACTCCTCCAGGAGTCCCTCGCCGGAATAATCGATATGCGCCAAGGTCTGCGCCGTTTCGTGGAAAGCTGCAATATTGGAATAATGCACATGTGCGTCAATGATTTTCATAGAAGCTTCCTTTCTCTGGCTCACTTCTTGAACCGGATCGACAGCAGATCGCCATAAGCCTCTTCAGGTACCTGGAGATCCGAGATCAGATAGAATTGCGGCTTGCTGAATTGCTCCTTGCCATCCTGCAAATGCAGGTACTCATCCGCATAAGACGTCAACGCGACAGAATTGACTAACAAGGAAGGTGACGGATGCTTAAATGATGTAACTAATGACAGACGCTGCTTGCGTTCCTTGGAACCCACTTGCAGAATCCCGTTATGGCTGGCATCCTCTGCCTGTCCCCGGCCTGCCTTGTAGGTAAGCTCTTGACCTCTGCTGTTCTTAAGATACCCTCTGCCATCCTTCATATCGGAGGCGGCAGTATAGAAGGCTGAAGTCTCAAGCTTCAATGGGCATAGCGGGCCGCCTGTATTTTGCTCCACATGTACCGTAGAGACAAGCACCGGAACGCCCGGCAGCAGCATGAAATACTGATGCAGTACGAGTCCTTTGTATTTATCATTCTTCTGAATGGTGACGCTCATCCGTATACCCGACCAGCGGTTTCCTTTATTATCGGTCAGTTCGGCGAAATCAGCTGTTAACGGCTCATCCATGAAGCTGCGCAAGGCAATGTCACCCACACTGGTTACGATACCGCCCACCCATGGATTCCACCAGGACTTCGCGATCGGCTGCGGAAAAGAAGATTCCAGCCATTCCTCGCCCTGATGGGTAACCGAGAACAATCCCGGCGCAAAATCAGGGCTGGCCTGTATCCGCAGAATCCCGTTGTCCACAGCCAGTACCTGTGCCCCTTCTGCTGTGAGTCTCTCCTGCCGGACAAGTTCATCCGCGACCGGCAAGACCAGGAAAGATTGATCCTGTACATAACTGTCCATATCCAGATGCAGGGTCAGCACATCCGGGGCTGCTCCTGCAGGAACTGTCAGCGGCAGAGCCGCTTCTCTGAGCTTCTCTTCCTCTTGTACCGTTAGCCGGGCATCCTCCACACTGCCTGCTTCGGAAGAAATCCGAATCTCACCCGCCAGATAGCTCTTCTTCTGCTCCTGAAGGAGAAGCTTAGCCTCTCCGCTTATGAACGGATTCCCGTTATTCAGGCTCAGCTCCAGCTGCCCTGTAGTGGTCAGTTCCTCAGTATTGCTGTTGCCGCTTTGCAGCGCATAGGCACGGAAATCCTGCCAATGGTCCCAGGTGCCCAGAGCGATCCGCAGCGGCAGCGTCTCCTTCTGCCCGCCGGCGGGAATCCGTCCCAGGGAATGCTCAACAGCATGCATCCACGACTCCTGGATCAACTGCAGCTCAGACGGCCAGCTAATCCCTCTGGAGAAGCCTTCATCCGCAGCGAACATCCAGTTCTCCGTGAAATCCTGCGCTTCCCAGTAATCCATGCCGGAGGCTTCAGCCCCTGCACTCAGATCTATATATTTGCCGCGGTAAGGGATGACGCCGCCGTGCAGACCGAAGCGGAAGCTCTCCTTCAGGAACAGCTCTTCCTCCTGAACGGTAGTCTGAGGATTGTCGATTCGGAAATAACGGGAGACAATCCCGTTACTGAACAGCTTCACAACCATCGTCAGCAGCAGGCCTTCCCTGATGCCGGCCTCATAGGTGGCCTCAAGCACGATAGCCTCTTGATCCCTGAAGATCTTCACATCCAGCGCCGAGAATTTATTGAATTCATTCGTATAAGGCAGGCCAAGCTTCGGATAAGGCAGGTTCATCAGATATTTACGGTTCTCAAAAAAGGTAAGCCAGTGGTTTGTTTTGTTCAGAACGGCCGAATAGCGGCCATTGCTGATGATCCAGTCCTTATCGGTCGGGCCGCCGAAGGCCGTCTCTGCTCCGGTGAAGACGAGGCTCAGCTCCTGTTCCAGTATAGCTGAATCGGCTCCTTCTTCTGCACTGCGGATGCTCACCGTATGATGCCAAATGCCGTACCCGAGCAGCCGGGCTGCTGCGGTGAAGGTTCTCCGGCTCTTCGCCGGAACCTCTACGGTGTAACGCTTTTGACTGAACGACAGAATCTCGTCCTCCGGCAGCTCAAAGCTGAACACCGTGTCTGTGCTGTACTCATTCTCCACCGTTACATCCAGCTCTACCTCTTCGCCCGCGAAAAGCGTTCTGTCAGGTACCTGGAGCTTCACCTTGACCGGGAATTTCGGCTTAATGCCTAGCTTGAATACGGCAGGGAGGCCGTTAATGAGCAGTTCAGCCTCCACTACAGGGTGAGTCTGATAGAGATCCTGTTCCTCCTTCACCGGATGGATGAAGAAGCGGCCTTCGATCCGCGCCTCGGTTTCGATATCCTGAGCAGCGTCCAGCTCCAAGCGGATTTGTGCATTGCTTTTACCGTTAATCTGGAGTGACAGGGGTTTCCCACTTTTATTAAAGGCTTCATAAACGACGGGGTATTCCGCTCCAAACGGCAGCTCATGCTGCGCAGGAATCGTTACCTGTATCCGGTAATCCTCCGTCTCAATCAGCCGCAGGCCGCGGCCGGTCCGCTCATATTCCATCTTCAGCGACAGACCGTCCTTCAGCCATTTATATGTAAAATAGTCAAAGCCATTTTCCCCATAACCGTCAGGCTCCACCTTGATCTCGCGGATGCTGTCGTTATACCAGTCTATCTTCTCGAAATAAGACTTCACCGCTCCGGTCTGAAGCACCGAGGGAATGAAATTCATCAGGTGAGTGGTATCATCCCGGTTCTCCCAGAAGAACCCGCTTTTCTTATACGTAGGCACCGCCTTGACATTACCGGGCCAAGTATAGAGATCCAGCCGCGGCCAGCCCAGCTTAATCGTCTCTTCAATCGAACGCCTTACCAGCGCCTTGCCCACCTTGCGTCCATGGTAATCCGGTCTTACGTTGAGCAGAGCGATATAGAGTGCCCCGGTATCCTCTCTATAGTGGGAGAAGCTGCAGTATCCGATGACCTCTGAGCCGCTTACCGCCAGGAATAACTTGAGCATCGGGCTGTTCTCGTGTTCCCGCAGCACGCTTTCCTCTGTCCGGTACGCTCCGTCTCCGCCCCAGCTCTCTGCACTTCTGTTCCACATCTCGGCAATGGAAGCAGCGTGCCTCTCCGGCACATATTCTTCAATAACTATCTGTTGTAATTCGGACATTACAGTCATACCTCCTCAGAAACGCTATAATTCCTAGCTTCATAGCAACAAATACTACTTGCAGTATATAACAGAACGTTCAACCGCTGTAAGTTCCTGTTTGATTATAAAAGATTATTACTTAACTCAAGCAAAGGTTAGCCTCGAACCGATCAGATAGCCAATCGAGACAAACAGTAGTGACCAGATGAAGGCACCAGCCAGGGTGACCATTAAATATTTTCGGAAGGACATGGCGCTGATGCCCGAGATGTAGCTGGTCACATGCCGGATGCCCGGAACAAAATAAGCGATGAATATCGTCCAGTTGCCGAACCGGAAAAACCAGCGTTTGACATAGGCGAATCTTTTGGGCGTCAGGCCTACCCATTTCCCGTACCGGTCCACGACAGGCTGCCCCACTCTTAGACCGATGGTGTAGCTGATCAGCATGCCTGTAATCGAACCTATGAAGCAGACCAGAACCGAAAGCGAGAAATCCAGCACCATGGTAGAGGATAGATAGCCAACGAACAGCGTCAGCAGCTCATCGGGAACGGGAAGTCCGACAAGCCCCAGCGCCAGCAGCGCGAATATAGCTATATAACCGTATTGTGAGATCATCTCGATGACCCATGGCATGAACAATCACTTCCTGTTAACGAATTTTTTGAACGAAGGGAACGGGACCCTGCTTATCATCAGTATGGACAAGAGTCCCATAATTAAAATGAGCATTTCCGGCTTCAGCCGTTCACCTATAAGCGTGGTCATCGACAGAAGCAATCCCGCTGCCGTAATCGGCATGCCCACGAAGCCCTTGGAAGGAGCTGAGATATTGAATCTGGCCAGCCGCAGCGCCCCGCAGATCAGGAATGCGACCGCAGCCACAGGTCCGACCCACTGCACGTTCTCCAGCCGGTATAACAGAATAAGAAAGACGGGAGCGATACCAAAAGAAATAATATCCGCCAAAGAGTCCAGTTGTTTTCCAAAATCACTGGTGCAATGCAGCATCCGGGCGAGCAATCCGTCCATAACATCGCATATCGCAGCCAGCAGTATCATTAATAAAGCAAGATCATAACGTTCCTCAATCGTGAATAGCAGGGAAATTGATCCGAAGCCCAGGTTTCCCAGTGTGCACATTGAAGGCAGCCAGCTCCATTTCATGCTGTTCACTCCTTTCCTGACAAGTTAGTAACGGGGCCGCTCAGCCTCCAAAGGTTACACTAAAACAGACGCCGTCCGTGGTGTTCATCACTGCATACCGGCAGCCATGCATATCTAAAATCTGCTTCGCAATGGACAATCCGAGTCCGGTCCCGCCCGTCAGACGGCTGCGTGAAGCCTCGATCCGGTAGAACCGCTCCCAGATATGCGCCAGCTGATCCTCGGGGATTCGCTCCCCTTTGTTGTGGATGGTGAATAAAAGCTTCTTGGGCTGACTCTCCAGTCTAACGGTTATGGTACTGCCCTCTTCGGCATGACGGATTGCGTTGGTCAGCAGATTGCTGAGCACCTGTTCAATCCATGTAGCATCCGCATATACGGGCAATTCATTCGCCGGAATGATGACCACATCCAGCTGCTTATTTTGAAGGGAATACACCAGTTTATCGGTCACCTTCTCCGTCATTTCGCTTAGCATGAAGGAGCTTTTGCGCAGCTTGATCGTGCCGGACTCCAGCCGGGCCAGGTCCAGCATATCTTTTACCAGGAACTCCATCTTGTCGGCCTCTTCGATAATGACCTTGATATAATGATCCTGCTTACCGGCGCTCACCCCGTCCTCCAGCCCTTCGGCGAAGCCCTTGATAATGCTAAGCGGCGTCTTCAGCTCATGGGAGGCACTGGCAAAAAAGTCCTGCTGCATCTGCTCCAGCTTCTTCTTCTGCTCCATCTCCTCCACCAGCTGCTGATTCGTCTCCCGAAGCTCGCCCAGTGCTGTGTCCAGACTTTGCGACAAGGTGAACATGCTTCTGGACAGGTTACCCAGCTCATCCTTCTGGCGAATGGAGTTATGACCGGTGAAATCGAGCGCTACCATCCGTTTGGCCGTATTATTGAGCTTGATTAAGGGCCGGGTCACCATCTTGGAATAGAACAGCGACAGGACCAGAATCAGCACGAACCCGCCAAGCCCCAGGTATAAAAAGAACCAGCGCAGCGCTTCATTGGAATCCTTAACATCCTGCAGCGAGGTCACTGAGAACAACAGCTCAATCTCTCCGCTGGCCTGCTTCACGGGCAGAATCATTACGGAATTGCGGATACCGCTCCAGGGAGCCGTCCACTCTTCCTTGACCATGTTCAGATTATTCAGGCTCTCCAGCTGACCCGGATTTAACGGAAACCAGTCCTCTATGGCCTCGAACAGGATGCCCTGACGCGGACTCCATATTTTCAAATCCGGCAGGACCAGCTCCGTAATGGTTCCGGTAATGCTGGTATTGTCCGAATCCGCCTCCTCGCCTACCGGCGTTCCGCCTTGTTTGGTAATATTAACCGGATAGAACAGATGCCCGAGCTCGCTTGCGCTGACGACATGCTCTCCCTGTATAGTCACCCGGTCATTCTCCTTCAGATGGGCCGATCTCAGCATGTCGCCGAACTGATTCATGAACAGGGACATGGGAATCACCTGAGTCTGTCCCTTCTCATCGATCAGCTTCATGCGGAACGGATCTTCCGACTTCATCCGGCCATCCGGCTTCATAATGACCATCTGTGTCTTGTTGCGCAGCATGAACCGGACCAGCTCGCGGGAAGTGCGGGTTCTGCCCCAGGCTTCTTTGGTGTAGCTTGTCCCGAAGCTCTTAAGATGCTTCTCTACACGGGACTCCTTCTGTATCTGGTAGAAGCGGTCGAACAGCAGGAACTGGCTGAGGATTACCATCCCGTAGAAGCAGACGAAGAAGATCACAGTCATCACGAACAGCTTGAAGGTAATTCCCCATCTTTTCATTCTTCGTCCTCGAATCTGTAGCCGGTTCCAATGACCGTGCGGATGTGGCGGGATTCATACCCCAGCTTGCTGCGCAGTTTCTTGATGTGGCTGTCCACGACCCGGGAGTCGCCCTCGAATTCAATTCCCCAGACCCGGCTGAGGATGGTGTCCCGCGAGACCACATGGCCCTTGTTGCGGATCAGCAGCCATAGAAGATCATATTCCTTCGGAGTCAGCTCGACATCGGCGCCTTCCACTTCTAGACGGTGCGCCATAGTATTAAAAATGGCCGAGCCGAATCTCACTACACCGGATTCTGGCTGGTGTGCGCCTTCGACCCGTTTCATCAGCGCCGCAGCCCTGGCCACCAGCACCTTGGGACTGAACGGCTTGGTCACATAATCATCGGCTCCCAGCTCGAAGCCGTGTATTTTGTCGTCATCGGCAGATTTGGCGGTCAGCAGAATGATTGGGGTCGCCGATTTCTTGCGGATCTCCCGGCATACCTGAAATCCGTCCATTTTGGGCATCATAATATCCAGAATCAGCAGATCCGGCACCAGCGAATCGAACCATAAGATCGCGTCCTGCCCATTATCGGCTTCGCGCACCTCCCAGCCGTCTTGTATAAAGTAATCCGACACCAGTTCACGGATACGCAGCTCGTCTTCGACAAGCAGTAACTTTTTCTTCAATGTACTCCCTGCTTTCAACCCGTTTATACCTATCAGCATAGTCGAGTGTTATGTCCTTTATGTGTCCTGTTGTGAAATTGGCTGATAATAAGCCGAAATATATGGTGCAGTTACTTGGGAGACCCTTGGTTTTGAGTATGATATACATCTTAGCTCGGGTGAACGCTGCGCAAACGGAACGTTGTTACAATCGCTGTTGTGTCCAGATTTTTATTATTTTTACCTAATCGGTGAAAATCCGGACACAAAGGCGAACGCTTCGCTTTTCCACAATCGTTCCGCCCGCTCCGCTGTTTGAGTGTAAAGTGCGAATGCACCTAAAACATACTGAAAGAGATTAGTGTTCTCATGAAACACAAATCTGAAAAAGAAATAGCCGCACTGAACGCCTCAATGAACGTCCCACTGAACGCCTACTGAACACTTCACTGAATATAAATGTTGTACTTATTGCAGGAACTCCGTTCGTTTGAGCTCAGATCATGCACATTGTTGTACTTATTGCAGGAATTCGGGTAGGTTCACGGCTGAGGAGCGCAGATTGTTGTAATTAGGAGACAATTTCATAATTCAAAACCCTTGCTATACCTGGCTTTTTTGAGCACAGAAAAAGGAGTACCTCCCCACATTCTCGAAGTGATAGGCGACGAAACCAACACCCGAGAAGAAAAGAGGTAATCCCTATCTATTCTATTCGACAAGAAGAACTGTTTTCCTTTGAGGAATTGCTCCAGATGGGTCCAGAAGATAAATACAGCCAAATCTTTGAACACTTACATTTAGCTCCAGTTCTGTCCGCACTGGGGAAAAAGAACCATCGCGGACGGCCTGAGCAATTAAACGTACCTGCCATGATCTACTCGCTGCTGATTGCCAAAATGGAGAACATTGAGTTTATTTCTGCCTTGGTCCGGCGACTGAATCATAGCCACGAATTTCGAGTCCAGTGCCGGTTTACGGGCTCGGACAACATTCCAAGCCAGGCTTCCTATTCCCGTTTGATTCATGCGCTGGAGCAAACGGGAATGCTGGAACAACTTCAGGATCGCCTAGTCACATCTGCCCTAGAAGAAGGTTTTGTGAGCGGCACCCATCTTGCTGTGGATTCCTCCATGGTCGAGGCGTGGGATTGCCAATTTAGCGAATCGGCTTCCAAGCGTCGTGCGGCTCGTCGGGAGCAAAAGAAAGGCGAAGCTCCGGTGGCCGAGCAACTTCAGCTCGAACCTCCCGAGCCTGAGCCGAAGGCGGTGAACGAGCCGCTGAAGAAACCCAAGTACAGCAAGCCAGGTCGTCCATCCCAGGCCGAAAAGGAACGTCGGCGCGAGGAAATGGAAGCCTATGAACAAAGTCTCGGACCGTTCCAGAAAACCATTGAAGCGATGTTGCCTTACACGTACAATGAACTGCTGACCGCGTTGCCCCGGCATGCTGCGCGTTGTGACAAGAAAAATACGAAGGGGCGAATGACCAGCTATTACGGGTTCAAGGCGAATCTGCTGGTCGACACGGACAGCCAGTATATCCTCAGTGGCCTCTTTAGTTCGGCCAATCCGAATGACCAGCGGATGGCGGTCGTCCTTCTCAAAGGCCTGCTCCTGAAGTTTCCGGGGCTAAAGGTCAAGCATATCTTGGGCGACAAAGGCTACGACTGCGCGGCGATCTACCAGTTGATTCATTCGCTCGGCGCCTATCCTGCGATTTCCCTGATTCACCACAAAGACCCGCCTGCAGGAATGAATCTGGAGTACACGCCGGTGTGCGCTCAAGGACATGCGTACCGTTACGACAGTTTTGATGCCAAGTATGAGACCCTGAAGTACACCCGGCCTAGCGAATGCAAAGGCTGTGCGCTCTCCGGTACCGATTGCCAAAAAGTGTTTAAAATTCGCATACAAACGGATTTGCGTTTACACACCTATCCCGCAAGAGGTAGCGAAAGTTTTACCACGCTGTACAACAAGCGTACGGCGGTGGAGCGTGTGTTTGCCTATCTCAAAGAGTATTTCGGCATGAAACGAACGCGTCACCGCGGTGTCCGGGCAAGTGTTGATTTCCAGCTCAGTACATTAGCGTACAATTTGAGTAAATTTGCGTTAGACAAGTTGAACCAGCAGGTGAAAAACTCCCAGCAAGTCGCCTGATTTTTTAAAAACATGACCTTAGACTTTGGCCCAGTCTTGCTTTTCAGTAAACTGAATTATGAAATTGTCTCATTAGTGCAGGAATTCCATCTGTGCGGAGCTGGATAAGGTGCATTGTTGCACTTTGTAACCAATAATATGAACATTCGAAAGAAAGCGATACCTTGAACGGTCACAACTTCAATAGCGGCTGAAGCAAAAAACGAAAAACAGCAATTCTCTTATAAAAGGAGGATCGCTGTTTTCCTGTAATAATAACATTAGGATACAATACTCGGCATTCGCCGCCTTGATTACCCGGCTTCAAAAGCCTGCTTGAACTGGCTGTTATACAGCTCGGAATATATCCCTTGCAGCGCAAGGAGCTGGCTGTGGCTTCCCTGCTCGGCGATCTGGCCGCCCTGGATGACCAGAATCCGGTCAGCATCCTGAATGGTGCTGAGCCTATGGGCGATCACGAAGCTGGTGCGGCCCTTCATCAGTGTCCGCATGGCCTGCTGGATATGCATCTCTGTCCGGGTATCCACGCTGCTCGTTGCCTCATCCAGAATGAGGATGGCCGGATCGGCCAGGATGGCGCGGGCAATGGTCAACAGCTGGCGCTGGCCGTGGCTCAAGGTGGTCCCCTCCGTGCCCAGCAGCGTGTCATAGCCCTGCGGCATCCGCGCAATGAAGCCGCTGACGTTGGCGAGATTCGCCGCTTCTTCCACTTCACGGTCCGTGGCCTCCAGACGGCCGAACCGGATATTCTCGCGAATGGTCCCCGAGAAAACATGGGCGTCCTGCAGCACCATTCCGAGCTGGCGGCGCAGCCCGTTTTTATTGAACTCCCGGATATCCCTGTCGTCGATCAGCACCTCACCGCCGCTCACTTCATAGAAGCGCGTCAGCAAGTTGACAATGGTCGTCTTCCCCGCTCCGGTCGGCCCGACCAGGGCGATCGTCTCACCTGGCTGCGCAGTGAAGCTTACACCGTTCAGAATAGGCTCGCCCGGCTTATAGCCGAACACTACATCCCGGAAAATAACTTCCCCGCGTATCCGCTCCAGCTCCTGAGGCTGCTCCCCGCTGTACTCGGAGGACATATCCATCACTTCAAATACACGCTCCGCACCGGCGATTGCCGATTGGATCAGGTTATACTGGTTCGCAAGGTCGGAGATGGGGCGGCCGAACTGCTTGGCATAATTCAGCATACTGACGATGACCCCCACGGTAAGCAGCTCACGATAAGCCATCCAGCCGCCAATTCCGGCAATCAGTGCAAAGTTCAGATTGTTAATCAGGTTCATTACCGGTCCTACCAGACCGGATACGATCTGTGCCTTAATGCTCGCTTTGTTAAGCTCACCGCTTATTCCGCGGAATCTGGTGACCTCCGCTTGTTCTCGGCGGTATTGCTTGATCACCTTTTGGCCGCTGACTGTTTCTTCAATGAAGCCGTTCAGCTCACCCAGATGCTGCTGCTGATCCTTGAAGTAGATCCGGCTTAAGCCGGTAATCCGGCGGCTCGCCAGCACGACCAGCGGAATGGTTACCATAGCAACTCCCGTCAGCGGAACATTCAGCATCAGCATAATAACCAGAGAGCCGCTAAGTGTAATCAGACTGTTCAGCAGCTGGGTTACACTCTGATTCAGCGAGTTTGCGACATTGTCGATGTCATTGGTTGCACGGCTCATCAGCTCACCATTAGCATGGGTATCGAAGAAGCTGACCGGCAGCTCCTGGTATTTGGCGAACAGGTCCCGCCGCAACTCGTACACCGTACGTTGGGAGACGGAGGTCATCACGTAAGCCTGAACCCAAGAGACGGCGCTGCCCAGCAGATAAATGCCGCCCAGAAGAAGACAGAACCGGACGAGCAGACTGTAATCCTGCGGGAGGATCGCGGTATCAATGGCTTTTCCTAGCAGGTAGGGTCCGATCAGGGCAAGAACAGCATTCAGAATTGTGAACACATAGACCATAATCAGCCCTGTCCGCTGACGGTTCAGATAAGACCAGATGCGGAGGATCGTTGCCTTGCTATTCTTCGGACGTACCTTGGGTATTGCGCCAACACGGCCGGGAGGCCCGCCGCCTAACACTCCAGGTCCGCCGGGAGCCTGCTCCCTTTTACGTGGATTGGACATAAGGCTCCTCCTCTTCCTTCAACTGGGAGTGACGGATGTCCCGGTAGATCTCGCTGTCTGCCATCAGCTCGGTATGCGTACCCTGCGCGGCGATCCGCCCGTTCTCCAGAATCAAGATCCGGTCAGCATCTATAATAGAAGACACCCGCTGGGCAATCATAACGACAGTGCAATTCTGAAGCTCCGTCTTCAGCAACAGGCGGATGCTTGCTTCGGTAACCGCATCCAGAGCGCTGGTGCTGTCATCCATGATAAGAATGGCCGGCTTAATTAACAACGCGCGTGCAATGGACAGACGCTGCTTTTGTCCGCCTGACAGGTTCACCCCGCGTTGTCCGAGCTGCGTGTCGTAGCCTTGCGGCATAGCTGTAATGAATCCATGTGCTTCTGCGGCCACAGCCGCCTGCTCCACTTCTTCATCTGTTGCTTCCGGCCGTCCGTAACGGATATTATCCCTGATACTGCCGCTGAACAGCAGGGACTGCTGCATTACGAAGCCGATCCGGCTCCGCAGATGCTCTAGGCTAATCTCCCGGATGTCTGTTCCGTCGATCAGAACGGCACCGGACAAGACCTCATAGAATCTTGGAATCAGACTAACCAGGGTAGACTTCCCCGCACCGGTAGCCCCCAGAATAGCGATCGTCTCTCCGGGGCTGGCTGCAAAGCTGATATCCTCCAGCACAAGATTCTCATCCCCGCGGTTATAGGCGAAGGATACCTTGCTGAATTGAATCCGCCCGAGTGTAATGGCTGCTTGATCCGCCGCAGGCGCTTCGGTAATTTCACTTGTGGCGGCGAACACTTCATTCACACGGTCCCCCGACACCTTGGCCCGTGATACGAAGGCAAGCATCGTGCTCAGCATCATCATCGACATGAGCAGTTGGGTAACATAGTTAATGAAGGCAATCAGTTCACCCAGGGGGAGCGCCCCGTTCCAGTTCTGTAGGCCCCCGAACCAGAGCACGGCAATAATGCTGGCATTCAGAATCAGCATCATAAGCGGCATATTCAGCGCCATCAGGCGGATCGCCCGGATTCCGGTATCGGTATAGCCGGTATTGGCGGTATCGAAGCGCTTCTGCTCATGGTCTCCACGGACGAAGGCTTTGATTACACGAATGCCGGTGAGATTCTCCTGCAGCAC
This sequence comes from Paenibacillus sp. FSL R7-0204, assembly GCF_038002225.1. NCBI lineage: Bacteria > Bacillati > Bacillota > Bacilli > Caryophanales > Paenibacillaceae > Paenibacillus > Paenibacillus sp. FSL R7-0204. The sequence continues at coordinate 4,100,672 of NZ_JBBOCA010000001.1, forward strand.
ATTGCTAACCCCATCCAGCTTCTCCTGCATCCGGGCAAATAACGGAAAAGAAAGCCGGATCAGCACAAACAGCAGGATGAACAGCAGCGGCACCGCAGCCAGCAGGATCATCGCCAGGGACGGGCTGATCCGGACCGCCATGACGAGACTGCCGATCAGCAGCAGCGGTGAGCGCACGAAGCTCCGCAGAATCATCTGCACGAAGGTCTGGAGCTGCAGCACATCGTTCGTCAGCCGGGTGATCAGCGAGCCGGTCTTCAGCCGGTCCAGATTGCGGTTCGAGAAGGTCTGGATATGCTCAAACAACTTGAGCCGCAGATCATTGCCGAAATTCTGTGAGGCAATGCTTGCACATACTGCACAGCCCACACCGCCGGTCATCCCGATGACAGCGATTGCAATCATTATTCCGCCTGTTGAAAGGATATGCGATAAATCATTCTTCATCAGGCCTTTATCCACAATGCTGGCCATAAGTGCAGGCTGCAGCAGGTCCATCACTACTTCAACTACCATTAACAGCGGGGCAAGCACGCTCCAGAAGGCGTACGGCTTCATGAAGCCCCTGAGCTTCCACATTCACTTCACCTTCATCTCATCAGTCGTTGCATCCGTTCGTCCGTTTAGGGCAAATATGTGATTTTGTCAGTCATTGGTGTTCTCTGCTTGGCAGCAGGCACTTCCGAGGGATACCCTACGGCAAGCACTGCAATAACATCCTGCTCTTCAGGAACGCCAAGCACCTCACGGCCCTTGGCCGTACCGCCGAGTGAAGACCAGAACACACCTGCACCTGCCTCATGGGCGGCCAGCATGAAATTCTGGATATAGCAGGACACAGCCATGATGTTCTCTTCACGCTCTATTGTCGTAGCAGCAGACTTGGATAAGACTCCAATCAATAACGGAGCACCGCCGAAATCAGTCTTATGGTTCAGCGCTGCCCGGGTCTGCGGCCCAATGAACAGCAGCCCCCACGGCTCATTCATCCGGTGGTTCGGAGCATAGCTGGCAGCCTCCAGCCAAGTATTCAGCTCCTCCTCTTTAATCGGGTCTGGCCGGAAGGCTTTGATCGTTCTTCTAGTTTGAATAGTATCGATGATAGTCATAGTTGGTCCACTCCTTCGGTTGTATTTGTATCCACATGGTAATAAGCATATCTCTTTAACACGGTGAATTACAAGACTTTATAAGTAGATTGGAACATTATGTATATGGTGTTAATGATTTTTATGCTGAAAGTGAATTGGCTCCTGGGCAAAAACAGCCCAGCAAACTCCGCCTTAGCGGAGATTCCTGAGCTGTTCTTTTGGAGGAGTTGATCTGTTCACATGTTCATCTGTACTCCGTGCATCCGTTCATCCTAAGCCTGCTCCAGCGCATATTTCCTCATCGTCTGCTGCTTGAAATCATCCCACGCCGGTGTAGACAGACGGGCTAGCTGCATCAGAGGTTCAAAGGCTTGATAGAGCGCGGCAATCTCGCTGAATGAGCCATCGATCAGTTTCATGAAGGGCAGCTTTTGTAACAATCTCAACCCTTGGGCGAGCAGTGCCGGGTGCTTCTTCGCCCCTTTAACCAGGGACGCGGGATTAACGGGTAAGCCCAGCGCGGAGAGCACGCGGAACCCTTCATCCATTAGGGCAACTGCCTGTTTCCAGCGGGCGGAGTCTTTGCTTGCTTTTGCCAGATCAAAATCATAGAGATAAATGACCGACATAACCGGGAGAATTGAAACAATGTGACTCAGGAGCCAGGCGTTAATATCCTGCGAATAATCCAGCTTATACTTCGTCTGCCGGAAGGCCTCCGCAAGCTCCGTCTTGAACGGAATGTCACCCTCCAGACTGCCCAGCACCATTTTGCCGCCACCGCTTACAACGATGACACGCCCGTCTTCCTCACGGGTCCCCCCGTTAATCTGGAAGCCAAACGCAATATTCTGCGGAATCCGGCTATTCTCGTTGAAGAACTGCTGCATCCCGCGGGTATCCCCGTTATTGCCGACAAGCACAATATTCTTACTTCCGTTATCCGCCAGCGCCGGCAGCACCGCAGGGAAGTCATTGTATTTCATCACTACGAAGATCAGATCATAGACATCGTCCCTCCTCAGTTCGGATATAACCTTCACCTGATCCACAGTCGTTTTGCGCTGAAAATAATGCCGGAGGACCAGTCCGTCCTTCTTCAATTGGCCCGCCCGCTTCGTTCTGGCCAGCATGGTGACCTCATTCCCGCCCTGTACCAGCACATGTGCCAAATAACTGCCTATTACCCCTGCACCGATCACTAATATTCGCATCTCGAATCCCCTCTCCGCTTCAAACACTTGTATTAAAATGAACATCTGTTCATTAGATTAGCAGCGGGGACTCTACTAGCGCAATTGCCAATGGTGCCGTGGATGTCAATTACTGAACAAACCCGGGTAAATTGTACATTAGCCGCACAGGGCCGCAGGGCTGCATGCAGACAGGTTCATTCCATCATCTGCGTATGAACGGCCACGATCAGCATATCCATATGCCGGGCATGCCGCAGCAGATATTGAACAAAGCTCACTCTGAACAAGCTGCGCAGGAAGGGTCTGCGGGACTGGCCGATGATTACCTGCGTAGTCTGCATGTCATTCATCCGCTGGAGCAGATGCTTATAGAGATGCTTGCGGCTTCCCGCCTCCGTGATGTCCATTACCCCGCCCAGCCGTTCGGTCAGAGCCTTCAGCGTATCCAGCCGCTTCTGCTCCTCCGCCGTCTTCATGCGGGCACAGTGTACGTAGTGTACATGCCACTCCGCCTTCAGGCGGTGTGCAATGCGGAAGCCGCGGCGGACCAGCCGTTCAGCCTGCGGTCCTGTGTCTACACAGACGAAGATGACCTCCCGTCTGCTCCAAGGTCCGCGCAAGGCTGGCTCCCGTTCCCAAGCCTCCAGCCGCTCATCCACATCATCGGCAATCTCGCGCAGGGCCAGCTCACGCAGGGCGATCAGATTGCCGATTTTGAAAAAAGACTCCAGCGCCTGATTAACCTTCTCCTGCGCGTAGATCTTCCCTTCCCGCATCCGCTGCTGCAGCATCTGCGGAGTGACATCAATCAGCTCCACCTCACTCGCCATCCGCAGGATGGCATCCGGCACTGTCTCACGCACACGCACACCGGTTAACTGCTCCACCGCATCGTTCAGGCTCTCCAGATGCTGCACATTAACCGTGGTAATAACAGAGATCCCGTTCTCCAGCAGTTGGATGACATCCTCGTAACGCTTCCGGGTCTGGCTTCCCGGAACATTGGTGTGTGCCAGCTCATCCACCAGCACCACCTCGGGACGGCGGGCGATAATGGCCGCTGTGTCCATCTCCGTAAGCTCGGTGGACTGGTAGGCAATCCGCGCTCTCGGAATCATCGTTAATCCGCCCACCTGCTTGCCGGTTTCCTCTCTCCCATGGGTCTCCAGCAGCCCGATGACCACATCGATGCCTCTGCCCAGCAGCAGATTGCCTTCCTGGAGCATCTTGTAGGTTTTGCCCACGCCGGGGGCTGCGCCGATATATACCTTGAAGGTGCCCCGGCGGATGTCCTCAATCCGCCGCTCCAGCTCCCGGCCGGTCAGCCGGTGGAACGGTTCTGCCGCCATCTTCACGGCGGGACGGACCGGCAGCACCCGTTCTCCTTCCTGCTCGGCACGGTCAGCCATCAGGAACACATCAATATTACGCGTCCGCCGCAGGACACGGCTGGCAATGGAGCCCTGCCACTTCTCCTGCCAGCGGCTTTTCTGCGAATGCCCCATCACAATTCGGGTGACATTGTTCTGAATGGCATAGCGCACAAGCATGGTAGGCAGCATCCGCAGACGCAGCAGCTCCAGCTCCTCGAACCGGGCCTGAATCCGTTCAGTCAGCTTGCGGATGGAGCGCTTGAATACCTGCTGATCCTTGGTCAGCGGATGGCCGCGCAGGAGGAAGGTAACGATTAGCAGGTCTCCGTTCAGCCGTTTGGCAATCTGCTGTCCTCTTCTAATATAGAGGGAACCATTCCAGTGATACTGCGCGGATACCAGAATACGCTCTGTCGCGCCTGATGGGCCGATCAGTCCCTCCGCCTCGCGGTGCTTTTCCAGGGAATCATTGACCCCTTCCGCCATCAGCCGCAGCGACACCTCACGGAGTACGCCAAGGTTGCCCCTGAGGGATAGTGCCGGATGCGCGCCCTCTCCAAGCACTCCCTCTTCCAGCCGCTTGAGAATGGTCTCCGGGGACACATCGATCAGCCGTACCTCATCGGCGAGTTCCAGTGTATTCAGCGGCACGGTGCACTCCGCACGGATGCCGGTCATTTCATAGATTTGCTCCCCCACACCGGCCAGCTCATAGACATTAATAGTAGTGATTACGCTGATGCCCTGATCCATCAGATAACGGATGTCCGCAAGCCTGGTCGGGAAGCGGGCCTCCGCACGGTTACGGTGGGCCAGACCATCGACCAGCAGCACCTCAGGGTTGCGCTCCACCAGAGCCTCCAGCGGCAGATCCTTCTCCTCTTTGCCGTCCTTCAGCCAGTGAATACTGGGCACACGCTCCAGATCGCCAAGCTGCTGAACCGTCTCCGCCCGGCCCATAGTGGAGACCGCACTGATCACGACATCGATCCCCTGATGCTTCAGCAGCTTGCCTTCCTCCAGCATATGATAGGTTTTGCCGGAGCCGCTGACCGAGCCGATGATGATCTTCAGCCGCCCCCGCTGGAGCTGATAGATAGAATATAGAATCTCCTCGGGAGACTTTCGTTTATAGGGCGCCACGGATTCACCTTCTTTCAATAATCTCCGCACATCCTCCATATATGCTATAATTTTCTTCTGTACGCCTAACCCACCATAGGAGGAAAATCATGAGCAATTTGAAAAAGTGGCTTTTCAGTATTTTTGTACTTTGTTTACTGGCGTCGCTGGCCCCTGCTGCATTCGCAGAGGGAACGAGCCCCTCTCCAGAAGCAGCCGCCAAGGAACTGGAGTTTCCGCTAGCCTTTGACAGGGCAACGGGCGATAAAGTTTCCACCATCGCAGCGGATGGACAAGGTACTATCATCGCCGTATCCAACTCGCCCTACCTGAATATCACACACAACAACGGGAACAAGTGGATCTCCCGAAAACTGCCTTCCAGTGACATAAACAACGTCTTTTATGTCAAAGGACGGTACTTCTTATCCGTCTATCATGTGAATTCTTACCATTCCACGATTGTCAACTACACGTCTGCGGATGGCGACAAATGGACTCCCTTCACCCTAGAATCAAGCAACGGGAAAGCGACAACCATCCGCAATGTTCAGTTTTTAAATGGGCAATATGTGCTGACCGGCAGCCAAGCGGATGATATCAGTCCCATATATACGTCCTCTAATGGTGTGAATTGGAAGGAAGCCGGCCTGTTGCCCGTCGAAGTGCACTACTTGACCTGGAACGGCAACATTTACTCTGCCTACTGCGGGGAGTATGAGTTCTTATCAAGACAACCCATGACGTTGTCCCGCAACCAGTTCCTGACGGATGCCAGTGACAATCGCTATGCGGAGCTTGTACTGTATACGTCGACCCATTTGACAAGCTGGACCCAGCAATCGGGAACAGTCAAAAAGGATCTCAGCTACAAGTTTAGTGTGAATGACGTTCCCCAAACGAGCTACAATTTCAAGTTGGAAGGGTATACGCCGGATGGCGTCATCACCTTGTATGATGAGAGAAATACATATACCTCCAAGAACGGGATTACGTTTGCCATTCAGAAGGCTCCTTCCGCTGTCGTGAATCCGTTTGGCCGAAGCCCGATTTATAAGAAGGGCAACACATACTATGCCTTTGTTCGGTACTGGTACAGCCCTGGTGTGGTTTACAGCAAAGTGGGAATTTCGGCAGACCGGGTGAAATGGACGATGACGGACCTCGGCAAAACCGTACCTAATGACATGTATGTCATTCAGGCGGGCCGATGGTTTATCGGCTATGGCTATGATAGCAGAATTATGGTTTCGGAAAACGGCTTGACCTGGAAAAAAATCCGCTAGCGCATATCCTCAAAAAGACTGTGGGAAGCCCGGCAGTGTCCTCGTGATGCTCCGGGCTTGCTTGCATCTAAATATTCCTTTCTCCCAAAATAAAACTTACTGCTAAAAGCTAAGGAACTGCAACATAGCTTACATATGGGGGACGGTCCGCTCCAGCTTATTTCGCCATCTCTGTCAGCGCCAGATTCAGCTTCAGCACATTCACCCGTTTCTCTCCGAAAAGCCCCAGATCGCGCCCTTCGGTATGTTCCTTCACCAGCGCTTCAAGGGTATCTGCCGGAATGCCGGTCAGCTTGCTGATCCGGGGAACCTGCACGAGTGCCGCAGCCGGTGAAATATGCGGATCAAGACCCGAGCCGGAATTCGTAATCAGATCCACAGGGAGCTGACTTACAGGGACGCCGGGATTATCCAGCTTCCACTGGGCAATGGAATCCTTGGTCCGCTGCAGCATATCGGGATTCGATGGGCCATAGTTATTCGAGCCCGAAGCTTCGGCCTTGTACCCGATACTCGACACACGGCTTTGGAACAGAGCCTGGTTCGTGAAGCTCTGCCCGATCAGCGCAGAACCGACGACCTTCCCGGCTGTATCCTTCAGCAGGCTGCCGTTCGCTTGGGCAGGCATCAGCACCTGGGCAAGCGCGGTGGAAGCCAGCGGATAGATCATTCCGCAGAGAATAATGAATACGATGCTTAACCTCACTGTAGTGAAGACAAAAGCTGCTGGTGAAGCGGAGTTCTGCTCTCCGTCTGTGTCATGATTAGATTGTGCCATGATGATTACGCCCTCCTTGTATAATCAATTGTCTGCCGGACTTCTTCTAGATCCATATACTGACGAGCATATCAATCAGCTTGATCCCGGCGAATGGAACTGCCACTCCGCCCAGACCATAGATGACAATGTTGCGCGTCAGCAGTCTGGAGGAGCTCATCGGCTTATAGGAGACCCCGCGCATCGCGAGCGGAATCAGCAGCGGGATGATGATGGCGTTGAAGATCAGCGCCGAGATAATCGCCGAGCTTGGGGAACCCAGCCCCATGATGTTCAGGGCTTCCATCTCAGGAATAGCGAGTGTGAACATCGCCGGAATGATCGCAAAATATTTGGCAATATCGTTAGCAATGCTGAACGTGGTCAGCGCCCCGCGTGTCATTAGGAGCTGCTTCCCGATGGCTACAACCTCGATGATCTTGGACGGATCAGAATCCAGATCGACCATATTGGCCGCTTCCTTGGCAGCAGTTGTCCCGCTGTTCATCGCCAGCCCCACATCGGCCTGAGCCAGCGCGGGAGCGTCGTTCGTTCCATCCCCGGTCATAGCGACCAGCTTGCCCTCGTTCTGCTCCCGGCGGATCACCGCAATTTTATCCTCCGGAGTACTCTCAGCTATAAAATCATCGACCCCGGCTTCACGGGCAATGGTGGCGGCGGTTAGCGGGTTATCCCCCGTACACATGATCGTCTTGATTCCCATGCTGCGCAGCTCGTCGAAACGCTCCTTCATCCCGGGCTTAACTGTATCCTTCAGATAGATCAGTCCGTAGATCCGGTTGTCAACGGCAACCGCAAGCGGAGTGCCGCCCAGCCGTGCAATGGCATCCGAGTTGGTGTCCAGATCGGACGGCACGGCACCGCCCCGGGACAGCACCCACTTCTTCACGGAATCGACCGCTCCCTTGCGCACTGAGCGCCCGTCCCGCAGATCCATCCCGCTCATCCGGCTCTCCGCCTTGAACTCAATGAACTCCCCGCCGTCCGCGAGGCTGGTATCAACCTGAAGCTCCAGCTTCTTCGCCAGCTCCAGGACAGAGCGCCCTTCGGGCGTCTCATCCTTCAGCGAGCTGACCGCCGCCCAGGCCGCAAGCTCGGCTACTGACGCTTCGCCTACTGCAACGAACTCACTGGCCATCCGGTTGCCGAAGGTAATCGTCCCCGTCTTATCCAGTATCATCGTGTTGATATCCCCGGCGGCTTCCACCGCCTTCCCGGACATCGCCAGGACGTTGAACTGCGTCACCCGGTCCATTCCCGCAATCCCAATGGCCGACAGCAGCCCGCCGATGGTGGTCGGAATCAGGCAGACGAGCAGTGCGATCATGACCGGAATCTCCAGCTTCACGCCAATATAATCCGCGATGGGACGCAAGGTGACTACGACAATCAGGAAAATAATCGTAAGGCTGATCAGCAGCGTGTTCAGAGCAATCTCATTCGGTGTCTTCTGGCGCTTCGCCCCTTCGACCAGCGAGATCATCCGGTCCAGGAACGATTCTCCCGGATCACTGGTGATCCGCACCTTGATCTGGTCGCTGACTACCCGGGTACCGCCGGTCACGGAGCCGAAGTCGCCGCCGGCTTCCTTAATGACCGGAGCCGACTCCCCGGTAATAGCCGATTCGTCCACGGAAGCCAGTCCCTCGGTCACTTCCCCGTCGCCGGGAATCAGTTCGCCCTGGCTGACGACTACGATATCGCCTTTGCGCAGCTCAGAGGCCGGCACCTGCTTGACCCCTGATCCCGCCAGTTTATTGGCGGTGATGTCCTGTTTGGTTTTTTTGAGCGAATCGGCTTGTGCCTTGCCCCGGCCCTCCGCCAGCGCTTCTGCGAAGTTAGCGAACAGCACGGTAAACAGCAGGATGAAGAACACGGTTATATTGAAGCCTACCGCATGCTCCGCATGGAAATACCCGGGCGCCAGCACCATAAGCAAGACGATAACCGTCCCAACCTCCACGACGAACATGACCGGATTCTTCATTAACGTCACCGGGTTCAGCTTCACCAGACTATCCTTGGCAGCACTTAGCAGGATGGGACCCGTCAGCAGCTTCTTTCTGTGTACAGTACTCATTCTCTTCTCTCCCTCTCCCTACCGTAAAGTCAAATATTCTGCAACCGGACCAAGGACAATCACCGGCAGGAAGGTCAGCGCGCCGATAATCAGCACCGTACCGATCAGGATGCCAGTGAATAAGCCGTTGTCTGTGCGGAAGGTTCCAATCGTCTCCGGCACCGGCTTCTTGCGCAGCAGGGAACCGGCAACCGCCAGCATAGCGATCATCGAGACATACCGGCCCAGCAGCATGACCACCCCGGTGGTGATATTCCAGAAGGAGGTATTATCCGCCAGCCCTTCGAAGCCCGAGCCGTTATTGGCCGCAGACGATACGTATTCATACAGCACCTGGGTCATTCCGTGGAAGCCGGGGTTACTGATACTGCCTTTACCGAGCTCTGTCAAAAAAGCAGCCGCCGTCGGCACCAGTATAATCAGCGGGTGAATCAGAATCGCGATGGCGATCAGCTTCATCTCCCGCGCTTCAATCTTGCGGCCCAGGAACTCCGGCGTCCGGCCCACCATCAGCCCGCACAGGAACACACCGAGGATCGCATACATGAGCATATTGATCAGCCCTACCCCTTTGCCGCCGAACACGTTATTCAGCATCATGAGGGTCAGCGGGGTAATACTGCCGAGCGGCGTCAGCGTATCATGCATATTGTTTACACTGCCGGTAGTGGCGGCCGTTGTAACGGTGGTGAACAGCGCCGACTGTGCGATGCCGAACCGTACCTCTTTTCCCTCCATACTGCCCTGTGAAGCATCTATCCCCATAGCGTTAATCGCCGGGTTGCCCGCACTTTCCGCAGCGTAATTCACTCCGAGCAATACCACGAACAGCGTCATCATCGCGCCAAAAATCATCCAGCCCTGCCGCTTATTCCCGGCGAACTTCCCGTACATATACGGCAGAGATGCGGGCAGCAGCCACATGGAGAGGATCTCGAGCACATTGCTCAGCGGACCCGGATTCTCAAAAGGATGCGCAGAGTTGGCTCCGAAAAAGCCCCCGCCGTTCGTGCCGATGTGCTTAATGGACTCCAGGGAGGCCACCGGACCGATAGCAATCTGCTGGGTCTGCCCTTCGAGCGTAGTGACTTCCAGCGCAGGTTTCAGTGTCTGTGGCACATGAAGCGCTACAAGCGCCATTGTTACAAGCAGTGCCAGCGGAATGAATATCCGGATATGCGCTTTGACGAAGTCCTCGAAGAAGTTCCCCACCGAGCGGCGGCCTGTAATCCCTCTGACAAAAGCAACCGCGACCGAGAAGCCGCTGGCCGCCGAGGTGAACATCAGCATCGTCATGACCGCCATCTGTGAGAAGTAGGACACGCCGCTCTCCCCGCTGTAATGCTGCAGATTCGTATTGGTGATGAAGCTGATCACCGTGTTGAAGGTAAGGGTCTGCTCCATATTGCCAATCCCGCCCGGGTTGAGCGGAAGCCCCTTTTGCAGCCGCAGAAAGAGATAACTGAATACCACCAGTACAATGTTCGTTACGATGAAGCTGAGCGCATATTTCTTCCAGGACATCCCGCCCCGCTGCTTCAGCCCGATTAGACGAAAAATTCCTTTCTCCGCTGCGCCGAACACCCGGTCTGTCTTGTTCGGTTCATTCGAGAATACATGATATAGATAAGTGCCCACCGGCTTCACCAGCAGTACGAGTATTAAGATGACGACTACAATCTGCACAATCCCCACGGATGGCCCTCCTTAGTAGTTAAAATTTCTCGGGATGAATCAAAGCATAGCCCAAATAAAGAAACAGCAGCGCAGTAGCTGCGAGAACAACCGCCATTACTCCGTCCCCCCTTGCTCATCGGTCACACGGCTGCACCATTGTACAAACGCATAGAACACGGTGAATATTGCTGCCAGCATTGCCGTCATATACACATCCATCATCGTCTTTGCCACTCCTCACCTTATGGTAATCTCTCTCTTGTAACTTCCGGTCTAGCGTATCATTTCTCCCATTAGTTCAGGGTAAGGGTTTCTTCAGGCGCATTAAGATTGCATTAAGACATCAGGAAGGATGATAAATCTCTTCACCGAGCACCCTGTTGACTGCCCCGATAAAAGCACCATAACCCCCATCCGCCTCCATCCGGTGCGGGAGCGCCCAGGCAAGGATCACTTCCGTCTCCTGACGGTCGAACTCGAAGCTGGTCACAAGCAGCTCACTGACCTCACGGGCCGAAGCCCCGCAGGCAAACTGATATGCAGCAGCGTACACCCCGCTATTCTCATAGGTACAGTCTTGCAGCAGATAGATCCGGTCATAATGCCGCTTGATCAGCACCAGCAGCGCAGTCAGCACCGTCACCCATCCAATATTTCTCACCCACACATCCATCTCCAAGCCTTCTCTCCAGTAGGTTAACTTCAGAATTCAGCGTACCACTCCCGCCATTAGTTCAGGATTAGGGTTTGGTTCAGCAGATTAAGATTACGTTAAAATACCGCCGGAACGCTGCTCCAGCCGCTCTCGCATCATCAGCTAGTACGGCAAAAAACCATGCCTGATCAGGCATGGTTAGGAACACAATGAAACGCGCTATGCGGTTTCCGTAAGCCGGTTTAAATCACTCGGCTGTCGTCTCCCGCCTGCAGCATCCGGTAGCCCACACCTATATGGGTCTGGATCACCTTGGGCTGGGAAGGGCTGCGCTCAATCTTCTTGCGGAGCGTAGCCATGAATACTCGGAGCGCCGGAATGTCGTACGTAGGACTGCCCCAGATTTCATGCAGGATATAATTATGGGTCAGGACCTTGCCGACATTCTTCGCCAGCAGACACAGCAGCTTATACTCAATCGGTGTCAGGTGGATCTCATCACCCTCCAGCCAGACACAGCCCGCAGCATAGTCAATCCGCAGATTTCCGTTCGCAAAAAGGGCCGAATCCTTCATCAGCTTCTCGCTGTCCCCCCGGATTCGCCGCAGACTGACCCGCAGCCGGGCGAGCAGCTCCTCCACGCTAAAGGGCTTGGTCAGATAATCATCGGCTCCGGCATCCAGCGCTTCGATCTTGTCGCGGTCCTCGCTGCGGGCACTGACCACGATGATCGGAAGGTTCGACCACGCCCGGATCTTCCGGATAATATCCACACCGTCCATATCAGGCAGACCGAGGTCCAGGATCATCAGATCCGGCTGACTGGATACCGCCTCAAGGATGGATGCCTCCCCCGTCTCTGCGGTATGATATTTATAGCCCTGAGTCTCCAGAGTTGTGGTAATCAGCTTGCGGATCGGCTTGTCATCTTCGACAACCAGAATCATGGGTTTATTCATGGACATTCACCTCCTCTGCCAGCAGGGTGAAGCGGAAGACCGTTCCCTGCGGTGCATGATCTTGTACTTCAATATGCCCGCCATGGGCATGAATAATTGATTTGCAGAGCGCAAGGCCCAGACCCAGACCGCGCCTGCCATCTCCCCGCACATTGTCCGCCGTATAGAACATCTCGAACACTTTGGCCTTCGCTTCCGGGGATATTCCCGGTCCGTCGTCAGCGACCTCGACCACAACAAGCCCCTTCTCCTGTCTGGCGGAAAGGGTAATATGTGAACCAGACCCGCTATACTTAATTGCATTATCCACCAGGTTGATGATCACCTGAATGATCAGCCGTGAATCCATCCGGGCCATCAGCAGCTCCTCTTCGAGCACCACCCGGATCACATGATCCTCCTTGTTGCGGTTCACATGCAGCAGCGCTTCCGCGATCACTTCCTCCAGCAGCTCCGCCTGAAAATTCAAATGAAGCGCCCCATTATCAATCCGGGTAATCGACAGCAGATTCTCCACCAGATTGATCAGCCAGATCGAATCGTCATAGATATCGCTGTAAAGCTCCTGCTTCTGCTCCTCGCTCAGCACCGCCGAGTTGCCGATCAGGATGCCCGCGTTACCGGAAATACTCGTAAGCGGCGTACGCAGATCATGCGAGATGCCGCGCAGCAGATTGGCGCGCAGCTGCTCCTGCCGGATTTGCAGAGAGCTTTCCTTTTGCAGCTCGTTCAGCTTGTCTTTCTCCAGCGCGAGGGCGCATTCACCTAGCATAGCAATCATCAGACTTGACTCGAATACCTCCAGCGGCTCTTCCTGCTGCATCACAATTCCTGCCACCGCAAACACCGTATCGCCGCTTCGCACCGCATGATACAGACAATGGGCTGCCGAGAAGGTATCGGTAGACGCTCCGGCCCGTTTATTGTTCCGCAGCGCCCATTCCGCTACCTCGCGTTCCGCTTCCAGCGTATCCTTTTGAGCGTCCATCGTACTTCCATCCTTGTTATACAGCAGCGGCTCCGAGAGCCCATCGCCCACAACCTCATAGATGATGATGCTCCGGTCCAACAGCTTGAGCATTTGCAGCGCGGTCTCGCTCAGGATGGCGGGCGTGTCTTTGGCCTGCTGGAGCTTCCGGCTGGTCTCGAGGAGCACCTCGGTGCGGTAGGCTTTTTGCGCCGATTCTCTGGCCTGCTCCTTCACCCGCAGCGTTAACGTACTGGTGATAAACGAGGCGGCCAGCATGACGAGGAAGGTCACCGGATACCCCGAATCATAAGCCTGAAGCGAGAAATAAGGCTCGGTGAAAAAATAGTTAAAGACCAGCACGCTCAAAATCGACGTCACCGCGCTGTACAGCCGTCCTTTTGTAACCATCGCATCAAGCAGAACACCCAGAATATAGACAGTGATAATGTTCGCTTCACTGAAGCCGAGAACCTTGAACCATAACCCGATGATCGTGCAGACCAGCAGAATCCCCAGGGTTTTGCCCGTATCAGCCAGGGTGAGAAGCGGAGGTCTGGCATATTGCGGAATTTTGGATTGCAAGGCAGACTCTTGATCCGGGATGATGTAGATGTCGATATTCGGAGCCGCAGCCGTCAGTTTGTCTACGAAATTCGAACCAACTGACCAGCGGCTGCGATTCTGCGACCGGCCCAGGATGATTTTGGAGACCCGGCTGGTTTTGGCATATTCGACGATCTGTCCCGGCACATCCTCCCCGTACACAGTGGCAACCTGCGCATCAAGCTGTTCGGCCAGCCTCAGATTTTCCCGCAGCTCAGACTTGTTCCTCGCCGTTAACTCTTTCGTTCGAGAGGTCTCCACGTAGAGTGCAGTGAATTCCCCCTGCAGAGCTTCGGCCATTCTCGCCGCTGTGCGGATGACCTTCTTGTTGGATAATGCCGACGACAGACAGACCAGGATATGCTCCCTGCTATACAAGCTGGTTTCCACTGCCCGTTCCCCTAACCTGCCCTCAAAACGTTTGAATTGATCCGCCCTGTACCTTAGAGCCATTTCACGCAAATCGTCCAGCTTCTGGGGAGTGTACAGTTCACCTGCCTCTTGCCGGAGCTGCTCCGTGGAAAAGATTCTCCCCTCATACAGACGCTCCAGCCAAATGTCCGGACTGATATCGATGAACTCGACCTGGTCCGCACGTTCGAAGACACTGTCGGGTATACGCGCGGGCTCAGGCATTCCAGTCATGGATGCTACAACATCGGTCATACTTTCCAGCTGTTCTATACTAACCGTAGTATAGACATCTATTCCTGCGCGGAGCAGCTCCTCCACATCCTGAACCCGCCGCTTGTGGCGTACACCCGGAGCATTGATGTGTGCCAGTTCATCCAGCAGAATCAGGTCCGGCCTCTTGCGGATCGCCTGGTCCAGATCGAATTCCCGCCGGGTGGTCCCGTTTACAGGAATGTCCAGCGGCGGCAACAGCTCCAGTCCGTTAATAAGCTCCGCTATATCTGCTCTGTCATGAGCTTCAATGTAGCCCGCCAGCACCTGTTGACCGTTCTTCTGCTCCGCATGGGCAGCCTCCAGCATCGCCCGGGTCTTCCCTGCTCCCGGTACATAACCGAAGAATATCCTCAGCCTTCCGCGCCGCTTCTTTGCTGCATTTTCCCCTGTCATCTGAAGGTTTCCTTTCCTCTAAGCCCATCTATAGACCAGAAATTGTACACTGTAGCGTTAGTATAGCATGTGCATAATCAGCATAGTATTATGGATTCGGCTGTGGCATTAAGATTGTATTAAGATTAGTGTAAGTCAATAGAGGGGAAAACCGCATGCTTCCCGAATATAAACTCAGAGCATAATTTTTACATACGATTCTAAGGAGACCCTGAGATGACAAACGAACAACACAGCACCCAAGGTACAATGGAAGTAATTCTGGCGAATGCAATCAAGATTCCAGGAGTGCGGGTAGACCGTCGTGAATTCCTCGCCCAGCAGTTTGCCAAATATGATACTTATGGGAATATGCACACTATACTGGACGAAGGGCCGCTTGAAGCCGGAATTAGCCTGGCTGTGATTGATAAAATGGCGAAAACGTTAATTGAGAAACGGACCCTTCTGAGTACAGCAGCCTCGACAGCCGTTGGACTTCCAGGCGGATTAGCCATGGCAGCGACTATTCCGGCAGATACCCTGCAGTTTTTTGGCGTAGTGCTGCGATTGTCTCAAGAGCTGGCTTATCTGTATGGCCGCACGGACCTGTGGGAGGAAGATTCTGCAGATTCAGAGCAAGTTACCCGGGAGCTGACTTTGTATCTGGGCGTTATGTTTGGAGTGGCTGGTTCAGCTTCCATGCTGAAGATGTTGACCGCGAAGATCTCTCAGCAGCTATTGAAGAAGCTTCCGCAGAAAGCTTTGACCCAGACCTTGTACTACCCGATTCTCAAGAAAATCTCCGCTTACGTCGGAATCAAAATCACGAAAAAAACCTTCGCCCAAGGCGCATCAAAATTCGTACCCGTTCTGGGCGGACTCCTCTCTGGCGGAATGACTTATTTCTCGATGAAACCGATGGGCAATCGTCTGCGTGAAGCCTTGTCGGCTGCCAGCAACGACTACTCTGAGGCACAGTTCGAGCTGGATTACGAAAAAGTGAAGCGTTCGGCAGAAGATGAAGAGATTAACGTAATTGAAGGAGAATTCTTTGATTTGGGCTTTGACTCGAAGCAAGAGCCGGTAACCTCATCTGCTGCGGGCAAAGAGAACTTCAGTGTGGCTGATGAACTCCTGAAATTCAAACAGCTGCTGGATATGGGCGTGATCACTCAAGAGGAATTTGACCGTAAAAAGTCGGAATTGTTGAACGGCTAATTTCCTGCAATTGTTCATGAATAGCTATGATCCCTGTTTTAGGCAGCGTTCATAGCTATTTTTAACATCACATTGCCCATATGCATTACTCCCCGCCGCAACCACTGTGCCATCCTTCTGAAGACCGAGCGTGTGAGTGCAGCCTGCCGCAATAGTAACAATATCCGTCCAGCCGCTCACCTCGCATTGCCCGTAATCATTCCAGCCTGTAGCCGTCACCGTACCATCCGATTGTAGGCCTATCGTATGATGACTGCCTGCCGCGATGGCCTTAATCTTGCGCCAGCTGCCTACTTCACCTTGTCCGCGCTTGTTCAGCCCTGCAGCTACTACTGTACCGTCTGCTCTGAGTCCGGTCGTATGAAGATAACCCGCTGATATCATCGTCAGCTCCTGCCAGCCATTCACATTCCGCTGCCCATAGCGGTTGTTCCCCGCCGTAATAGCCGTACCATCGGCCTTGAGTCCAACTGTGTGCCAGTCTCCTGCTGTAACCGCAACGATATCCGCCCAGCCATTGACCTCACATTGACCTTCGTTGTTTCTTCCCGCCGCAACCACCGTTCCGTCTGCCTTCAGCCCGACCGTACGCCGCCAGCCTGCCGCAACCGCAACGATATCGTGCCAATCGCCCACGTTGCATTGATCATGCTTATTCCAGCCGGCCGCGATCACCGTTCCGTCCGGCCTTAGCCCTACTGTATGCGAATTCCCTGTATGAGCATTGCCCGCTGCAACTGCAACAATATGACGCCAGCTGCTTACCTCGCATTGCCCGTATGTATTTTCGCCGCAAGCCCGCATTGATCCGTCCGGCAGCAGCAGAACGGAATGGCGGTATCCCGCCGCGATGGCGGATAATGAGTTGGTATGCATATGGATTGCTCCTTTGAGTTCTTTTTCGTATAAGGATCTCGTAATGGTATAGCTAGTATTGCAAAATAATTGTTACTTTTCAACGCCCTTGTGAAGCGCATTCTCAATAGCCTTGAGGTAGGCTTTGCTTGTAAGCGTGGCACCGCTGATGCTGTCTACCTGAAGCGATTGAGCTTGGATCACTTTGCCGAACAATTCATCTGCGGACGCCGCAGGCTGATTCTCCGCATGGTCCAGGAGCTGGATCGCTGTCACTTTGTGCGCCGTGACAGTAACCAGAACCTTATTTGCCCTCCATTTATACATTCCGCCAGCATATTCACCTGTATACTCACCCGCATGCAGCGTGTTGAAGTTCACTTGATCAATCTCTACATTCCGCGCTTCCCTGCGCTCTTTCTCTGTATAGAGCAAGGCCGCGCCTGAACCGATTAGTCCCACGAGAATCGCGGTTAGGCACAGCAGCAGCAGGTTGCGTTTCCACTTCTTTTTCATGTTGACCCTCCTCTTAACCCTCCCCGGCGTGAATGAATATATTTGTGTTCATTCATTATTAAGCGCGTTTAGCCATTCTTTTACCGATCCTGTCGAACAGATGTCCGGCCAAGCTCTTGACAGGACCCAGCGAGACCGGATAATAATACGCCGCTTCAAACCAGCCGTTAGCCTGGTAATGCCGGTAATCCTTCGACCGCTCATCCAGCATATGCTGAATACTGGTCCGGGACAGCCGGAACATCAGCAAGCGGAACAATGTGGGTGTCGGCGGCGCCGGACACATGAGTCCTTTGTAGAAGCGGGCCGCAGACTTGCGGATTCTCACTGCATTTTTCTGCGCGGCTACTGTGGTCACTGGCTCCATCGTACTAAGCACACACCCTGTGGTAACCTGGAAACCCAGATTCTCTCCCATGCTGCTAAGATATTTGACAATCGCATTCCCGCCGTGAATCCCCTGATTGACGATCGACGTATAGGTCTTGCCGAAGAACTGCGGCCGATGGAACACATACGCCAGCCGGTCCAATAGATTCTTCATCGCTGCCGAGACATGGAACGCATAATTGGGAGTCGCCATAATCACACCGTCCGCACTCTCCAGCTTCTCGATCAGCACATCCCGGTCATCTTTGAGCGGACAATATTCTTCACCTTTATTGAAGCACACTTTGCATCCACGGCAGAATTCAAGCCTGTAATCCTTCAGAAAAATATACTCAACCTCTACCTCCCCATAGGTTCGGAGTTGAGCCTCAAATTCGCAGACCGCTCTGTACGTGTTGTTCTTTTGCTGATTGCCGATGATTGCGATAACCTTCTTCATGATTGTCCCTCCAGATTAGGATACAAAATAGTAGTTTTTATTCGTCTCTTCGATTATGAATGAATTAAAATTTATTCATTCATAATGTATAGTAACATAGATATGCGCTGTTGTCTGTATGGTCACAGGTTGATTTTGAACGATTAGTGAAGAGCTTCAGGTATTGGCTCTGAATTGCATGTTAGCCTCCACACAGACAAAAGAAGCCACAAGCAGCAATCTGCTCATGGCCTCCTGATCCTTGTATTCTAAACGCTTTTCACCGCCACGAGCCTCTTGTGAAAGCTATGGACCCGTCATAGTCAACATATACATTTTTGATATTAGGATGACTCAAATAATCAGTCACAGTGTAAAACAGCGGAATAACTGCCATTTGATCCATGAGCAGCTGTTCAGCCGTAGCATAGATCTGCATACGCGTGCCGGGGTCGGCCGCCTGCCGGGCTTGCTGCATATAACGGTCATACACTGTATTGCTCCACCCTGTATCATTGGAGACATTCTGTGAACTGAACAGCTCCAGCATCGAGGCCGGATCATTGAAATCAGCGCTCCATCCCGCTCTTGCTATAGCATAGTTCTGATGTATACGATTATCCAGCAGTTCCTCGAAGCTTTGGATTTCTACACTTGCTTCAATGCCTAAGTTCTTTTGCCAGTCCTTGATCACTTTATTTGCGATAACGTCATGATTGATATATTCATTCACGATAATAGTGAAGCTGGGGAACTTGGTGAGTCCCGCTTCTCTCATGCCTTCCTTCAGTAATTGCTTGGCCGCCGCCACATCCTCATGAAAGTACATCTTGTCCGGCATCTCTGTGCGGAAATTCAACTGGGTCCCATGAATACTTGGCGGCACAAATCCAAACGCCGGATTGCCGTAACGCAAGGCTTCACGGTCAATCGCCATCGCCAATGCCTGGCGGATCTTCAGATTGTCAAACGGCGGCTTAGTCAGATTGAATTGATAAAAATAGGTGGAAGCATACGGTCCTTCATGCAGGTCGCGGTAAGATGCGCTATCTAAAGATGTATAATCCACTGATTCCTCCCCTCCGCCTCCAACCCAGTCAACCTCATTGTTCATATAAGCGACTGTCGGATTCTCAGGCAGCAGCAGACGTACCTCCGGCAGCTTAATTTCTTGGGCCGCATAATAAGCAGGATTTTTAACTATAGAAATCTCATTACTCTTCCATGTCTTGAGCTTGAAGGGACCATTGGTTACCATAGACTTCAGATCTGTTGCCCATTGGTTGTTGGCCTTCGCAGTCTTAGCGTACACCGGATAATAGATGCTCTCTGCGAGCAGTTGGATGAAATAGGAGGTTTTCTCCTTTAATGTGACCTGGAGTGTGGTGTTATTCAACGCCTTTACACCGATTTTGGAGGTATCCTTCAGAAGTCCCTCGTTGTAGTTCTGCGCATTATTAATCATGTACATATTAAAAGCGTAGACATTCTTGGCTTCCGGAGCCAGCGCCCGCTTCCAGGCATACTCGAAGTCCGAGGCCAGCACCTGCTGCCCGTTGCTCCATTTCGCATCCCCGCGAAGCGCAAAGGTATACGTTCTGCCATCCTTCGAGAGGGTCCATGATTTTGCTATTGCCGGAACGGCCTGACCAGCCGCATTCAACCGGACCAGTCCTTCAAATAACCCTTTGAGAACTGTCACTGTGCTGTCATCCGCAGCTGCTGCCGGATCAAGCTGATCAGGAAGACTTCCCAGACCGATACGCAATACCTTATTAGCTTGTGCAGCAGATGAAGTACCTGCCCCTCCCGTGAGCGTTACACTCATCATTAAACCTACTGCCAAAATGATATAAAGCAACCTTTTCATCAACGTTTCCCCTTTGTAAAGTCATTATGTACTTAATGAATAGAATAACATGCAGAGATGCTGTAATGCTGTCGCAAAAGATCGAAAGCAAATATGAAATTACTATGAAAAGATTACACAAAAGAGGAGCCATTTAGGCCCCTCCCCTGTCTATCTCTAGGCTACTGAATCAACAGCCCAAACCCGCTCTGAATATAATACAAGCTTGGATACGCGATATTGCTGGTCGTCAGGTTGTTGAAGGTCGCCGAGCCGTTGCCGGTATACGTGTAGATTGCCGCCCCCTTATGAGCGCCGGAGAATCGTGAAGTGGTTACTCCATCGAGACCGGTGCCGTTAATGTTAATGTTGTTAAATACGATACCTGAGAAGCCGCCGCCGTATCCGAACTGGATCGCATCGCGCTGGGTATTGATAATGTCGATGTTGCTGAAGGTAACGTTCTTGATCGGGTCACTCGAAGCTTCGAGATCAATCGCACCGCGTTCCCCGTCATACAAGTCACGGCTGGTGCCGCTGTTAATAATCGTCGTATCCGAGAAAATCATCCCCGTATTGCTGTTGAAATGCGCCCCCGGGAAGGTCGTATTCAGCCGGATGCCGGAGCCGCCCACCGTGTCGATAATGTAGTTGTGATCGGCCTTGTGGCCGCTGCCCCCGAAGATGCCGATAGCGCCGGCACGCCAGTTATTCTCAATCGTATTGTACGAAAAAGTGTTATTCACCCCATCCGGCGCCCCGAACGTATTGCTCGGCCAGACGGCCAGTCCGTCGTCCCCGTTATTGCGCACATTGGTATTGCGGACAGTAGAATTGCTGGTCCCTTGGGAGAAGTTGATGCCGTCCGCCAGATTGTTGCGGATGCGGCTGTTCTCTACAAGCAGATTGTTCGCATAGATTGCCGGCGTCCGCGCATAATCTCCCACCCACATGCCGCACTCAAAATGCTCAATCCATACGTCATGGATAACCGAATTGTTACCGAAATTATCCATCAGGCCTTTATAAATGGCATTCTGGTTGTACCGGGATCTCAGATTCGAGTTCATATAGACATTGCTGAAATCCAGCTTGCCTTGAACACGGAAGGAGATGCCCCCGCCAGCTGCATTGGGATTCGTAAATTGCAGATTGGTGTGCCAATAGCCTGCGCCTGTAATTGTAATGTTGTTGATCATGTTGCTGACCGAGCCAATGACCCACATGCTGCTCAGATTAAAAGTTCCAGACGGAATATAGAGAGATTTCCCGCTGGTCACGGCGGCTGTAACCGCACTGTTGAAGGCGCCCAGGTCGTCCTGTCCGTCTCCTGCCACTGCACCGTAATCGGTGACCGATACCGAGTTGGCCGGACGGGCGATGGCTGCCGGTACAGGTTCAATCTCCAGGAAATCCACACCATACTCCAGACTGTCTCCGTTATTCTTCTGAATTCGGATCACATCCCCGGGCTGAAGCGGTGTGTCCAGCTTCCAGTGGACTTCATCGAACCGGAACAGCGGACGTCCGGCACTAGGAGCATCCCCCGGCTGATCTCCAGAAAAGTATTGCCAGGCATAATAGGAGGTCAGCGGAATGGTCTTGGCTTTGGTTCCATTCACATATACGTCAAGCGCACCGGTAAGGCCCATTCCGTCTGCCGAATCCGGCATTGTGAATCTCATAGTGACTCCGGCACCGCCTTGCCCCGCTCTCACTGTCCACTGGGCATAAGCTCCGTTAGAAGGTAAGGCTACATAACTCTGTCCCGAAGCCTCGGAGGCAATCGCCGTCTGATCGAAATTCGGTGCAGATCTCAGCGCCGCCGAGCCGCCGCGGGTTGCATCCTCTGTATCATACCGGCTGTACAGAACACTTGCTCCGCGCAAAGCATATACAACCAGGTTCACAGTGTTCACATTATTGGCCTGCTTGGTTGTAAGCTCATTGGCATCTGCGGCAATGGTTGTAGTGACCGTATAATTGCCGTTCACTGCACTCCAGGTGCCGGGGAGAGACACCTCAACCGAAGCCCCGGCTGCGATTACGCCGGTGTAAGAGCCGGTGAAGGTCTGCACAGTAGAGCCTGCGGCATTCTTCAAGGCTACAGTTATTCCATGGGCACCGCCTGCGGAAGCAAGGTTGCCCTGATTTTTGAGACGGACGGTGAAGGCCACGTTACTCCCCGCAGCCGGTGTTCCTGGTGACCAGGAGGCCGTACCTACAAGATCGGAGCTGGACACAGGAGCAATGACCAGGGAAGTAGGATTAATGTAGCCATTGTTGCTTTCGTTCTGCTCAATAATCTGGCCTGCTTCATCTACCTGGGCACTTAGCGGATAAGTTCCGGCTGTTAGCGTCCCTGCATTGTAGGAGATGGTTGCCGAAGCACCTGCTGCCAAAGCCGCTACCGGTGCCGAACCCGCCAGTTCGTTGTTCAAGTAGAAATTGACAGTGGTGGCTGCTGCTGCGGCATTGCCAATGTTTTTTACCGTTGCATTCAGAGTTACACTGCCTGTCTCCACCGGAGAAGCAGGAGTCCAGCTCATGCCTGTAATCGTCAGATCCGGGTTCGCTGCCGGTGTACCGTATACCTGGAATTCAGCGATCTGTCCGGCTGGTGCACCGGAGTTGGCAGTGACATTAAGCTGTAGCCGCTTAACGGTTGCTGTCACGGGAATGGTTACCGTGTTGCCCGAAGCCGGATTGAAGGTATAGGTCTGAGCTGAAACGAGGTTGCTGAAGGTCGTCGAAGTCTGATTGTGTCCCAGAACTTGAATGTTCTGCGTCCGGGCCGCCCATTCGGCCGCCGGATTCAGCTTCAGCACAATCGATGAGATTGTATAATTGGCTCCAAGGTCGAGCGTAAGGGTGCTGGGATTCCCGCTGCCTTCCCAGTAAGTAGCCGTGTTGTTATCGTTCGCATTCACGGCTACGAAATTCTGTGTGCTGGAGGAGGCGCTGATCGCCTTGCCAATGGCGATGTTCCCTCCAGGGGACACCGTTGGTGTTGACATCGGTGTTGCTGTTGGTGTTGGTGCGGAAGTTGGTGCCACCGTAGCTGTAGGGGCCGGGGTAGTTACCGGCGTTGGCGCTGGTGTTGGAGTAGGAGCAGTTGTTGGAGCTACTGTAGGTGAAGGTACGGGCGTGGCGATGATTGCAGCTGCTACCGTAATTAGATCTAAATTGACATTGCCCGTATCCCCCGCATCGTATTTGTAAGCAATACTATTACTGCCAGCATTCAACGGGAGGGCTTCCGCCTTCGTGCTCCAGGTATCCCAGTTCGCCAGGTTCGGCAAGATGGTCTGGCGCTGCTTAACTCCGTTCACGTAGATGCTGATCGTCTTATCGCTTCCGCTTGCATTGGCATACTTCAGCGTAACGTTCCGTGTACCCGCCGCAGGCACATTGACCGTGAAGGTGGTGGAAGGACCTTGGGCCAGATAGTTGTCAACAAAGCCTGTGCCGGAGTATCCGGCATGGTCCGTGTTCACTTGCGCTCCGCCGGATAACGCAGCTGCCTCTGCTTCATAGGTACCCGCTGGAACCGGTGATGCAGTAGGTCCGGCTGTAGGCGCAGGGGTTGGGGGGCTGGCACCGTAGATTTCAAGCTCGGACAATTGGCCCGCAGGCCAAGCAGTATTCGCGCTGAACAACAGACGGACATAACGCGTATTGGCAGACGTGAAGTTAATCGTGACACTATTACCCGCCACCGAAGGATTAAATTCGTACGCAGATGGACCAGCAATATCTGTAAAGCTAGTTCCGTTCGTACTGCCCTGTACCGCCAGTGTCTGGGTCCGCGTCTCCCAGCTAGCCGGTAACTTCAATACAAGCTGGTCTATACTGGTGAGCGTACCCAGATCCACCTGAATCCACCCAGGAAAAGCATCATTTGTACTCTCCCAATACGTACTCGGATTGCTGTCCTTAACATTATCCGGCGTATAATTCTGAGATTGTCCGCTAGCGGTAATGGTTTTGTTAAGTGCCAGATTCGTTCCGCCAGCTGCCGACGAACGGGTCAGCGGACCGGCCGCCATGAATAGCGTTGAGATGAGCAGCGTAACTACAAGCGACCATGTAACATACTTGTTGCGCATTCTATTCCTCCTTAGTCTGATGTGGAACGATACACAGTGATATTCACAGCCCTCTAATGATAGCGATTACAACTATTGCAAAATCAATACCTAAATCAGCCCACCCTCCCCTCTCTGCAATACACACTCATTATAGGTTTAATGCAGAGCACTCTTTAAGAGCTATTTCTACGGAAAAGATAGGTGATTCAATGAAAGTGATCATTGAGAGCAGCCAAGACTAAAAAAAGATCAACTATGGCAGAATCTGACCTCCATAATTGACCTTTAAATGGAATTTAAATGCGTTCATAGAATATTAAGTTCATGTAAGTCTCGGATATACCATGCATCGCAGGCATAATGCTCGGAACCGGCCAGCGGGCCATCCAGCGGGCTGAACCCGTGCTTGACATAGAAGCGGCCAGCGGCCTGCATCGTCAGCAGCGTCTCCAGGTAACACTTGCGGTAATGCTGCTTAGCGAAGGCAAGCGCCGTATCCAGCAGCTCTGCTGCAACGCCTTGGCCGCGGATGGCTGCGGACAGGTACATTTTCTGCAATTCACAGATCTGCTGCGTTTCGTCAAATGCCGCAATCCCGCAGCCGCCAAGCACCTGCCCGTCCACTTCAATAATCCAATAAGCACGATTCGCCGCGCTATTATAATAGGTATATAAATCACGCAGGCTATCATCTGCCCAGGCCAGGCCTTCGCGGTTGCCGCCGAATTCAATCAGGCACTCCCGGATAATCCTCTCAATGGCCGCATTATCCCTGCGCTCAATGGGACGGATGGTGTTCATATAGTGGTCCTCCTTTTACTCTATATCTGCTTCGTTTACTGCTTCACTGTATAGTTAATCTATTTTATCATTACCTTCAGATCGCTGTCACACATTAGCAATGGCTAGGCCACCCTCTCCGGTTGGCTCCTTCCCGCTGAACGATTCGCCTGCTATACTGGGATTTGCAAGTAGGATAAGGAGTGAGACAGATGAACAAGCTGGTATTCTTCCTCGGACCCGGAGGGGCAGGCAAAACCACATTAGCCAAGGCTGTTGCAGCCCGGCGTCAGGCGGCGGTATTCGATATGGACATTCTGCTGCGTCCGGCAGCAACCGTGATCATGACTATGCATGGGCTTGACCCTGACGACAGAGATTCCGATGAGTATAAAAGACTATGCCGCGACCTCGGCTACCACATTACGATGGATGCAGCGCTCGATAATATCGGCCTGTCCAGTGATATATTTGTGGTGGGTCCCTTTACCAAAGAAGCGGCCGATCCGGAATGGATCGGCCGCGAGCTGGCGCGCATCGGGCGCACACTGGAGGAGGTTGAGGTCAAGGTCGTTATGGTAGGACTTGCGGATGCAGCCATGTTCCGTGAACGGCTTGAAGGCAGACATTCCGCACTTGACGCCTGGAAGTTCGCCCATTGGGAGAACTTCGGCGCTTCGCTAGGCCCCCGCACCGTAGCCTGGCCGCTCCCGCCTGCACAGGTGGTGCAGATCGACAATTCCCATCCCGACCGGAATATCGCGGTAGCGGCGGTGGAAGCTTTTATTTATGGAGAGGAAGCTACTTCTTAACCGCATGAATATAATGAATCGTCTCAAAAGCGCTTAGAGCATCACTCCGGCCGCTGAAAAATCTGTCATTGATCTCTGCCGGAGACAGGTGCTCGTAGACTAGCAGCCCGGCCTCAGCCAGCAGCTCCTCCATCTCCGAATAACTGAACCAGGACTGCATGGGCTCGCCGCTGGCAGCAGCCATTTGCACCATTTTGCCCACCCGGCCGGACACGCCCTGCTCTTCCATTAGATATTCATCTGCATAATCCAGAACGATAGAACTACCTGAGGGAACCTTTGCGAGCAACTCCGTAATCAGGCGGGTATTCTCCTCCTTAGTAAGATAGTAGGATACCCCCAGCAGGCTGAACAAGGTCTTGGCCTCAGGATCGAATCCCTGCGTAAGCAGACTGGAATACGAGAATTCGCCCGTGAAGTCCATAGGGACGAGATGAAGATTGCCGGGAACCGCAAGCTGTGCTTCCTTAAGCCTCTGCTGCTTGGATGCCTGGGTAACAGGAGCATCGACTTCAAAAATCGTGAGCCGCTCCATAAGCGTATGATAACGGCAGGCAAAGCTGTCCAGCCCCGCCCCAAGAATCACATACTGCTTCAGCCCGAGACTCAGCTCATGCAGCACTATAGCCTCACAGTAGGCAGCACGAGCCAGCGGTGTGGGGGATAACTGAACCTGGACAATCCATCTCAAGATGGCTTCAGGATCATCCGGGTACCTCTCCGCGATTTCGGGACTGAAGAACGCAATCCCCTGCACCATATTCCTGCTTATATCCGCGAACTCCTGCGGTGATATCAGCTTTTGCGCCACATCATCATTGAAAATCTTGGGATTGTCATATTGACTGTGATACGCACGGCCAAAAGCGGCCACTAAGGCAGTCATACTGGACTTGTTCTGCTTCATTGGTGGTTCCTCCACAAAAAATAAGATTCCCCCTGGCCAGGAGAACCTTATTATATACACAAACTATAGATATGTAAATTATAGCATATATAATATTTTTTGTCAATGACAGATGTTACAATATTCTCTGTTTATCCCTGTTCTAACGAGCCCATTAGCTGGAAAAAGGATTCGGTCTCATGTGTCTTGTTAAGACTGTACCATGCATCCAGGGTTGCTGGAGCAAATACCTCTAAGATCCTTAGCACTTCCCTCGCAAACTCCAGCGGAGCGATGCCTGATGCTGTGACCAGCTTCCCGCTGACAGCTACAGGCCCATCCTCATGATAAGCTTCCCCTTTATAGCCGGGGCTGACCATTTTCAGGTAATCCAGGTTGTTGCTTGTATGCGGCACAGTATCCAGATACCCCTTATCCGCCAGCGCCGTGGTCGCACCGCAGATAGCAGCAACGGCCACACCGAGCTGGAGCGCTTCGTGAGCCCTATCCAGGACCGGCTGATTCTCCGCCTCTCCCCACGTATTCCCTCCAGGTAAAATCAAAAGGTCGCCGCCAGCCAGCCTGCACTCCTCAAGGGTGAGATCCGGCTGAACAGTCAGTCCACCCATGGTAATAACCGTTTCTTTGGTGGCGGATACTGTAATGACTTTTAAAGGGGCTGTCCCCTTTTTGAAGTATCTTCCTGTGTTCAGTTCGGCGGCCAAATACCCGTATTCCCAGTCTGACATCGTATTGAATACATATAGGTAAGCTTGTCTGTTTTGCATATTTAACTCTCCCATCACTATTTGATATAGCTTATTATAGTAAAACTCCCCTGACAGATGGTGTCAGGGAAGTTTGGCAGATGCAGAAATGAATGCAGCGATGCCGCATTTACGTCAACTTAGTGATGCGGCTATCTAAGATAAGCCCCTGCTTCTCTGAAGCTTGCGATTTCCCCGCTGCCGACAGCGGCACAGAGCGCTGCCCCTACGGCCGCTTCTTCAGCATGTTCACCAAGCTCAAGCGGTAGCCCGAAGGCTGCTTCGGCCTTGGCGCACAGCACCGGATTACTCCGCAGCGCATTGCCTGAGCCTATAAGGCGGGTGAATGTGCCTACGCCCTGCTGTTCCAAATCCGCTAGGAAGCCATGCAGTTCATCTACCATTCCTTGCAGAAAAGCATGGGCCAGCCCGCCGGGAGTAAAATTCTCCAGCGTGATTCCTTCCACACTGCCGCGCTTCTCCGGGTTTGTCCTTGTCCCCAGGAGCTGTGTGTTCACCGTAAGCCCTGTGCTGCCGCTGCCCGTAACCTCCTCACTAAGCAGTCTAGACATCAGGGAATAGACATCTGTCGGCGCTGCTCCGGTGTATGCGGTAATCAACTGCCGGAAGAATCCCTCCAGGAGGGCATAAGACTTGCCGCCGCTCAAGGCTGCGCCAACCATCAGCATCCCGCCACCAGGGAACGGGCGTACTTCCATCGCGGAAGGAGCGTTATCACAGTCAGGTACCCAGGCCGAAAGCTGGCTCCCTGTGCCGATGTTCAGCAGCAGGGAGCATCCGGGCTGCGGCACACTGCCCAGGAAGCTGGCCTGATTATCCCCGAGCGAGGTATACACGGGAATGCCTTGTGATGTGCTACCGATTGCCGTCCCAGAGGGTACGACCTGCGGCAAAAACGCAGGGGCGATCCCGGCTAAATTAATCGCGGTTCTATCGAAATCTCCTGTCCGCAGACTGAAGCCCCCAATCCCCGCTGCCTGCGTTGCATCGATCAGGGGAATATCACCGTTCGCCAGCCTCATCGCGATATAGTCCGCAATCGTGCAGAAGCCGACTGCGCGCCCAGTGACAAGCTGTCGGCACACATTATAGTAATGGGTGGCGAGTCCATAGCCGGGAGCTACAGTGTAACCGGTAAGGTCACTGAACTGCTGCGCATAGGTAGGACTGCCCGTCCCTCCGGTGAGCTGTCCCGCCCGTCCATCCTGCCAGGTATACAGGGGACCTGTAGCTCTCCCGCTTTTATCCAAATAGACAATCCCATGCATCTGCCCGGTTAAGCCAATTCCCGTTACTTCCGGCTGGTGCGCCAGCAGACGTTCAAGTATATGCTCCACCTGCTTCATAATCAATTCCGGGTCCTGCAGCCGCTCCCATTCCTGATTCAGGCTGAAAGGCAGGCTCGCTTGCGATTCCGTAAGGCTATGCAGAATCGTACGCTTCTCCAGATCGTAGAGCAGCCCGGAGATGGATGTGGTTCCGATATCTAGTCCGGCCGTAATCATAGGCTCCATCCTCTTCCCTCTTGTATAGCCCATATGTTAAGCCTTCACGAAGGACAGCGTCAACCAGGCGCATAAAACACTATGAAGCAAAAGATACTAGAAAAGAGAAAATATCACTATACACGGAGGTACATACAATGAGGCTTCACAACAAAGTAGCAGTAGTTACCGGGGCGGCGTCCGGGATGGGGAAGGCGATTGCTGTGCTTTATGCCACGGAAGGGGCCAAGGTCGTAGTGGCGGATATTCATCTGGAGGCTGCAGAGACGGTGGCGGGTGACATTAAAGCTGGCGGCGGGGAAGCCATAGCGGTACAAGCAAATGTTGCAGATGAGTCTGACATCCAGAATCTGATCGATAGTACAGTCAACACCTATGGCACTGTAGATATTCTGGTGAATAATGCGGGGATCATGGATAACTTTGAACCGGCGGGTGATATTGAGGATGAGAGCTGGGAGCGGGTGCTCGCCGTTAATACAACTTCAGTAATGCGTGCTACGCGTAAGGTGCTGCCTATTTTTCTGAAAAAACAACAGGGTGTTATTATTAACGTTGCCTCTGTAGGCGGTCTGTTCGGTGCCCGGGCAGGTGCGGCTTATACAGCCTCGAAGCATGCGGTTATCGGCTTTACCAAGAATACCGGATTCATGTATGCTGCCAAGGGAATCCGCTGCAATGCGATTGCGCCGGGCGGTGTGGAGACCAATATTGGTTCCACTATGACCCATATCAATCCTTTTGGCATGGAACGCACACAGCCGGGCATGGCGCTTAATCCACGGATGGGCCAGCCCACCGAAATCGCACAGCTCGCCTTATTCCTGGCTTCAGAGGAAGCAGGCTTTGTGAATGGAGCAGTCATTACCGCAGACGGCGGATGGACGGCTTATTAAGCTGAGGACCTCAAGCGAAATGAGGGGCACTATTGCGAAATAGCACCCTCATTTGCAACCTTTGGGCCGCATCAGGACCGGATGCTACGGCGTACCCATTTCAATTGTAATCGGTTTTTCGATTACATTTGGCCTACGCAGCGCGCCCATTTCAATTGTAATCGGTTTTTCAACTACATTTGGCCTACACGGTGTGCCTAGTCAAATTGTAATCGGTTTTTCGATTACATTCGGCCTACACGGCGTTCCCAGTCCAATTGTAATCGGTTTTTCGATTACAATCAGCTCACGAATCTCCGCCATGCCCGATATGCTCGGTTTTCCCTTAAATAAAGGCCATCCCCCGTCACTCTGCGGGCAGATGGCCTCCTTGCTTATGCTACCTTCATCTCCTTCAGCCCCGCGCATCCTGCACCCTGATATTGCTCCCGAACAAGGTGGAATCACTCGTCAGCTTGTAGGCCGGATACCCGGCCTCTGCTTCGAGCCGCATCACGTCATCGAACAGCAATTCCTGCTGGCGGTCACATAGGAAGGTGAACGGCTCGGTCTGAAACACAATATCCGTTGGCGAAGGCTCGCTGACTACCCGGATCACTAGCATGCCATTACAGCCGCAGTCCTCCGTATCGTAGAACATTTTGAATTGCCCCGGCTTCCCGGCCAGACTCTGCTCCAGCCGTTCGCGGGTCATTGCATTAAGCTCAATCTGCATCTGTAATTTCTCCTTTCAGGGCCATCTGCCCGGCATGCTGTAACTGTAGGCGACAAGTATAGTCCCTAATCTGCGCAGACCCGTGTGACAGCAGTCACTAAGAATGTGAAAATATGACCATCAGCGCAGCATGCCGCAGCAGCGTTGAACTCTCCTCCATGAATATAACACAGAAACAAGCGCTCCGCCGGGCGTGTGAATTCTATTGAGGAAGGCGTCTATACATGCAAGCCTCTGCTGGATAACGGGCGGGCCTGGACTGCGTATTCAAATTGGAAAAATGCAATACTCTGCAGCACAGCGGCTTCTCTGGGGCAGGCGCAGGCTTGACGGACACTAACTCTAGCAATGATAGCAGACTGATCATCGGTCTGCTTTTTATTGTGCTGTTCAGACACTATTGAAAATAGATCTAATACTAGCACTCCTGTATCAAACAAAGGCTTAAAATCTCCTAACCTTATCTACTATGTCTATTTTATGGTATCTTCGAACCTTTCACCTTTCCATGAATATATTAAACAACCGGGATTCAAATGCTGTACACCATTATCAGATAATGAGGAGGAATGACAATGGCTGTTCTATCCACTGGTCCCATTTAAAATAATCCAGTAAATGGGACAAGACCCACCCTAACATTAACCGTTAAGCTCGAAAATAGAGATCCTTCCAATTTTGCCTCAGTAACGATTCAAGGATATATGCTGAATGGAAGCCGGACATTGTATGTCAGTGAATCTGTTTCGCTTGCTCCAAATGCGGTAGCCACCAATAACTATTATGCGAATTTCAGCTTTGATTTTGTGATCACCTTCACAGGTGTGAGTCCCGCGAACTTCGCAGCTTCATCATGGGGTAAAAGCAGTACCGGGGCGCTTGTTACAGCTCATCGTTTAGTAGCTTCAGAAATGATAGGAAGTGGAACTGGCATAACTGGAGCGACTGGGGCTACAGGGACGACCGGAGCGACAGGGCTTACGGGAGTGACTGGAGCGACAGGGGCTACAGGAGTGACAGGGTTGACTGGGGCTACAGGAGTGACTGAGCTACAGGGGTTACCGGGACGACCGGAGCGACAGGGCTTACGGGAGTGACTGGAGCGACTGGAGCGACTGGAGCTACAGGAGTGACAGGGTTGACTGGGGCTACAGGAGAAACTGGTCCCTCTGGCAGTGCGACTGGAGCGACGGGTGCCACTGGACCGACGGGTGCGACAGGAGCTACGGGGACTGGAGTTACTGGGGCTACGGGTGTTACAGGGGCTACGGGTGTGACTGGATCTACGGGTGCTACTGGTGTTACGGGGGCTACTGGGACTACGGGTGCTACTGGTGTTACGGGGGCTACGGGTGTGACTGGAACCACAGGGGCTACGGGAACAGTACTGCCAGATCCTTTTCAGGTATACGTCCAGGCAGGAGCCGTTGGGGGAAACGGGACACAAGCGAGCCCCTTTGGTACCATTCAACAGGGAGTAACTGCCGTATCCCCCAATGGAACGGTATATATTATGGGCGGGACGTATCCAATAACGGCTAATATCGGAATTAGTAAAGCAGGTGTAACCATAAAAGGATTTCCAAATAGCCTGATTATTCTTCAGGCAGCGGTCATCGTCTTCACCGTTACCGGCAGCGGCGTGACGATTGATGGACTGACCATAACGAGTGATAACCCATACGCTGTTGAGTTCATTCAAGTAGCGGGAACCAATCATACCATCATCAATAATGTGATCTATGGTCCGCCGCAGGCCGGACCTTCCTCCGGCTGGGTAGTAAACCGGGGGTTAGTGTCTGCTGCCAACAACATGACCAACTTGATCGTGCGGAACAATGTTTTTTATTCATTGCGCCAGCCTGCCTATTTCAATCAGAACGCAACGGGTGAGGTCATTAATAACATTGTTTACAATACACGCGGCTTCGTAAATGACCGGGCCGTTATGGTATATTCAGGCAACGCCTGGGGCAGTCCGGTGAATGCTGTGGATATCGCACTGCTCGTTGGAACGATTACAGGTCCTCCGTTTGATCCGTTGACAGATCTTAGCGCGAATAACAGCACCGCTACAATTCAGGACTCCCGTTAACCAAAGCTGCCGTTATCTGTATACAATAGAAGCGCATGTCCGTGTTAGTCACGAACTGCGCTTCTTGTTTGTTTCTGGAATCATTCATTATTGATCTCCAGCATGCCTACTTCAATTCCACTGCATGCTTCTTATGCTCTGTTCCAGAGTGGCCGTCTTGAGCTTGGGGCTCACGCGCTCCACCCAGCTTGAACACCAATATCCCGCCTACGATAATAAGCACGCCGATCAGCTGGTTGAACGAGAACGGAACCTTCGCCAACCCCAGCCAGCCCAGTGAATCCCAGAGCAAGGCGAAGCCAAGCTGGGCAGTAAGTACAATCGAGATGGCATAGGTGGCGCCAAGGATTCTGGTGGCCTGGACCAGGCAGATTACGACCCCCACGCCGATCATTCCGCTTAACCAGTACCAGGGCTGCATGTGCTGCAGCGTGAACATGTTTTTCCCTTCCATAATCAGCCCCATGACGAGGGAGGCGGCGAAGCCCATGCCCAGCACTAGTGTAGTGGTCGACCAAGAGCCTGTATGCTCATTGACTTTGGCGTTGAAAATATTCTGTAAACTGACCAGCGCGCCCGCGATCAGTGCAAGTACTAACCCTGTTAACATATCTCTTGTCCCCTTCGTTTAGAACTTCAGTACAACTACCCCGAGAATCATCATCCCGATGCCGATAAACTGCGGCAGCTTCATCTTTTGCCGGACGACTCCGAACCAGCCCCTGATATCAATGATAAAGGTCAGACAGAGCTGGGCAATCAGCAGCGCCGAGATCGTAAGCGTAACCCCGATGTTCTGAATCGCCGTTACCTCACTGAAAATCACGAAGGCGGCCAGACCGCCGCCGCTGATGTATAGCGGATGTACCTTGCGGAAGCCGTGCTTTTTGCCGTCCCGTACCACCAGCGCTATCGCCAACGCCATAATGAATCCGGTAAGCTGGGTAATGGTTGCCGCCTGCCACGTGCCGATATCCTGACTGATTCTGGCATTGGCTACCCCCTGAAGTGTAATGCAGGCTCCGGCCAAAAATGCGAATAGTATTCCTTTCATCTGTCTCTCTCCTCTTTTTGCTTCTCTGTACTTATTAAAAGCCAGTTCGCCGGATTCGGGAAGGACATATGTCCTATTCGGTAAAAGTGTGCTTGCCGCGCCGCCTGCATCGCCCTGCTAAAAGAAACAACAAGCCCGTTTCAGGCCGGGTTCCGGCTCAAAACGGGCTTGCATAGACTTTCCGGACAGATGAGTGCACGCCTGACTCTTAAGAGATGAGGCTCATCTCCCGCAGCTTGTCCATGATGATGACGCTGACCGCCGATACGCGGTCTATGTCTTTATAGGTTAACCAGGCCAGCTCTTCAATCTCCGAAGCCGGGGCAAGCTCGCCTGTGAAATCTGCGGTCAGACAGGTCATCCGCACGAGCACGCCTTCCGCTTTGCCATGGGCCGGAGCCTCGAAGCTTCCGAACTCCGCAATCGTCTCCGGCAGGATCTGAACGGACAGCTCTTCCTCAATCTCACGGATCAGGGTCTGTGCATCCGTCTCACCGGGCTCCCGCTTGCCACCGGGGAAATAATAAGTGTCCTTGCCCTTGGAACGCGCGCCCAGCACCTTGCCGTCTACGACGTAAATCCAGGCTACCTTATCTATTGCATTAGTCATTGTCAATCTGCACCTTTCCTTCTAGGTCACGCTGAAACGGTACTGCTCTCTTAAGAACCGTGTACCCGTTCCTGCTTGCTGCTTGAATATGCATATGCGCTCCGGCCTCTTCCCAGGGTACAGCATATCCCTCCCCCTTGGCACAAAAAATAGACGCCGAGGAGTAGGCCGGATCTGCATTTTTATTATAATCCCGCTGCTCCACCACCGTCTTGCTCTGATGGCAGGGCTCATATCCTGCTACTCTTAGCGATATCGATCCCTTGCCCTGCGTCATCGCTGCCAGTCTCACTCCGTAATTCATGAAGCTTGCCGCCGGAACTGTGCCGGTAATTACGGCCTTGGACGGTGTAATATCCGGGGGATTGAAGCGGCCTCCAGCCTGCTGGATATCACTCATAACCTTTCCCACATCGTCCGGATCTATCCGGATCTTGAGGTCGTATACCGGCTCCAGCAGCAGATTCTCTGCCTGCTCCAGCCCCTGGCGCAAGGCACGGTAAGCCGCTTCCCGGAAATCGCCGCCGCTAGTGTGCTTATTATGCGCCCTCCCCGTAAGCAGGGTGATCTTCAGATCCGTCAGCGGGGAACCGGTCAGCAGGCCATGATGGCCGCTCTCCAGCAGATGCTGCTCAATCTGATGCTGGTAGCCCGCCGCGAGATCATCCGGGTGGCAGCGGTTAATGAACGTGATCCCGCTCCCGCGTTCCCCGGCCTCAAGCATCAGATGAACCTCGGCGTAGTGGCCCAGCGGCTCGAAATGCCCGCAGCCATAGACCGTACCGGCAATAGTCTCCTTGTATAGAATCTCCGGCGGTCCAAACGAGATCTTAAGCTGAAACCGCTCCGCCACGATCTGCTCCAGAATCTCAAGCTGTATCCCGCCCATCACATGAATATGCAGCTCCTGGAGATCTTCATCCCAGCTTACATTCAGTGACGGATCTTCCGCGCCGAGCTGTCCGAAGGCATGCATAAGCTCCTTCAGGTGCACGGGTGGCTTGAAGAGCACCTTGGATTTCAAGGTGGGAATAAGTCCGCTGCTCTGCGCGTCCTGAAGTGCGCCCACTCCCGCACCCGGCAGCACGGAGCTTAGGCCGACAACGGCGAACAGCTCCCCGGCGGCGGCCCAGTCAGCAGCGCTATAAGCAGTACCGTTGTACTTGCGGATTCCGGTAATCCGTTCGGAAGTTTGTTCCGCTTCGGGTCCATACGTCAAGCTCTCACGGTTCTTCAGCACGCCTTGAAGGGCTTTGATGTAGGTGATGCGGGTGCCTTTGGCATCGTGGCGGATCTTATAGACCCTCCCGGCAAAAGGCAGCCTATGATCGTACTCCGTGAACGTGAGCGCATCCAGAATCTCCAGAAACTCAGCCACGCCCTGGTCCAGCAATGCAGAGCCCTGCATACACGGAAAAATCTCTCCGCGTTTCACCATAGACCTCAGCGCATTGCGGCAATCGCTGTCCGTCAGCATGCCTTCAAGATAAGGTTCCAGCAGCGTCTCCTCGCGTTCGGCAAGGAACGATTTCATCTCCTCGGTCCACGCAGCTTCCGGCTGCTCCGGCAACAGCAAGGCATCACTGCTAAGCAGCTGCCGGATCTCTTCCAGGACACGTTCAGGGTCGCTGCCTGCACGGTCGGTTTTGTTAATGAAGAACAGGGTCGGAATCCGGTGCTGGCGCAGCAGCTGCCAGAGCGTTTCAGTGTGGCTCTCTACACCCTCCACCGCGCTGAGAATCACCACTGCATAGTCCAGCACTTGCAGACAGCGCTCCATCTCCGGGGAGAAATCGACATGCCCCGGCGTATCCAGCAGGAAATAGCGGGCATCCTTATAGGTGAACTCCGCCTGATCGGCGAAGACGGTGATCCCGCGTGCTTTTTCAATCTCATGGGTATCCAGGAACGTATCCTGATGGTCCACACGCCCCCTGCTGCGGATGGCTTCGGTATGGTAGAGCAGCTGCTCGGCGAAGGTCGTCTTCCCGGCATCTACATGGGCGAGCAGTCCGACAGTTATATTCATAGAGTGCAGCTACACCTCTCCACGGATATGCGGAACCACCTCTGACCGGTAAAAGGCAGCCAGGCGCTCCATATCCCCTGGGCTGAAGGAGGGTACATCCAGGGTGGCCAGATTATCGTTCACCTGAGCCTCATTCTTGAAGCCCGGAATCACACAGCTGACTGCCGGATGGTCCAGAATCCAGCGCATGGAGGCCCGTGTCATATTACCGCGTCCTTCAGCGATCCAATCCAGCTTCTGCGCCAGCTCCACACCCTTACCAAAAGGCAGCCCCGCAAAGGTCTCGCCCACATTGAACTGCTCCCCGTTCGCATTGAACTTCCGGTGATCATTCTCCTGGAAGGTACTGGACGCCGTGAATTTGCCGGTCAGCAGACCGCTGGCCAGCGGCAGGCGCACCAGGATTCCTGCACCCTTGGCCGCAGCCTGCGGCAATAACTCCTGTGCCGGCTGCTGCCGGAACAGATTGAAGATCACCTGCAGCGCCGCAACGCCAGGATACTCCAGGCAGAGCAAGCCCTCCTCGATAGTCTCAACGCTGACGCCGTAGTGATGGATTTTACCCTCGGCCTTCAATTGGTCCAGCGCTGCGAACACACTGCCATCACGCAGAATCTCCATCGGCGGACAGTGGATCTGATACAAATCGATCGCTTCACGCTCCAGACGCCGCAGACTCTGCTCACAGTATTCACTGATCCGGCGAGCGGAGTAGTTCTCCGGGTCATGGATATCTCCAGCGCGGCAGAACTTCGTGGCAATATGTATCTCATCCTGCTTCCCCCGGGTCGCCTTGGCAAGCAGCTCCTCCGCATGGCCGCCGCCATAGACATCTGCCGTATCGAAGAAATTCACGCCCTGCTCCATCGCTGCCTGCAAGCCTCTCAGCCCGTCCTCATCCTTGCTGCTTCCCCAGTCCCCGCCAATCGCCCAAGTGCCAAAGCTGACCTCACTGACAGACAGACCCGTATTTCCCAGCTCGCGGTATTTCATTCTATGAACCTCCGTTTATGAGTTTGTGTGGAACCGTTCACAACTCTTCTTATTATGAAGGGTTTGGGCGGTCAGGTCCAGTTGGTAGGGCGGATTTTAGTCGAAGCTTGGTCGTCACTCCGGTGAACATTCGGGCAATCCGGCCGCTACACGCTCCTACACTTCCTAATTCTCCGCATGTAGCTTCAGATTCCCCTTCCGTCTCTTTTATTCTTTTTTAAAATACTTTTAGGTGGAATAATGTATCTTAATTTATACATTTCTTGAGATTCATCAGAAGCAGTTGGAAAAACAGCATCTAATCCCGTCCATTTTGCCCTTAGGTCCGAATTTTGATTAATTAAGTGTTGTTTCTCCAACTGTTGCCCCACCAGAAGCCACTAGCTGCTCAGCAAGTGTAGTAAATCCAACTATTTCCCTACTGCTGGCGTTACTATGTTAACATTCATTCGGGCTTGCCGCCACCGATTTACTTTGTATCCAATGACTTATAGGTTCTGGGCGATCTGGACGATCTGCTGAATCGTGCCGGGTACTTCATCGCTGTCGTTGATTACAAACAGATGCTCCGACTCATTCTCCGTTGGCGGCTCCGCCAGTCCCTTCTGTACATCAGCGATTTGCCGGGTCAGCAATACGTCGAAGCTGTTTGATTTTCTAAGGATAGCTGTACTCCGTTCACTACTCGCTATACGCGAATACAGCATCTCATCAGGCAAGTTGAAATATACCAGCACACTAACCAATCCCTTCTGGTGAAACCAATCCAGCATTCGCAGTCGGCCTTCCTTATTGGAGTTAGCGTTACACATGATAATGTGCTGCTCCGACTCATGAACGGCATAATCCACTAACGTTCGGGTCAGGGCATCCTTGAGCGTATTCGCCCCCTGCTTGGGCAGCAGACTTTCGTACTGAGTGTTGATGAATTCAGCCAGATCATCCCGGTCAATAACAACCGATTCAGGTAAGCACCGCTCTAATTCTCTGGCAAATGTGGTCTTCCCGCTATGCGTTTTACCGACTGTAAGGATTGCTAACCTCTTCATCAATACCACTCCTTAACGTTAATAGGTACTATCCTTCCATGACAAAAGCAAATACCGGATAGCTCTCCACCGGGTCGAAGCCGAGCCTTAGCGCAAGCTTATGTGAAGCCATATTCTCATGTGTTGTTTCCCATAAGGGAAGCATTCCCTGATCGAGGTAGTGACTAATTAATGATGCAGCGGCAAGCGTAGCATAGCCCTTCCCGCGCTCTGATTCTGCATGAGTATCTACATCAATGAAGTACCTGTTATTCACGCTGAAGCCGTTATTTTTGCAAATGGATACTACCTTATCCCTAACCTTCACTACAGCACCAGTGGCTGTCAGCCCAACGAACCTGTCCTCTCTTGCAGAAACATTACGCTCGGGTTGGGCGAGAACAGGAAATTCCTCGTAGGCCACAGATAGATCTCCCTCCAAGGGGATAGCAGCACGTCTGTTTTTTAGCTGAAAAAATCGTTCGCTATTGAACTCATAGACCGACTCCATATGTCTGTCTACGCTCAGCCCGGCAATCTCAAGCGTAAGTAGTTCCGTCCATGAATCACTATCTTCCGTAT
The DNA here is from genome assembly GCF_038002225.1 of Paenibacillus sp. FSL R7-0204. Classification (NCBI taxonomy): domain Bacteria; kingdom Bacillati; phylum Bacillota; class Bacilli; order Caryophanales; family Paenibacillaceae; genus Paenibacillus; species Paenibacillus sp. FSL R7-0204. Next base: position 4,139,634 of record NZ_JBBOCA010000001.1, read on the forward strand.
AGATCTCGAACCATTTCTCTTGCCTCTGCTGGCAATCAGGTACGACTACCGTCTGCAAAAAGCCCATCAGCTTCAGCCGGTTGAACTCAGTACGGATATCTCCGGCAGCATACATCCATCTCCCCGTAGCGCATACCACAGCCAGTGTCGGCGCTACCGTATGATCAGCAAATACCCGCCCGGGATAATTCTCCAGCAGGACGGATAAGGCAGGAATGTGTTGCTTTTTACCAGCGTAAAAATCATAAACCGCAGCATAATTCTCAGGTTGCAGCTCTATCAGCTCATTAAGCTCATTCATTGCGATCCCCTCCATTCATGCCCCCACTTAATACCGCAGCACCAGCACAAACCGCATCCCCCGTTCCATCGGCTCTGCGTAAATATCGCCGCCCATCTTCTGCAGCAGCTGCTTGCAGATGAAGAGGCCGAGGCCGTTGCCCGGCTTGCCGTCCGCATTGGACCCGCGCCAGAAGCTGGTGAAGATATGGGGCAGCTCACTCAGAAGCAGCGGATCTCCCGAATTCTCGATCACAATCAGCTGGCGGTAATCCTCCTCGCGGAAGGTAATAGAGATCGCCTTGCCGTCTCCATACTTAATGGCATTCTCCATGAGATTATTGAGTACCTCATGCAGCCGTTCTTCGTCCCCAAGCAGCAGCTTGTCCTGATAAGCACCTGCCGTGAGCTCCACCTTCAGCAGCTCCAGCCGTTCCTTATGGTTTCCGATGACCTTGCCGACCAACCCGCTGAGATAGAACTCTTCCGGGACCACCTCAATATTCTGCAAAGAAGAGACGGAAGCAGTGATAATCCCGCCGATCAGCTGCTCCATATGCTCTGCTTGCTGACCGATCAGCCGGGCGGACGATTGCCGCTTGATTTCGCTATCATAGAGGCCGTCCGCCAGGGCGCTGGCATAGAGCCTGATCGTGGCTACTGGGGTTTTAAGCTCATGCGAGAGGGATGCGATCAGCGTCTGGCGGTCCTTTTCCAGGCGGAGATTCGTCTCTTTCTGGGCATCCAGTGTCTGCCGCAGCAGGTCCAGTCCCCACACGAACCGGCCGAAGTACCGGCTACGATGCTCCTTCAAACCTATGCTCAGCTGCCCCCTGGATAACTCATAAGGCAACTCCTCCAGAGTATGGAACGGCCGCAGAATCTGCTTACGGATGTAGAACAGCAGCACCATCACGGCTCCGAGCGCCGCCAGCAGGAACAGATTCAGAACCAGAAGCGCATGAACATCCGGCCCGGGCATCCGGTACGAGAACCTTAAGTATCCTGCGATTTGCTGATCCGCATACAAGGGTCTTACCGTGAATTCATTGGCATCCCCCACCCCGATACCGGCAAAAAAGCGCTGAACCTCTTCCGGCCCCGCTTCCTTCCCGATCCAGCTTAAGTCCTGCACGTAGGTATACAGGTTCTGATCCGGCAACAGTTCCTCCAGAGGAATTCTACGCTGCAACTGCTCATAGATCCGGTTGATCTCTATCCGGTAAGCCTTCCCGGGCGTACCTGTGTCCCTGTAGGAAACATATCCATTTAGAGCCGCTATGAACGTTAGCCCGAGAAGTAATGTCCAGAGCATCAGCCTGTTAAATACCTTCATATTTATATCCCACTCCCCAGACGGTGACGATGCGTCTTGGCTCTTTGGGGTTCTGCTCGATTTTATCCCTCAGCTTGTTCATATGTACGGTCAGTGTGGACGGCTCACTGAAGCTGTCTGCTCCCCACACCTGCTGGAACAGCCACTCTTTGCGCAGCGCCTTGCCCTTGTTGCTCATCAGCAGCACCAGCAGCTCGTACTCTTTGGCCGTCATCCCGAGTGTCTGGCCGCTTCTATACACTACTCTTGCGGTCTGGTTCACCGTAAGTTCGCCATCGGTAAGCAGCAGCTTGTTCTCGTTCATCTCATAGCTCCGCCGCAGATGCGCCTTGACCTTGGCCGTCAGTAGAGGAGCCGAGAAGGGCTTCTCCAGGTAGTCGTCCGCTCCCAGCTCAAGCCCGATAATCTTGCTCTCATCCCCGTGACGTGCGCTCATGATCAGAATCGGCAGATTGAACTTCTCCCTGGCGATTCTGCATACGGCGAAGCCGTCCAGTCCCGGCAGCATAATATCGAGCAGCAGCAGCTTGACGGCATTCGTCTCCAAATAAGCCAAACCCTCTTCCGCAGAGGCCCTACTGCATACAGAATATCCTTCCACCTGCAAAAAATCCTTCATCACCTCCGCCAGCTCATCATTATCCTCAATGATCAGAATGTCCGCCACGGCTCTCTCCTCCTGCTGCTTGCAGCTTCCTACCAGCCCATCTCCATCAGCCAGCCGGTCAGGCTGCGTTCACGTTCCCTCGGGCCTTCCTCCGGCATATATTTGCCCAGCACATGCTCGCCCTGAATATTTCCATCCACCATATACAGCACCTTATCACTCTGCGCGGCAACCTTCACATCGTGTGTAACCACCATCAGCGTTGTTCCTTCCCGGTTGACCCGGCAGAGCTCGAACATGACCTCCTTTGCAGCTTTGGAATTGAGCGCACCTGTCGGCTCATCCGCGAACAGCATAGCCGGCTTGTTGATGAGCGCCCGGCAGATGCAGGCCCGCTGCAGCTGTCCGCCGGACACCTCTGTAATGTCATGGCCTGCTGTCTCCATAATGTTCAGCTTCCGCATCAGCTCATGGGCATATTGGTTCACCTCGCTGCGGCTGCGTCCCGGCCCGCTTCCCTTGCCGCTCAGCGACTGATAGCCTGATAGAATAATATTATCATAAACGGAGAGATTGCTCAGCATATGCATCTGCTGGAAGATGAAGCCCATTTTGTGCAGCCGCAGTTCAGCCATGCCCTTCTCCGAGAGCTGCGAGAGACTCTCCCCGTCAAAAACCACCTCGCCCGCAGTAAGCCTGTCCATCCCGCTGACGGTATAGAGCAGCGTAGACTTGCCCGAACCGGACGGCCCCATGATAGACACGAACTCCCCGGCATGAAGCGTGAAATTGATATTCCGCAGCACGTTATTCTGACTTTTATTGACGATATAGGTCTTACATAGGTTGGTTACTTCCAGTACTGCTGCCATTTCGCCACTCCTTCTTTTCTTTTAATATAAACGCTTGGATCTATTTACAAGAATCACAAAGTTATAAACATTGAGCTTAATCGTCGCTGCGGTGAACATTTGGACTTCCGGCCACTGTTAGGTTTGGATTTCCTGATTTGGACCGCTGCTCGCGGTAGAAATCCAAACCTAAAGGCGGACGCTACCGCTCCTCCAGTTCCAAATTTCCCCTCCGCTCCTTTAGCTTTTTGTTATTTCCCGTGATTCTTATTCTAGAATCCAATCGCCTATTCCTTATTCATATTCCATATCTGTACACGCTTGATCTGGCCGTAGCTGGTGTACACCGCCAACATGACGACCGCAAGGATCAGCAGCGGATACAGCAGATAGACCTGAAGCGGAAGAATATTCAGCCGGAGGCTTGTCAGTCCGAAGATTCGGAAGATGAGACCCAGCAGGCGGCTCCCGAGGGTATTCGCAGCGATTACGCCCAGCACCAGCGAGACGGACATAATGATCAGAATGCGCAGCGCCTGCCACCGCCGGATCGCGGCATTCGTGAAGCCGATGCTTTTCATGACAGCAATGCCGTGAACCTCCTTCGCAATCATCAATCGGACGAACAGGCTGGTGATGAAGAACGTAATGAGGCAGATGATAGCCGTAAGCAGCCCATTGATGCTGTGAAGCTGGCCCATGAAGCCGCCCGTGATCTCTCCCAGCAGTTCAAACGAGGTTTTGAAGCCTTGTTCCGGGAATTGCTGCTGAATTTCCTTCATTATCCCTGCCTTCGCTTGCTCCGGGGCATGGAGTTCGCCGGAGAACATGTAAGCGGGTATTGTCTTCAGCTCATAGTCCCGTGCAACCCAGACCGCGTACCCTTCGTTGGAGATACTTTGAAACAGTCCGCTGATCATGAAGGTCCCCTTAACCCCGCCGATTTCAAAAGTAATATTGTCGCCCACCCGCTTCCCGTATTTCCCGGACATGATGGTTGTAATGGCAATTTCATTCTTCAGCAGCGGGGCCGTTCCCTTCAGAATCTCAACAGACCCGTTCTGATCATTCTTCTGGCCGTTGATCCGCCGGTTGGCCTGCCCGTTATCGGAGATATATTTGGTACTTACCGTATAATTCGCTGTAAGCGTGACCTCGAAGCCCTGATCCTTCAGCCGCTTGGACAGGAGTGCCTTGTCCTCTTGGATCTTCTCAACGGGTTTCTCTGCCACGACGGTTGAGCTATAAAAATCCGCACCAATTGTACCTAAATATTCCAGGAACTTAGGCGTTACAATGGTATTGGTCAGATTGACCGGGATCAGAATGATCGCCGAGCTTAAGATCAGCGTCAGGATGAGTGACGTATAGCTCTTGAGCCGGTTCAGTACATCGCTCAGTGCGAGAAAGAACGGGGGCCGGAGGAAACGGCTTTTGTGTAAATGAATGCGCCGGGACGCCTTGAAGCGTTCACCGGTCTGGCCTTGCCGGATGGCATCGATGGCCGATGCTTTGTTAATCTTGCGCATACAGAGTAAGCAGAACAGCAGAATGAAGGCGATCATCACCACCATGCTAAGCGCCGAGATCATTATACTGATGCTGCCTCCGGGCAGAATCATATACTGCGAGGTTTTGCGGGACATCAGCGCAGTAAGCGGGAGACTGATGCCCAGTCCGAGGACGCCGCCCAGACAGGCCAGCCCCGTATATTTTGTCAGGTAGAGCTGCTTGATCGCCCGGTTCCTGAACCCAATAGCCTTCATAACGCCAATCTCCTTGTATTCATCCTGCAGGGTGGAGACAATAGTGAACCGCAGGGTCAAAAAAGCAATGAAGATCAGGAACACACTAATCGCAAACATCATGGCTGAGATCATCCGGTCCGTCATATAAGTCATCATGACCAGCGCCTTATCCACCTCGAAGCTGATGGGCAGATCACTGTTCGCAAAAGAAGAGGATATCTCAGTAGACGCTACACCCGGTGCCGCCACGAAGCTCCATAGATTCATCCGTTTATCTTCGGGCACCAGCTTCTCTATTTCCTTGAAATCCTCTGCTGACAGCATGAGGCGCTTCAGTCCCAGCAGATCTGCCCCCATGAACGCATCCTTGAAGTAACCGTTCACCGTGAACGTTCTCGTAATCTCACCGAACTTAAGCTTCAGCTGCTCTCCCGGTACGATACCGCTGCTTAGCATCAGGCTGGCCGGAAGACCGATCTCCCCTGGGCGAAGTGAATATCGCTCATTGTCTTCACCGAAGACCAGGTTCACCTGCTCAGGAATGGCGGACAGCACGAAGCTTACATTTCCCGAGAAGCTCTTGCGGCCTTCAGGCATCGTAACCTGATTCAGTAAGAGATTGAGCTGCCGGTCTGTATAAGCTGTCTCCACCTTCTTTTCCTGCTTGACCCAGTCTTCTACTGCCGAGTTATAGCCAGGGTCATTGGCCAGCGTGATATTAAGATCCGCCACCTTGCTGGCTTCGATGAAACTGCCCAGGGCGCTGGAGGTGGAATACATCAGGCTGGAACTGCTTGCAGCTAGTGTAGAGGCCAGGATGATGAGGATCAGCAGAACGGTATTCATCACCTTTTTACGCCGCAAATCCTTTTTCAGAATAGTCAGGAACACGTTAATTTTCTCCCTTCGTCAAGCTCTGTCCTGATTATAAGGCTTCAAATGTTAAATAATCCTTAAGTCGGTCCAATCCTTGCTCACCCTATGAAAACAGCAAAAAAGAGCTACGGAATAAACGCTCCATAGCTCCTTAATTGCCCTACCTCAGAATTGCCCTTTGGCAAAATTGTAAAATGCGAGTGCGTCTTCCCATGACGGGAATCCGGCCTGAGCCAGCTTGTCGCTGCCCCCGCCCTTGCCGTGGTATCCGCCCAGGTGAGCCTTGAAGAAGGCGCCGCACGAGAAATCCGCAGATCCGCTATGCGCGAGTACCGCCTTATTCTCCGCCGCACTCAGCAGCAATACCGGAAGGTCGGTCAGCGCCGTCAGCTTCGCAGCCAGACTCTGCAGATCCTTAAGCGGCCTGTCATCCGAAATATGCGTGAGCACTCCGTTGCCCTCTTCCATAGAAGATAACAGATCACGGGCCAGATAGCTGTCATTCTGCTCCTTCACGGCAGCCAGCTCCGCTGCCAGCAGCTTCTGCTCCTGCTCCCACTTTCCGAGCCGGTCCATAATTTCGTCCTTGCCTGTATTGAATCGGGCGGATAGCTGACTCATGATTTGCATATGATCGTTGAATTCCGCAAGCGCCCGGCTCCCGCATTTGAAGGTAACTCTAACATTACCCTTCTGCTTCTCGGACCGCAGCAGCTTAATCATCCCAATCGCCCCGGTCGAAGCGACATGAGTGCCGCCGCAGGCGTTATGCTCGACATCATTAATCTCGACAATCCGAATATCCTCTGTTACCTTAGGAAGCTTCACCAGGGACAGCTTGGCCATTTCCTCTGCGGTCACGAAGTAGCTGGTAATTGCGCGGTCCAGATAGATCTGACGGTTCACCTCTTGTTCAGCCTCCGCCAGTTGCGCCGCTGATAGTTCCGGCAGATCAAGATCAATTGTGGCATAATCGCTGCCCAGGTGGAAGCTCAGTGTCAGTGCCTGATACAGCTCGCGGAATACTGCCGACAACAGATGCTGGCCGCTGTGCTGCTGCATATGGTCGAATCTCCGGGTCCAGTCGATGGCGCAATCCACATTTGTCTGCCCGGGAAGCTGCGCTACCTTATGCAGCACCTCCTGATCTTCCAACACCACATCCAGCACGGCAAGCCCGCCAATAGTTCCCTTATCACAAGGCTGTCCACCACCGTGCGGGTAGAAGGCCGTCTCTGCAAGCGTCACATAGATCCCGTCTTCACGCTCCATCGCGGAAGTGATCACGGTACTCCATTCTTGAATATAAGCTGAATCATAATATAGCTTCTTGGTCATCCCTTAAGCTCCCCCATTCGCATCCGTTACAGGTCCGAAGAACTTCTCCATGACCACGTAATCCTTGCCGCCTTTGCTGAACACTTCATCGGTTCGCTGCATCCCGAATTTCTTGTAAAAGCCTGCCTTGTAGGTTCTCGCATTGCAGAAAATCCGCCGCACCCCCGCCTGCTCCGCTTCCGCAAGGACCGTCTTCAGCAGCTTGCTGCCATAGCCCTGGCCCTGCTCCAGCTCCAAGGTAGCGAACTTGCGGAACTGCGCTTCGGCCCCGTTGATGAACAGGGATAACACCGAAACCAGCCGATCTCCCACATACAGCCCGTAATGCTTGCCTTGATCGTCATCTGCCAGCTTAATATAATCCGGCTCCCGCTCAGGCCACATCACTTCATGCCTAAGCTTCCAGACTTCTTCCTTATGTATAAGCTTGATCTCCATCTCATCCACTCCATTAATTGTGCTTAATGCATCGTATCCCATATTTGCTTGCCGATCAATATGACAGTGACTGTAATGAATAGAGGTCGAATATACGCTGCCCCTTTGCGGATCGCCATCCGGGAGCCGACTACGGCTCCGATCACCATCGGAATCCCCAGAATCAGGCCATGGGTGTAGCTGACAGAGCCCAGGGCAATGAACGTAAGCAGACTGGTGATATTGCTGGCGAAGTTCAGGATTTTGGCGTTCCCTGCGGCGGTTACAAATTCAAACCCCATCATCAGAAAAGCAAAAATTAAAAACGATCCCGTTCCCGGGCCGAAGAACCCGTCATAGAAGCCGATAATGAGCGCTGCCATGCTTCCGGCCATACGCAATTTACCGTTGCTGGCAGAGAAGGTGGAGACGTCTCCCCAGGCTTTTTTGAATAAGGTGTAGATTGTAATGACCACCAGCATCACGATCACCAGCGGCTTCAAGAACTCAGAAGGAACCTGACGGACAGTCAGCGTTCCGGCCATCGCGCCAAGGACGGATAACGGGATGAGGGTGCGGACCAGCTTGAAATTGATTTTGCCGGAACGCACGAACGAGGCGGTGCTCGTCAGCGAACACATCGAACCGGCCAACTTGCTGCTGCCGAGCAGCAAGGGAAGCGGAATGCCCACCGATAGCAGGGCCGGAATCGCAATCAGTCCGCCGCCGCCCACTACAGAATCAATGAATCCGGCCAGAAATCCGCAACCCGCCAAAATAAGAACCATACTGAGCGTCCAGTCTTCCATTACTGCGCCATTCCCCCTGTTACTCTAATCTAATTCCATCCGTGAGCGGCATACCAGACGCCGTCCCTGAATGTATTCCAGGCCTCCTGTACGAACGGGATGATATTATCCGGCAACGCATCCACCGGGAACCAGCATACCTCATCGCATTTGTCCGGCTCCATGTTGCGGATCTCTCCCGACCACTGCTCCGCCTTGAAAAAGAAATCCACCCGCTCATCCCCGGAAGTACACAGGTGCATCGTTCCGATCAGGGTAAGATCGGCGGGAGCTATAACCGCACCGCATTCTTCCCGGACCTCACGGATGGCGGCAATATGAAGCGGTTCGCCGCCATCCAGCTTCCCGGCAGGCAGTCCATACTCTCCGTCATGATGTCCCGTATTCGCGCGCCTGAGCAGCAGGACTTGCCCGTCCTGAATCAGAAATACATGGACTACACTGACTAATCGAAAGACTTCCATCTCCAGTTCCTCCTCCCCACTCCCGCTCAAGAAAGAATAAGCGGACAAGCCTGGAAATCGGCTTGCCCGCTCATTCAAGTTACCGCTATTCTATTCTCCCAAATCCACGTTGTGATAAACCTGCTGTACGTCGTCCAAATCTTCAAGCGCGTCGATCAGCTTCTCGAATTGGGCCTGTGCATCTTCAGGAATTGCCACATCATTCTGTGGAAGCAGCGTCAGCTCAGCTACCGTGAATTCGGTAATCCCTGCGCTGCGGAAGGCTTCCTGTACTGCGTGGAACTGGTCCGGTTCGGCGTATACAATGACTGCCTCATCCTCTTCCAGCACATCGCGGACATCCAGGTCTGCTTCGATTAGAAGCTCCATCACTTCATCCGCAGATTTACCTACCACCCCGATGACAGCCGTTGGATCGAACATATATGTAACCGATCCGCTGACACCCATGTTGCCGCCATTCTTGCTGAACGTGGAACGGACCAGCGGAGCCGTGCGGTTGACGTTATTCGTCAGCGCATCGACTACAATCATTGAGCCGCTTGGGCCGAAGCCTTCGTAGCGAAGCTCAACATAGGTCTCATCGCCGCTGCCCTTGGCTTTCTCCAGGGCACGGTCAATAATCGCCTTCGGTACATTGTAGGTCTTGGCACGCTCCAGAACCACCTTAAGCGCCCGGTTGGATTCCGGATCAGGCTCACCCTTCTTGGCAACCACATAGATTTCTACCCCGAACTTGGCGTAGACCTTACTTGTATTAGCATCCTTGGATGCTTTCTTTTCCTTAATATTATTCCATTTACGACCCATATCGTTACCGCTCGCTTTCCAACATTTAATTAAAAACAGTCTTGTATATTATACCTCTCTTCAATCGATCCCGTAAAGGGCCGTCCACACACCTTCACAAATCCAGCAAATTCAGCATCCGCTCTGTCCCCGCCGCCTGAATTAGCCAGGGCAGACGCGGCCCCTCCTCTGTACCAAGCACTAGCTGATAGATGATGGTGAACAGTCTTTTTTGCTGGCTGCGCATCATCTTCTTGTCTTCATGATGACAAATGGCGTAGATTTCGGTCATCCGCTGCGTCTCGTCCAGCTCCCTGCTCCGCAGCAGACTGCACAAGCTCCGCAGCCATCTCAGCTCCACTCCGGTAAGAGAATGATAATACGCATAGTTGGGCGAGGTCTGAATCGTCACCAGCTTGTGCGGCATCCAGTTCCTGATCCAGTATTCCACCCGCTCAACCGTTGTCTGCAGCCTGAGTTCATCTACCTCTTCGCCGTTTCTGTTTAACATCTCCCGGAGCTTGTCCCTGTCGAAGTTGATTAAGGGAAGCAGACTGGCTACCTGGCCGAAGCTAACGTTGCTTCCAGTGCTAACCGGAGAGTCGCTTCGCAGAGACAGCTCCAGCGCACCCGCAAGATCGCCCGTTAATGTGCCTGCATGTGCTCCTGCAGCATATCGTTCGAACTCCGTATAATTGCGCAGCACATCCTCATCCAGCCCGATATGGAAGGCGGCATTGGGCTGGTATTTGGCGAACAGGAACAGAATGTTCTCAGGGGCGTAGACTCGGAGCAGATCATCTGGAGTGTAATTATGACCGGAGGAGCTTGACATTTTAGCGAAGCTGCCTTTAATGCTGATGAATTCATAAGGCTCATACACCGGTGGTGAATACCCGAAAATCTGCTCTGCGATTACCGCAGCCACATTGTAGCTCCCCGTCTCCGACGAATGGTCCCGGCCGCCTGGCTCAAACACCACCTGCTCTTGCTGCCAGCGCATCGGCCAGTCTATTTTCCAGTGTAGCTTGATATTGTCCGCCTGCGGAATATGTACGGTATCGCAATGACCACATCCGCAGCGGTAGGCCACACTCTCCTCCAGATCGTCGAAATACAGAATCGTTGTCGAATCTTTTCCGCACTGCCCGCAATATAAATGGATCGGATAAAAATCCGCCCGCTCATCCGCCGAACTCTCACCGGTCTTGAACGACATCAGGATATCGTAGATCTCACCCCGGCGCCGCAGAGCGTGAAGGATCTGCGGATGATAGCGGCCTGACTGGTATTCCCGGCTCTGATAAATGAACTCCGGCTCAATCTCAAATACCTGGAGCGCCTGCTCGAATTCCGACTCGAAATGTGCCGCATACGAAGCATGACAGCCATACGGACAAGGCACCTTCGAATATGGCAGCCCAATATACTGAGCGAAGCCGGGATCGATATGGGCCGGAACTTTACGAAACCGGTCGAAGTCATCCCACGAGAAAATAAACCGCACCTCCTTCCCCGCCCGCCGCAGCGCCTTCGCCACAAATGCAGTCGTCACCACCTCGCGGAAATTCCCGATATGAACGGACCCGGACGGACTGATCCCGGATGCACATACATACGTCTGAAGCTGCGGATGCTCCGCGATTAACCGGTTTGCAATTTTTTCTGCCCAATGCACAATGAATCACCTCTACTGATAGTATGAATCTTACTTGGAGCCTGCTTGACTGCGCTCGGAGCTGCCCGCCTGTGAACGCAAAAAAGCTCCCGCCCTCAAGATCAATATCTTGAGGACGAGAGCTTGGATAAGCTTCGTGGTACCACCTCTGTTCACGGACAAGTTGCCTCATCCGCCTCTTCGGGTACGGCCATGACGCTTATACCCTATCTCTGTAACGGGAGAACCCGGCATACCATCCTTGGACCCTTGTGCCCAATTCCCTATGCAGCTCGGAGACTTTTTTCAGATCAGGCGCTTCGCTGCTCCCTTTCACCACTCTGGAGCTCTCTGTGAACGCTGCCGCCTGCTTACTCTTCTCTTCATCGCTTGTTGCTGTAAGTTGTTATGTGCAATAATACTGCGGCAGGGAGGGCGGTGTCAATTACTTAGATCAAAATAATCTTGCAGAAACTTATAAAAGCTTGGCCAGCCTATTTCCAATTCTTATTTCATTCTTTTCAAACACATTTGTTTATAAATCCATATTCAATTATCATTTTTAGGTTATCTCAGTATGAATACAAGGTACCCGCCGTTTAAGCTTTCATTAACTAGATCACAAGAATCTAATTACAAGCATTGTCTAATTAAGGATGATATAGTAGATTCATATAGAAAGAGCTTCTACGAAAAGGAAGGGTTTGTTTGAAAAGAATACTAGGGTTACTTGGCTTGATTTTTATACTGATACTATGTAGTTGTGATGACCATGCCAAAAATCAAAAAACACAAGATTTGAAACAAACACTGCCCCCCAATACTACGGTTTCAAATGAAGCCATTTCAATTTATAACATCAACAATACAATAATCGGAAAAATCGAGCGTTATGGAGCGTTAGTGCTAACCGATGACAGTATCATCTACAATAAGATCCCAAAGGGGTCTGTTGACTCAATATCCGAAATGGATTATTATCGCTACATTTTTAAAACAAAAGAAAATATAAAACTAGGTACAGTTAAACATTGGTCATATGAAGCTAAGTATGATACAACTATCATCGATAACTCTTTATACATGTTTGTCACAACTGGTGAGATATCGGATATTACAAGCAGAACACTTCGTCTCTATAAAATAGACTTAAAGAACAATACTATGTCCGTTGTTTTTTCTGAAACAGGCGGATTCCCCTATAACAGTATGACCGCTGTGGGCAACAAATTATTAATGGTTAGAGTAATCGCTGCTGGCGGTTCTGAGTTAGAAGAATATAATTCAGAAACGAAGGAGAGAAAGATTCTTAAGAAATTCGACTTTGATGACAAAGCAAATACAGGTGAAGCCATCCGGCAAATCACATCTGACGAGAATACAATTTCATTATTACGATTAAAAATAGACTCGGATGGTAAATCAAAGTTGTTTCTGGATGTATACGATCATGGTATGAAATTCCAGAATAGCGTTGATGTGTCGACGATTTCACCCAATTCTACGGATGCGACACAGAGTGAATTACGTCAAGGGGTATCTAATTTTGTTGTTACAAACGATTATATCTACTATGCGAATTTTAGTATTACAAGATTTTTAGGAAAAATAAACAATAAATCTCTGCGCCCTATTATAGAGGTTAATCCGGAATTTGAAATGTCTTCAGAATCTGCAAAAAGTGAACTCTCAGGTTTATTTTATCAATCGTTTGGACAAAAAAATGACTTATATCTATTGAGTTACTCAAACGGCACAATTAGAAAAACTACGTTTAATGCTGATGACAAAAGGTATTATATGATTAATATTTCGAGATATCATGACAAGCTCCTAATCACAATGAGATATAAAGACCCCAACACCGGAGAGGAGCTTGAACCTAGATTGTACTATATAAGCATGTCAAATTTGAAATTTTCCGCAGCAACAGTGAGATAGAAGTTAATACCCTATTATTGATTAAGCTCCAAACAACGCACAACCTCACCGTCGCATAACTCTTCACTGACCTTTTGGAATCCAAGCGACTCATACAGCGATCCGGCAATCTGATTGTCAGGTCTATGTCCGATCATTAATCGGGTACACCCTTCATTTCGCATATGCTCGATTAACTGTCCCATTGCTTGTCTGGCATAACCCTTTCCTTGATGATGCTCATCGATCATAAGGGCGGGTATCCAGCAGTTACCGTCCTCATCGGGAGTTGTGACAAAGACAATAAATCCTACCACTACAGCTCCTGAATAAATAGCCAGTAGTTCAAACTCCTGCACGAAATTTGCTTCAGCAATCCAATTAATCACCGGAGCAGGAAAAACGCTTTGTTGTTCTGGCTTTACTTTCAGCAATGTGCAATCATACCAGTTCTCGGCCGATACAGGCAGTAGTTCAATAACCATCATATTCCCTCCAAAGATATAGCCTCATTTTTGAATCCGCTCTCAACATTATACTGTAGAGGCAATCCCTACGATGGGTACAGAATGGTTAAAGAAGAAGACTACAATTGCAAGCACACAGAATACCCCCACCCTCCTTAGCAAACAAATGGAATAACGTATCTTATTTCCCTCGTTTCTAATATTTTCAGGTAAACAAGTGGAAAAACAGCAACTACTGGATCGGGATATACCGCTATGGCGGAATATGCGAGAATTTAAGTGTTGTTTATCCAACTGCTGCCCTGACAAAGTCTGTTCCTTCATCAGGAGGTGGAGAAAATCCACCTATTCTCCGTCCGCAGCCTAGCACTCCGCGCAAAAAGGGGGATTGCCCCAGGCACTCCCCCCATTTCGCTCCAAATCAATCCGAATTCAGGTAGCGTCAAGAAGTTTGTGTAAAAGAGTAGAAGTGCCTCCCCCGGGTTACGGGTTGGGATGTAGTGTTTCTGGGGGGAGGGGGAACCCCGACTCCCAGAAACTGGATTTATCTGCTACGCCTCTTCCGGTGTGGGCAAAGAGGGGTAGCGTGTTTCGAATAGCTCTTTTAGCTTCTTTTTAACGGCATCCACTCCAAAGCCTTGGGCGACCCGCCCTGCATGACGTTCATTGTATTCCAGCATCTCCAGGTACACGATTTTCTCTGCGGCATCCATGTTTGTCAGACTGTTCATCGGTTTCAGACGCTTGCGGATTTCCTTGTTCATCCGCTCGATGGGGTTCGACGTGTAGATCGCTTTACGGATCGACAGCGGATAGTTGTAGAACGTCAGGAGTGTGGATAACTGTTCCTCCCAGGACCTCATTTCCTTCGGATACAGCTTGTTCCACTTCGCTTTGACCGTATCAAAGTTAGCCCGGGCTACCACTTCATCCGGTGCTGTATATACGGTTTTCAACGCCTCCATGACATCGGTTTTGTGCTCCACCCGAATTTTATGAAACGTGGCCCGCACTTTGTGCACTACGCAATGCTGTACATCCGCCTGAGGATAGGTCTCTTTAAACGCCGCATCCAGTCCCGGTAGCCCGTCAAACACACCCAGCAGGACTTCCTGCGCTCCGCGGTCGTACAGGTCTTTGAGTACCTCCCGCCAGCCATTCGAACTCTCTTGGCCACCCACGTAGAACCCGAGAATTTGACGCTGTCCCTCCTCGTCAATTCCCATCGCAAAGTAGACCACTTCACCACGAACCGTGCCCCGTTTCAGCTTCACGTACAGCCCATCTAAATAGATCACAGAATACCGTTTGCTCAGTGGCCGCTTTTGCCACTGGTGGATATCGTCCAGCACTGTAGCCGTAATATTGCTGACCGTGGTTGGGGAGTAGTGGCTACCAAACATACTTTCAATGAACCGGGCCACATCCCGCGTACCCATGCCCGATTTATACATTTGGATGACGGCCTCTTCTAACCATCCGTCCCGCCGCTGGTACGGCTCAAACAACTGCGTCTGGAAAAGGCTTTGGCGGTCCCGGGGCACCTGAAGATCCTCGATATGGCCATATTTCGTGTGTAAGTCTCGCGTATAGTAGCCATTGCGACTATTGCTGGCGCCGGCTTCTTCACTCTCCATAAACCCCTGGATTTCGGCGCGCAACAGGCGTTCCATGTTGTCTTTCACAAAATCTTTAACAAGTTTTTCAAATAGATTATTCAGCGAACTTTCGGGTAAAATATTCATTGGTAGGGTTCCTCCTTGGTGGTTTCGCAATCCCGAGGATACCCTACTTTTTTGGTGCCTGACTAGGCTCCAAATCTTGGTACACAACTTACTTTACGCCATCCGAATTCATCCCAATTCATCCAACGCTACACCCAAACCTCATTCGCCGTCTCAATCACCAGCCGCAGCTTATCCCACTGCTCTTCCTCCGTCAAAATATTGCCTTCCTCCGAAGAGGCGAAGCCGCATTGTGTGCTAAGACACAGTTTGTTGATGTCTACGTACTGTGCAGCTTCTTCGATACGCGCGATGAGTTGCTCCTTGCTCTCCAGGCCGCCGTGCTTGGTTGTCACCAGTCCCAGCACAACGAATTGGTCCTTAATGAAGCGCAGTGGCTCGAAGTCGCCGGAGCGTTCATTGTCGTATTCGAGGAAGAACGCGTCCACGTTCGTATTCGAGAACAGCTCCTCGGCGACCGGCCCGTACCCTCCGGCAGCGAACCAGGTGGAGCGGAGATTGCCCCGGCATACATGCAGGGCAATAGTCATGTCCGCCGGGCGGCCGGCAATGCTCTCGTTGATCAGCCGGACGTAGTCTCGAGCAAGCTGATCCGGGTTAACGCCCCTGCTGCGCAGATGAGCACGATGTCTGCCGCTGCACAGCGTCCCCCAGGTCGTATCGTCCAGCTGCAGATAACGGCAACCGGCATCATAGAACGCCTGAATCGCCGTCCGGTACACCTGGATGATATCACCGTAGAGCGTTTCGGTATCCGAATACACCTCGTTGCCATTGTAATCCTGCACGAAATGGAACAAAGAGGGTGAAGGAATCGTCATTTTGGCCAACGTCTCTCCGGCCATTTGCTGCAAGGTGCGGAATTCTTCGACCATAGGATGGACTCCGAAGGCGATTTTACCGGTAATTCGGAAGCTCTCCGCCCGGTTCGTCTGCTCCTTGGAAGCACCGGGAGGGCCAAGCGTAATCTTGCCTGTACCTTCAATCCCCAGGAAGAAATCCAGATGCCACCAGGAGCGGCGGAATTCACCATCGGTCACAGCCTTCAGCCCGAGTGCCTTCTCCTGCTCCAGCAGTTTACGAATCTCCACATTCTCAATTTCCTGCAACTGTCCCGCGGTTAGCTCACCTTCCGCATGCAGGCTGCGCGCATTCTTGATCTCCTCTGTACGCAGGAAGCTCCCGACAATGTCGTAGCGGAAGGGCGGTGCGTTTCTTGTCGATCCGATCACTGGACTGCTCATACTTCCCTCCTGCTCTTATAGTAAGAAAGATTCAAGCTCAAAAACATTACCTGACACCAGATCATTCAGAATATCAATATATGTAGACATAATCTCACTCGGTTTGCGGTCCTTGTGGGCGATCCAGCCGACAGAGAACACTTCCTTGCTGTCAAAAGGAATCGTAATCAGCCCCGCATCATCCAGCTCAGAGGCCATAATCCCAGTCCCTACGGTATACGAATCACTGCCGAGCAGCAAATGAGTCAGCGTGGCCCGGTCGGTCACCTTAATATTCTTCTCAATCTGTGTGAAGCTAAGCATCTCCTCTGAAAAATGCAGCGAATTGTTATCCCCCTGCTCAAAAGTAATGTAAGGATACGGATGAATGTCCTCCGCCGTGATCCACTCTTTTGCAGCCAATACATGCCCTGCCCGCACATAGACATGCGGATTCGTATTGAACAGCGGAGTGAACTTCAGGTTCCCGTCACTGAACAGCTTGTTCATGATCTTGTAATTGCTCTCGTTGATATACAGAATCCCAATGTCGCTGCGCAGGGTACGCACATCCTCGATGATCTCATAGGTCTGCTTCTCTCTCAGGCTGAAATTGTATTCCTGCACCTTGCTCTCCTTCATCAGCTTCACAAAAGCATCCGTAACAAACGCATAATGCTGTGTAGATACCGAGAAATAGATCGGGCTGCGCTTTTTGCCGGTATAGCGGTTCTCCATGAATTCGGTCTGCTCAATAATCTGCCGGGCATAGCCCAGGAATTCCATGCCTTCGGCCGAGATGCTGATCCCCCGGTTATTCCGTTCAAAAATCGTGATGCCAAGCTCGTTCTCCAGCTCCTTGATAGCATTCGAGAGGCTGGGCTGCGACACAAATAGCCGTTTGGCCGCTTCATTCATAGAGCCGCTGTTCGCAATCTCAATCGCGTAGCGGAGCTGCTGCAAAGTCAAACCTTTTCCCCCTCTGATCAAGGACTTCACCAACAGGTTCAGCAAAATAAGAATTTACTTGTTATCCTAGCACACCTGCCGCGTCTGATCTACTATAGATTATTGAAGCAGGCGGCCTAGCGGATGTTACTGGCTGCGCTTCTTGCCTGCGTCGATTTTGGCCGGGTCCAGCCCTTCCCAGATATTCTTGATCTTCGCGTTCTCAGGGTCATCGAATACCAGGAATGCCGTTGGCAAATAACGCTCCCCATACTGCGAAGAGGGCTTGTTGACAATCTCATTGTCTTTCACCAGCACTGTCGAAGATCCCCCGTCCAGATTGGCCGCGATGACCGCTCCATGCTTCAGCATAATCTGCTGCACATCATACAGGTTCGCCCCGATGCTGTAGCCCGGCTGCCGCCCGTCAATGACTACGAAGATGAGCGCACCGTCTGCCCGTTGGCCCATAGCGGTTCTTGGCGCGATGCCCCAGCCTTCGGCGGCATTCTTAATCTGACCTTTACCGTTCACAATAATCCGCGGCTGAAAAGTCACCGCCTCCTGCACTCCCATTTTGCTGAGCTGATCCAGAGTGTAGTTACCGGCGACCATTTTGCCTTCTTTATCGATGCCGACAATCTGCGTGGATTTCTTGCCGCCCAGTCCATTGTAGAATAGCTTTCCTTGCGAAATCACCAGCCCGATCGGCTTGAAGCCATTGCCCTTCCAGTTCGGATCGGCGAAGCCGCCGCCGTTCACCCCGGCGATAGCCCCCGTCCGTGCCACCATGCTGGATACCTTCTCCCCGGAGCCGATTTTGCCCGGCACACCCAGCCGCACCTTTTTGGGGTCGTTCACAATCATGACATAGCCGCTGTAGCCGCTGCCCGTGACTTCTTCAATCTGGACGAGCGGTGTATGTTCAGCTTCCTTTACAGGCTCAGGCTTGATCTCATGGGTATCAACCTCGTCGCCCATCTCCTCGAAGCGCTTGGTATAATCGCTGACGCGGTGCTTCAGTTCCTCTTCGCCGATAATATATTTGGCCCAGTGCCGGTGTTGAGTCGTAATCAGCGTATCTGCGATCAGGAAGCGCGTATTCTTGGCCGACGGTGCGAAATAGAGCCAGCCTCCGGCTGCTATAATCAGAATGAAACAGACCATGAACACCCTGAAGAGTGTGCGGAAGAAACCTCTTTTCTTGCGCTTGCGCGCCGGCTTCTTCTTCTTGCGGACAGTTGAACGTTGTGGTAAAGAGCTCACTTCTGAAATCCTCCCTAACATACTGATAATGGTTAAGTCTACAAACTCACAACTTCCATGATAGACGAAATCTCTGATTTAAAAGTTTCAGTTTGTTTAACTCTGTCCAAAAACTGTAAACTATATATATTGAACTATGTTTTTATGTTTTGGATTAGCCGTGACTCCAGAGAAGTTTTGGACTTCCGGCCGCTGCCCTTCTACAGATTTCATGATTTTATACCGTTATTAGCGGATGAAATCCGTAGACAGGCGGTCGCTACCGCTCCTCCAGTTCCAAAATTCCCCTCCGCCACTTTTCCTTCAACTTAAATTTTCAGTTCAATTTATATAGTTAAGTTACGACTAAATTATGGTAGATTAAAGTTATATCCTAAGCATAAGGATACAAAGGAAAAGAGGAGCTTGAATGCAGTATTTCATAGGCATTGTGCCGCCACAGAAATTTACCGTAAAAATGATCCAGTTTCAGAACCGCTGGCCCAATAACCGCTTGCAAGAGGTAGTTGAGCCTCATATCACTGTGAAAGCTCAGGGCGGATTATATCCGGACTTGGAGTGGTTGCAGCATGTGAAGAAGGTGTGTTCCTCATATCCGCCGTTTGAGTTATCTTTGTCTGCTCCGATATGTATAGGTGATTCCGTCATAGGTTTAGGTGTTCGTTCGCAGCATTTATCAGAATTACATATTAGACTTGTAAGGGCCGTTTCCCCGTCACCAGAGCTTATCGCCCGTTATTTTGAGCTGGATAGCTACCTCCCTCATCTAACATTGGGGCAGACCAGATGGGGTTTGAACGGCGCTGAATTAACAGAGATGAAAGCGCTCGCAAGAACAGAATTAACACCATTTCCTATCTGGACAGTAACGCATCTGCGGGTGTATACAGAAATTCAGCCTGATAAGTATGTGCTGTATGAGGATATCGCTCTTCTTGGTTAGAATCTTAATGCCTGAAACATAGGAGGACACCAGCATGAAACAGCAATTCATCACAGCCTTGGAGCAGAACAATCGGGAGTTGATACGGCAAATACCCAAAGGCGATCTGCACAACCATATCACCCGGGGAGGCAACAAACGTTACATCACAGCTTGGTGCGATACGGCTATACCGGAATGTCCAACATTTAAGGATCTTGGGGAGATGAACTTGTGGAATGCCCGCTATATCAAGCCTTTGCTGACCGGACGAATCGGGTATGAGAAGCGGATTGAGGCTGCTTTTGTCCAAGCGAAGACCGACGGTGTTCAATTGCTGCATATGAGTGTGACGATGGGAGAAGAAGAGTGGTTTGACGGCTCTATAGCAACACTGATCCATACCATTCAGGGCATCCACCAGCGGGTTGCGCCGCAGATTCTTTTTGTGCCGGAGCTTGCCTTTCTTACTCATACACCAATCCAAGAAACCATTGAGAGGCTCGAACAATATCTGGAGTATAACTACTTTAGATCGCTCGATATTTTTGGCGATGAGTCTGCTGTTCCGGGGTTTAAGCAGGTGTTCCGCATGGCGAAGCAACAAGGACTAATTCTCAAAGCACATGTTGGGGAGTTTGGTACATCTGATCTGGTAAAACAAGCGGTGGAGGAACTGGAGCTGGATCAGGTTCAGCATGGCATTGCAGCCGCACAATCTCCAGAGACGATGAAGTGGCTTGCCGACCATCATATCCAGCTTAACATCTGCCCCACCAGCAATATTCTGCTCTCCCGGGTGGCTGATTATGGGTCACATCCCATCCGCAAGCTCTATGATTATGGCGTCACAGTCACGGTGAATACGGATGATATGATTATTTTTGACCAGAGTGTATCGGACGAGTTCGTTAATCTGTACCGGGCCGGATTGTTCAGTGTGGAGGAGTTGAATACAATCAGGGAGAATGCGCTGACAGAGGCAAACCGGAGATAAAGACAGCTGCTTGCATTCCTATACGTAACGCCACTATTCTATAAGTGAAGTCATACTAAATCGTAATATAAGGAGGTTTATAATGAACGCTTTTCTAACTGAATTTGAACAACGGATTCGCGAGGGCTTTGTGGCTGACCTTGAAGCTATTTTAGAGGAAGTAGCACATGAGAAGGTATATGTCTGTGCAGTCGGTACAGATAGCGACTTTGTCACTCTGTTCCTTGCGGTCAATACAGAGCAATCCCTTGCCAGACATATTGCCGATATGACAAGTGAAGGCTTATGTGATGATGCTGAAACAGAGCTTTATTACAAATGGGGAATTTCCGAATTTCAATATGGTGAGCATTCGCATTTCAATCATATCAGCCGTTTTTTATATGCTGAGGATAATGTATACCAATATAAAGATGAAATGGTCAAAATCATTGCTAAGGTTGTTAATGAAACCAAGGACGATTTATTCACAAAATATAATCAAACCAAAGAGGACATTACCTTCTTTGTATCCATGACCGACGATGAGCTGGCTGAGGAATTAGAAAATGAATCGGTGTCGCTTATGACAAATCCTGAATTAGTTTCTGAATTTTTGTCACGCTATGATGCTGAAATCTAAAGAAACCTAATAGCGGCAGCCCGGACATTAATATCCCTGACTGCCGCTATAGTAATGGTAATTCGTGCTCTACCTTGATTTTGTCAAGTATAGAGTAAGCTCATCATCCACCCGCACCTGACTTCCAGGAACAGCGGGCAGGTTGTCATACATGAGTCCCCGGCCATCCGGAATGTAGCCGCGTTTGGTGTACAGCCTTTGGGCCGTACCGTAGCTGGCATACAGTCCAAACCCAATGCCAATCGTATCGAATGTAGCGAACACTTCTGCTTCGAGAGCTTCCATCAGCACATTCCCTATGCCGCGTTTTCGTAAGGTAGAGATCACATCGAGATTCTGAATCTCTGGAATATGATTCTCTGCAAAATAAGGATAGTGTGAGGTATACACGATATGTCCCCAGCCTGCAAACTCATTCTCATGGAAGGCTAATAGCGTAAGCCGATTATTCTCAACGTTCTCCTGCCAACAATGTGCAATATACTCTACGGGTTTGCTGACATCATGCGGGGCCAGCCCCTCATGTATTAATGTAATGTCCTCGGACTTCATCCGGCGGACAAGTGTAGATTTACTCATCAGATCATTCATTCCTTTCCAGTTGGACTGTGCTTTTGAAAAAAAGCCGTGCATCCCTGCACGGCTTCACGCTAACTCTAGCACAGCTTAGCGGCTGAGCGACCCGGATTAACCGTGTCTGCCTACACCGCCACCGCTGCTTGCACTGCCGCCTCCGCCAGAGTTGCTATCATCGTCGTCATCGTTGGAGGAATACCGGCCGGCTCCACCACCGCCCGAGTATCCGCCACCGCCACGATTCCGGTCATCATCGTCATCGTCACGCGAGGAATACCGCCCTGCTCCCCCTCCGCTCGAAGAACCGCCGCCCCCGGAGTTACTGCCCCAGAAGCTGCTGGAGCTGGATGAGCTGCTCCCCGAGGAGGAGTGATGGTGCGGCCGCCGGTATCTTCTTCTCTGGCTGTAGCCATAACCGGGCTGGCCGGTCCAGACGCCGTAGCGCCGGATATTGCGCGGGTTATGCGGATTTATCCGTATCCCGTAGCGGGCAACATAACGGTTGCGTGCGCTGGCTGCAAGACTGATTAGCGCTACAAGGATCAGGAAGATTCCGACAATCGCCATCCCCTTGGATCTGGAGACAGGCACCAGCTTCACAGGTTCCTTCGCTGCCACAGGCGCTTTGCTGACGGTAGAGGCTGCTGCGGATGTAGAGTTGCCTGCGGCTTGTCCCGAAGCAGCATCTGCCCGGGCCAGGAAGAAACTGTAGAAGGCATTCGCCGTCCCCGCCACGCCGCCAGCGTAATCTTTTGCCGCGAATTTAGGCTCCAGCACCTTATTCAGAATCCCGCTGATCCGCTCATTCGTCAGCACTCTATCGATCGATTTGCCCTGTAGCACATGATAGTTATCTCCGCCGATATCCAGTACCAGCATCACATCTCTGGGTCCGGCAGCAACCCCGGCGAATTTCGCATAGGTGTAATCCTGCAGGCTCTTGCCGCCAGTATTCTTAACGGTTACCACATAGATTCCGCTCCCGGTAGTAGCCGAGTAACGGTTGCTGGACTGGTTGAGATAATCCTTGGTAACTTGCGGGAGAATTCCGGCATTGTCCGAGACATAGCTGCGGGTGCCAAGTGTTTCCGAGTAGCTTCCGCCGAGCTTCTGAATGAAGGAGCCATAGGTTTTATGGGCACCGGCGCTATACTTCTTGGCAGCGAAGTCCGGCTCCAGTGATGCCGAGAGAATCTTCGAGATTACACCACTGTTCAGTTCATTCTCCAGTCCCTTGCCGGGAACCGCCCAGTAATCATCGTCCTTAATGGAGAGCAGCAGCAGAAGTCCATTATTCTTGTCCGCTGAGCCGACTCCCCATGAATTGAACAGCGAGGTCGCATATTTCTCCATAGATACACCGTTCGTCGAATCCACGGTGACCAGTACCACCTGGGCTCCGGTCTTCTGATGCAGCTTCACCCCGTAATTGACCATATAATTCTCGGTTTTCTCATCAATTACGCCTGCAAAGTCATTCACATAGAATGATTCTGAATGTTTCGGAACAGCAGCCTCCGCCCGCCCGGGTGCCAGCGGCAGCAGAAGCACAATCATCAGGATGGCGGTAAGTGCTGCTTGTATACTTTTACGATTCATAGTTACCCCTCCGGCTTCTCAAATCTCTTCTATTACTATATCGGTTACGCACAGGATGGACTTATAGTTCCATCTCTCTTATGTGTATGTCCGAATCTAGCAAATATTCGAAAGAGACTGCCGGGCCCTTTACTCGTTGTTGAACCGGTCTGGATGAGAGCCAAAGCGCTGATCGCGGTTCAAGCCGTTGATCCGGCTGATCTCCTCTTCAGACAGCTCGAAGTCAAAAATATCGGCATTCGCAATGATCCGCTCTTCCTTAACGGACTTCGGAATCGTCACAATTCTGTTTTGCAGATCCCAGCGCAGGATGACCTGCGGCAGCGTTTTGTTATGATGGGCTGCAATATCGGCCAGCACCTCGTTATCCAGCAGATGCCCTTGGGCCAACGGGGCCCAGGCTTCAATCTGAATGCCCTGTGCCTTGCAATACTCACGGAGCTCTTGCTGGTTAAGCAGAGGATGCAGCTCCACCTGGTTGACCATCGGCTTCACGTTGGCATCTGCCAGCAGATCCTCCAGATGATCGATCTGGAAGTTGGACACCCCGATGGCGCGGACTTTGCCGTCTGTATACAGCTTCTCCAGAGCGCGCCAGGTGTCTTTGTATTTGGCCCGGATCGGCCAGTGTACCAGATACAGATCGGCATAATCCAGTCCCAGCTTGCTTAAGCTCTGGTCAAATGCGGCCAGTGTAGAATCATAGCCCTGCTCTGTATTCCATACCTTGGTGGTGATGAACAGCTCCTCACGCGCAACTCCCGATTCACGGATAGCCTGCCCGACCCCTTCTTCATTTCCATACACGGATGCGGTATCGATACTCCGGTAACCGGCCTTGATGGCTGCTTTGACCGAATCAATAACCTCCTGGCCCTCTTGCACCTTGAAGACGCCCAGCCCGAACCATGGCATTTCTACACCGTTAGCCAATTTCGTTGTTGACTTTAGATTCATCATAATCACACTACCACCTATCTCTATGATTTGTAGGGTTACCAAGTGATGCTTCTATTTCTAGAATAATGAAGCAGGGATCAGCTTACGCCCGCCTTTGATCAGGGTCGAATCCAGGGCATCCCCTTTATCTCCGCCAAAATACAGCTGCCAGTACACGCCGAAGCGGATGCTGACATCATTCTTGACCAGCTCCGGCGGCGTGACGATCAGCCACTGGAACTTCAGCGCCTTCGAGATCTCGAAGACCGGATCAAGCACGTTATTCGAGACCATCTCTCCGAACGGGTTATCATACAGGAAGACCGTCCAGCCTTTGTTTTCCCGGTTAACTCGCTTGTGGGTCATAATCATCATCGCCACCAGCAGCTGAACAGACTGGCGCTGTCCGCCGCTGCCTACCGCCTCATCCAGCGCGCCGCGGTTGATGACCTCCCAATCGGAATAATGATAGTCTTCGGGAGCGGCATACAGGAAGTAATTCTCCGTCACCGGCTTATACACCTGCAACACCGGGAACCGGTTCTGTAGTGCCGCATAGACCAGCCGACCGTCGCTGATCAGCTCTCTGACGGCCGGAGCCGGAACCTGCTCCATCTTCGGGAACCGCTCCAGCAGGCTGCTAATACAGTGGTTGAAATACTCTCTGACCAATGGTTCGATGTCATCTGCTGTCCGCGGAACGTTAATATTCTTGTAATTCAGCTTAACCAGCGGGAACGCATGTCCGTTCTCATTATGAATGATCATCCGGCGTTCCATACGTTTAAGGATATCTACAATCTGAACGACACGCAAGCAGGCGCGGCCTACCCATACCTTGCGGGACAGCTCCATCTCTTCCTTGTCGCTGCGGATGCTCTCAATCTGATCACGCGAGCTCTGAAGCATGGAATCCAGTACCTGCAAGGCGATAGCGAAATCATCCCAGTGAACATTGTTCAGGCGTTCCTGAATTTTGGTCTCAAGCTCCGCGTTCCAGCCGGACTTGGCCACCTTACC
Source organism: Paenibacillus sp. FSL R7-0204 (assembly GCF_038002225.1). Classification (NCBI taxonomy): domain Bacteria; kingdom Bacillati; phylum Bacillota; class Bacilli; order Caryophanales; family Paenibacillaceae; genus Paenibacillus; species Paenibacillus sp. FSL R7-0204. Next base: position 4,165,049 of record NZ_JBBOCA010000001.1, read on the forward strand.
GCTTAGCTCAGTCTTCTCTTCCTTCACCTTGCGGGAGATCTCTGCCCGCTGGCTGCGGCTGGTCTTGCTGCGCTGCAGCCAATCCTCCACCAGCGTCTCGCAGCCCTCCCGCACACTCAGCTGCAATTCTTCCGGCACGTCCCGGAGCGGTACACGGTTCTCGACATGGGTATCCATGATCCTGCTCTGATTGCCGAGAATGAGCAGCCATTGATCCATGGAAGCCAGTGCCTGCTTACAGGTATTCAGCAGATGCTCATTCTCCCGGACCCGCAGACTGATCTCTTCCTCCTTCTGTTCCAGCGGCTCATGCCACAGCTCTACCGCCCGCTCATGCTTCTCCTTGATCGCCTTCTCAGACTTGTCCAGCTCCTTGCGCAGGCTGTCAAGCTCGGTCTGGCAGCGGATGAAGGAGTCACGGAGTTGTTGATAGTCCTCGTCCAGAATCATCGTGTCGCTCTTCTGACGGACTCTGGCAGACTGAAGCATATCCGGTGACTCCTGCGGCTCAGGGGCAGAAGGCCATCCGGCATCTACCTGCTGCACAGCAGCTTCCAGCTCAGCCAGCTGTTCTCTGGCTGCCTTGATCTGGGCTGTTCTTGTGCGGATCTCCAGCTCATTCTGGCTTAGTGACTGCTGAAGACTCTCGGCCGTACTGAGCAGCTGCAGCAGCTTGTCCTGTACCGTCTCATTTAGCACTTCATCGGCAGCAGCTTCCTCTGCCTTAACATCCGCCTCAGCATCAGCACCCTGAACCTTAGCACCCGCAGATTCACCGGGGAACTCTATGTCCGGGAACCAGTTCTGCAGCCGTGGGAATACGGAATAACGGGCATCCCCGATCCATTTCTCGCGCTGTAAGGCGAGGCTGTCCATCTCCGCCTTCAGCCGGGCGAGCTGCTGGTCCTTCACTGCAATCTCTTTGTTGAGATTATTCTTCTGTTCAACAGACTTGTGCTTGTCTGTACAGTTGCGCTCGTGCGTCTGGCTCCGCTCACTCCACTCCCGCAGCGCCGCCGCCCGGGCCTCCTGCCCGGACTTATCCGCTTCGCAGGCTGACAGGTCTCTGGTAATTCCATCCAGAACCTCCTCATAGCGTGCCTGTTCTGCTTTCATTTCATTCAGCTGGCTGTGAAGCTCCTGCAGCAGGGTCTCCGCACTCTTCTGTCTGCTCCGCAGAGTTGAAGTATGTTCGCCCTGATGCAGACGTTCATATTCCTGCCGGGCGGATCTCAGCTTGGCAAGATACGCTTCCTCTGCCTGAAGCTCCTCCTCCTGCTCACGGAGTCTGGAGGCCATCCCCCGCTTCCACTCCTGGAAATGATCCGGCTGCAAGACCATTTGCGGCCCTTGATGCGCCAGCAGCAGAAAGGCGTCTGTACCGCCCTCCGCCATCTCCTCGCGCACAAAGATTGGAACCGGAGCCTTAAGCAGAAGCTCCTTAAGCAGCTCCGGCTGGAGCTTAGCCGCTTCGCGCTTCGTGACAATCAGGCCGTAAGGAAGCAGCGGATGGCGTTCCAGCTCCTCCTCCCGGACCAGATAAGGCTGATCGTTCAGATACATAGTACCCGTCATGGAACTTATCTTGAGAGCATCCAGGCTATCCTTCACCGTTACAATATCATGGTTAGGCAGCCAGTAGGCTTCCTGCTGCAGCTCAACATCCAGCAGTTGCTGATAATAATCCCGCCGCAGCCGCTTCGTCTGCTGCTCGGTATCCTCCAGCCTGCGGATGAACCGCTCCTGGATTAGAGGCTTCGCTTCGAATAGAGCTGTCGCGCCTAAGAGCTGATGCTCCTCGTACATCTCCAGCAGCACTACGAGCTGTGACCAGAGCTGGGACTCCTTGTTCATCTGGGCTTCGATTCGCCCGGTTAGCTCCTCTGCCTGGGCCTCGGCCCCAAGCAGCTTCTCGGACAGCCGGGTATGCTGCGTATGCAGGAGCAGCTTCTGGTCCTCAGCGGTCTTGCGCTGTTCGTTCAAGGTCTCAATCCGCTCAGTCAGCCCTCTGGCTGCAAGCAGCGCACGCTGAAGGGCGGCTCCCGGAGAGTGGGCAGCTTCCTGCCCGTGTCGGGAAGCGAACACACCCAGATCCTCTGTATACTGACGGATCATGGCTGTTAATTCCTGCAGCTTCCCGTCCAGCCTGCCAAGCTCCAGCAGCAATTCCTCCCTGCCCTTGCGCAGAATCTGCTCTTCCGCTGTATGTGACTGCTGCTGCCCGCTGTAGAAGAGACTCTTCGTCTGCCATAGCCGGTATACCTGCTTCCACTGTACCCGCAGCTCCTGCTTGGCGCCCTGAATCACCTCTTGGCGCTCCTTCATTGCAAGCGACCCTTCGATGGCTTCAATCTCCTTCTGCCACTGCTCCATCTGACGGAGCTGCAGCTTGCGCCGGGCCAGATAATGGGCGACCTCCAGCGACTTCTCTCTCTGCTTCGATTCTTCCAGACGCTGCTTGGCCCGTGCCTGATTGTCCGAGACTGCTCTGAAGTGTTCCTGTTTGCCGTCATGCTCTTCCTTCAGCCGCAGGTACTTCAGATTATCGCTCTCGAATCTGAGCGTCTTCGCTTCCAGATAATGTCCGGCCTGTTCATCCGCCACTTTGCGGCGCTTGTCTTCCGCCTGCTTCAGTTCATCATGAATAACAGTATAGAGCTGCGCGCCTAGTCGCTCGGTCTCCCGGAAGCTGAGGTCCGCCTCCATTCCGAGTTTCACTGCTTCATATAGAGGAGTTGCAAGGGAAGTGAATTCGGCAAAAGCCCGCTCCCTCTGCTCCAGTATCGGCAACCGCTGCGCAACCGTAGCGGTATCCACGAACATCCGCTGAAGCGAGCCTTCATCCTCGCGCTGGCTCCCTCCCAGACTGGAACCAATCTCCGGGATAATCAACCGCTCGAAGAGATTATGATTGGTGAAGGCGTCATTTTTCTGGAAATAGCCTTTGATGCCGCCCTCTTCCCCGTTGATTCTGCGCATATTGCGCCATTCATCGAAATGGATATCATGGTCAGCCAGGTAGGCATAGTATTTCTTCTGATCAGAACTGTGGCTACCATAGACGGTGATCTCATTACGCCGCTCCCGGACAAACTGCTGAATGGCTTCGAAGCTGGCGGGGCTGTTTAGCTCATGATCATATAAGGGCAGGGTGGAGAGTGTAAGCTCAGCCGTCTCCTCATATTTCAGCAGCGCGTACAGTATATAATCGACTTTGATTTCAAGCTGGTCCATAGAATGCTGGGCCGTCATCGCGATCCCGGTGGTGATATACTCCACCCGCTCCTTATCGTCAAGCCGCCATTCGATGGCTACGTGGAAGGTGTAGGGCTTCAACTGTTTTTTGTGATTATGAAAAAAAGCTTCGACTTGGTTCTCATTATTCTTGCCCCAGGCCGTCTTCGGCATCAGCAATTGGAAAATCGACTGCAGCAGCACGCCCTTCCCCCCGCCGTTCATCAGAGTAATCAGGGTATTCGCCGGGCCTTCTTCATTACACAGATCGAGGATCATATCCTCATATTTCTTCAGCATCTTCTCGTATTTCAGTCCGGCGATGCGGATTCGCTCAATACGCGGCATGGGCTTCCCCCTCCTGTTCGCTGAGTGTCCGGCCAACCAGAGCCTTCAGCTCTTTGTACCGGTCCACATCGTGGTAGAGATAACGCATCCGTTCGTACAGCTCTTCCCTTGGGAAAATCCGCTTCTCATTCTCGGAAATGAACACCAGATGCTCCTCCTCCAGTAGCTTCATTCCTTCGTGGATGAGGCCAATCCGTGAGCCTGCGCCACGGGACAGCGAATCGCCCTCCTCCTGGCTGCGGGTCTGCATATAGAGGCTGGTCCATACTCTGTGCATGGCCTGGATATCCAGCCGCCACTGCTTGCTGAAGCTGCCGTCTTCATCCATGCCAATCCACGCCTGGAACAGCTCGGATACCTGATCCGACAACTGAATATAGGACATGCTGTCCTGTCCCGGCTTGAAGTGCTGCTCATCCTGATCTATCTCCGCCAGGAAGACGAGGATAATAACGTTAATGATATGTAGATGCGTCTTGCGCTCAATCCGTGAATACTTATTACGCAGCTGCGTAAAGTTGCTGGCGAACCCGGAGCCGATCGGACTCACGAGCAGGTGCAGGCGGTGACCTGAATTCATAATCCGGCAGCCGGCTTCTTTGGCTACATATTGCAGGGCATCATAAGCGGCGGTATCCTGCAGACATTCGGCGGCAGCGGGATCATCCAGCGGAATCACCTTGCGCCGAAGCAGGTCGAAGAACAGCCGGGAAGCCTGCTGAACTTGCTCTAAGGAATAACTCATATCCGAATCATCTCACTTCTCTACTATAATAATGGTATAAGGGCTGATCTCAAGGCCGGGGAAGCGGATACTGCCCTGCTGCTGTGCAGAGATGGTGGTCCGCAGCCTTGCGCCGCGCAGCACCGCAAGCTCCGGGTGGTCCAGCATCAGCCGCTGAAGCAGCTTCTGGCACTCGTCCGCGACGCCATGGCCTTCCGCTTCCTGCTCCTCGACAGTAATTACGGTATGGAAAAATTGCACCCACAAATCCACGGCATCCGGGCAATCCGCCCAGCGCCGCTGCTCCTGCTCCGTGAACACCTCCGCAGTGAAGGTGAAGCTGCCTTGCGCAGCCACTCCGGCTATAACCGGCAGCCACAGCTCACATACCTCGGTCCAGGGAATACCTCTAGGAAGATAATGGTAATCCTCGTCCTCTCCAGCTTCCTCCGGTGCATCCGGCGTATCCTCCGGCAGGAAGCCGACTTCCTGCTCTTCCCAGGCCCAGGCCAGCGGATAGATGAAATCCTGGCTTGGCGAGAAAAGCCCGCTGATCAGCGTCTCCAGGCTATCCCCATCCCGTAGTCCTTCCGGCTTCACCCATTCTTCCCACACATGAGTGCGGAAGTTGAAGCCTGCTGCTCCCCAGAATAATTCCGGGAAGTTCAGCCGCAGATTCGTCTCTGCTTCGAAGATGCTCAACACGACCTCAGCCAGCTCGTCATGCACCCGCCGGGACAGCTCCACCCGCTCGGAGAGCTGACGAAGCTCATTGAAATCAATGACATCCTTCTCATCATTGACCAGCCGGGCCAGTGAGCGGTGGATATTATCGAAATGCTTTCGTTCCTCGTCAAATTGCTGGTGGATTTCCTCCAGCCGCTCATGCCGCTGGGTGCCATATTCGCTGAAGATATGCTTCGGATTACGGCGCAACGCATTACGGTACTCCTGCTGCTGTTGGGTCATTTTGCGCACGCGGGAGATCAGCTCATTCACATCCTGCATCGCCCGGGTAACCCGTCCATGCTTGATATGCATCTGAATCTCCAGCAGCTTGATGCTGACCTGGAACTCATCGATAATCTCATGGCTCATGAAGATCAGCTCCATCGCATACTCAGAGAGCCGGTAGATGGTCGTCCCGTTCTCTTCCCAGCTGATACGCGTAGCATCCTCGTCCACAGTGAAATATTTGTATTTCTGGACCCCGATCTGGCGGGTGTGGTCATCGTAATAATGGGCCTCGAAATCCCCGCCGCTGCCGCTCCACAGCAGTCCGTCTACCAAACGTTCGACCGATTCCGGGCTGCCCGACTTGGCTATGCCGAAGCGCTCCAGCGAGCTCCAGGCCAGATCCACCAGATCCTCCCTCGCCCGCTGTTCATTCGATTCCAGCTCCAGATAATAGACCTGCAGCAGCACACTAAGCGCAATCATTTCCTTATATGGCTGCAGCTCACCCAGATTCATGCCTGCGCCCAGACTCCATAAGGGATTCAGCCGCTTGTTCCGTTCTCCGAAATCATTCCAGTTCATGCTCTTGCCAACCTCGCCATCACTTCGTAATTTAAGACTTCCTGCGGAATTCTCTTGTTCTCCGTAAGCAGGGAATTCATACACAGCAGCAGTTCGGGAATAGCAGAGAACTCCTGACGCACCCGCTCCAGATAAGCCGGAGGACAATCCGTTTGTTCTTTCGCATAATCGTACGAACGCGTGGCGCTGCTGAGCATGGAACGATACACTGGCATTGCCAGCTTCATATTCAGCTCTGGATAGCTGAGCTTCAGATTGCCGTAGATCTCCCAGCCCTTCTTGTCCATATCCCCCACATAGAATAGCTTTGCTTCAAGCAGGTCTATCCCACGTTCCTCCAGATAAGACAGACTGCTGATAATCTTCCAGCCTTCCCCGTAGATCAACATGTCCGGCTGCAAGCCGCATACTGCCGTACCTTTCACCATTAATCTTTTGGCAGACTGATAGAAGGAATGGTTCTCTGAAATAAGGATACAAAGTATAGGTCTATCCGGCACCAGGTGTGCCTCGAAATCTTCACGTACAATCTCGGCTCGGAGCAGCTCTAGGTTCATGCCCAGCCTGGACAGAAATTGCTTGCCCTCCGGTCCTGCCAGATATTTCTCCTGATCAAAAAGCTCCAGCGAGCGCTCCTCCCGGGTAATCGTCTCCCTGTCCTCTGCTGTTCGCAAAAATTCGTATATCCGTTCTATGTACTTCCACGTGTCCGCCGTCTGGAATTCAGGATGATTCCTGTAGTAATCCAGATTCAGACCTTTCGCGCCGATAACCCGCATCATGGCCGTCTCGCTCCATCTAGCCTGAGATGAAGCAGGTACAGTCAGCCAATAGGCTTCTTCCAGATGGGTAGAGCTATACTTTGTCTTCTTTATAATAGGGGTCAAATATCCCTCTGTTATCAGTCCTTCAATTCCTCTAACAAACGCTGAGACTCCTCCTTCTTGATAATAGTCAGTATTATAGTTACTACTTAGGTATCCATGAAAAAATATCTGCCATGTTCCACGTTCCGAAAAGGAGTTTTACTCTCCCTTGTCGAAAGAAAAAAAGACAAAACCCGGGAGGTGAATGAGGTATGGATGTTAGCCCACAGCAAGTCCTTCAGATCAGTAAAGGGGATCCTGAAATTGCAGGCTTCATCCAGATGCTCCTCGAACAGAATCAGCGCCTTCAACAAATCGTTGACGCACAGGCGAAAGAGATTCAAACGCTGAAAAAACGCGTGCATGAGTTGGAACGGCAACTCCAGCAGAAGAGTCATAACAGCAGCAAACCTCCATCCAGTGACGGGCTTCGCAAGCCTCCCAATCTGCGGACTCCTGGCGGTCCCAAAGGCGCACCGAAAGGCCATCCGGGGACGACGCTCCATGTTATCGACAATCCGGATGAAGTCGTGGTCTGCGAATTAACCACCTGCCCGGACTGTTTAGGCTCGCTCGCAGATGCCCCTTGTGTGGGGGAAGAACGGCGTCAAGAATTCGACCTTCCCGTGTCCCGCATCTGGACCACCGAGTTTCGTGCCGAGCAGCGCTATTGCGCTTGCTGCCAAAAAGTCCAGCGTGCAGCCTTCCCGTCCCACATCACTGCTCCGGCCCAATATGGCCCCCGGATGGCGGCGTGGACGGTGTATTTGCATGCCTTTCACTTTCTTCCGCTTCAGCGGATGGCTCAGCTCTTCGAGGACTGGACCACGTATCGGCCCAGCGAAGGTACCTTGCTTTCCTTTTTAGAGACCGCCCATGACCGGTTCGCTCCCATCGAAGAGCATATCCGTACCCAGTTGCATCAGAAAGTCAAAGTCCATGCGGATGAAACCGGGTGCCGGGTCGGCGGACGGACTCAGTGGATGCATGTCATGTCCGACGAAACGTATACCTTGCTCCAGCTGCACGCCAAACGGGGAGCGCCTGCGATGAAGGACATCGGTTTTTTACCTACTTATACAGGGACCGTCGTCCATGACTGCATGAAAGGATATTTTAATGAGAATCATAGCTATTCCCATGCCTTGTGTAATGCCCATTTGCTCCGGGAATGCATCGGGATCGCCGAGCATGACGGACATGAGTGGGCGAAGCAGATGAAGGATCTGCTGACGGAGGGCTGGACCCAGGCGCTGCGTTCCCGTCAAGCAGGGGTTCCTTTGGAGACGGAGGTCATTCAATCGTTTTGCAAACGGTACGACGCGATTCTCCAAACGGGCGAAGGTGAATGGTCGAAAGACTGGGTACGGGCCAAAACGTGTAAAAAAGGACGGGCCATTAAGAGCAGGGCCGGCAACTTGGGAGAACGCTTTTTGGTGTACAAAGAAGCGATTCTCAAGTTTCTTTGGTGTCCCGAAATTCCCTTTGATAACAACCAAGCCGAACGTGATCTCCGAATGGTCAAGGTCAAGCAAAAAGTCTCCGGTTCGTTTCGTACAGAAGCCGCGGCGCAATGGTTTGCCCGCTTACGGAGCGTCGTCTCCACCTACATTAAACAACAACTCCCTGTCCTTGCCTCGCTATCTCTTGCCTTTTCTGGTAACCCTGTTTTGAAGTGACCTAAGTAGTAACGTATTATAAGCAAAAGATTTCGTAACTGCTTCTTCAAGCTTCTTAAGCTTGATTATGCTTCTGGCTGTGTGAGAATTTCTGAACTTCCCTTCCAACACTTGCTTAATACGCTCTTTCATCCCATCACCCTCACAACATAACATAAACCCAAATCCGCACCACAGGGTGAAGGGAAATGGGAATGTATGTTTCTATTCTTATGTCATTCTATTATATCAATGTTTCATAGATATGGCTATTTGCAAAATAAATAGAGGCGCCCGCGCAGGGACACCTCTATGTTAATCACTACTTCATACCACACCATAGCCAACCGCTAATTGTATTTCTCATTCACTAGATATAGCAGATTCTGCTTCACCGCAGGCCATTCCTCATCGATAATACTGTACAGCACATTGTCCATAACAGTACCGTCAGCGGTGATCCGGTGCTTGCGCAGGACACCCTCCCGTACCGCTCCAATCCGCTCGATGGCCTGCTGCGAGCGCAGATTGTGACTGACAATGGAGAAGTCTACCCGGATCAGCCCCAGCACCTCGAAGGCATATTGCAGCAGAAGCAGCTTCGACTCCGTATTCACTGCAGTTCTCCAGTAATCCGGGGAGATCCAGGTGCAGCCGATCTCTGCATTACGATGCGTAAGGTCCAGATGCATTAACCGCGTAGTCCCTACGATCCGGCCGGATGCCTGCTCCACCATTACATAGGGCATATCCTTGCCTGCTGCCTGATTCGCCAGAGCCGCATCCGCCAGTTGTCCTGCCTCTTCCTCTGAGCTGATCCGTCTCCAGGTGTACTCCCAGATCAGCGGATTGTGCAGCACCTTGGTAAGCTCAGGTTTATGCTCCGCCGTCAGGGGTAACAGCCGGATTACGTTGCCTGCAAGCTGGCCTGTTTTTATTGCTTTCAATTGATTTCCCCCTAGTTGAGTATAAAAAATCTAACGGACCGAAGAGACCGTATTCCCACAATAACAACCCCTTTTGCAGTGTAACGGACTCAGGCGAACTAATCCTCTTTCTGGGAGACGTTTTGGAGCTGAATGGCAGGGGATAAGGGCCATGCGGTCCGTTAATCGCCCAAGTGACGACTTTCTTCACGCATAAGAGCACCTCAGTCCGTTGCGCTAAGCCAAACGCCCCTAAAGAACACCCCCGCATGGAAAAGATGTGATTTAAGGGGGGATTGCTTTTGCCCCTCTATCTATTATATATGAAGCGATTTATTCCCATCCGTCAATCTTAGCAGTCAGTTGCTGAATGAACTCCTGGGCGCTCAGTGTGAATAATGTCTTATCCGCACGGCTTCTTACCGAGATTGTTCCATCATTCTGCTCCTGATCTCCCAGCACCAGCATATAAGGGATTTTCTCCAGCTGAGCTTCACGAATCCTGTAGCCCAGCTTCTCATTCCGGGAATCTACTTCTACCCGCAGTCCGGCTGTAGCAAACTGTCTTCTGACCCGCTCGGCATACTCGTCATGAACCACAGAGACTGGCAGCACTTTGACCTGCACCGGAGACAGCCACAGCGGAAACGCTCCGCTATAGTGCTCTGTTAGAATACCCATGAACCTGTCAATGGAGCCGAACACCGCACGATGGATGACAACCGGACGATGCTTGTTGTTATCTTCGCCAATGTAAGTCAGGTCGAACTTCTCGGGCATCTGGAAATCCAGTTGAATTGTACCGCATTGCCAGCTGCGTTTCAGGGCATCGAGGACATGGAAATCGATCTTCGGTCCGTAAAAAGCGCCATCTCCCGCATTCACCCGGTATTCGATTCCATTCTTCTTCAGCACCCGCGTAAGCGACTCCTCCGCCTGATCCCAGAGCTCTTCGGACCCCATATAATCCTCCGGGCGTGTGGATAGCTCCACCTTGTATTCGAATCCGAAGATGGAATAGAACTGGTCGATCAGTTCCAGCACCCGCGAGATCTCGGATTCAATCTGCTCCGGCAGCACGAACAAATGGGCATCATCCTGGCAAAAAGTACGGACCCGCATCATCCCGTTCAGCGCGCCGGAGGATTCATGGCGGTGAACCTGGCCGTATTCTGCAATGCGGATCGGCAGATCCCGGTAAGAACGGAGGCTGTTCTTGTAGATCAGCATGTGTCCCGGACAGTTCATCGGCTTCAGCGCAAAATCTGTCTCATCCACCTTCGTGAAATACATCTCGTCCTTGTAATGATCCCAATGTCCGGATTGCTCCCACAGACGGCGGTTCATCATCAGCGGCGAGCGGACCTCTTCGTACCCGTCGGCACGCTGCAGCTTGCGGGAGAAATCCTCCAGCGCTGTGCGGATCAGCATCCCTTTGGCCAGGTAGAACGGCATGCCCGGCGCTTCCTCGGAGAACATGAACAAGCCTAGCTCCTTGCCCAGCTTCCGGTGATCCCGTTTCTTCGCTTCCTCCAGCAGGTGCAGATGCTCCTCAAGTAGCGCTGTGCTCAGGAGAGCTGTGCCGTATATCCGCTGAAGCACCTGATTGTCAGCATCCCCGCGCCAGTAGGCACCCGCTACACTAAGCAGCTTGAACGCCTTAATCCGGCCAGTGGAGGGCAGATGCGGCCCCCGGCACAGGTCCGTGAATTCGCCTTGCTCATACAGGCTGATGACCGCGTCCTCCGGCAGATCCCGGAGCAGCTCCAGCTTCAGCGGCTCTTCCAGCTGTTCAAAGAACTGCACCGCTTCCGCCCGGCTGACCACCCGGCGCCGGATCGGCAGGTTCTCCTTGATGATCTTCCCCATCTCCCGCTCAATCGCAGCAAGATCCTCGCTGGACAGAGGCTGGGCAATATCTATATCGTAATAGAAGCCGTCCTCAATCACCGGACCAATTCCCAGCTTCACGTTCCGTTCTCCATAGATCCGTTTGATTGCCTGGGCCATCACATGGGCAGTGCTGTGTCTGTGAATCATCAGCCCGTCGCTGCTGCCCTCTGACACAATCTCCACGAGGCTGTCCCCTTCAACCGGACAATCAAGGTCAACGAGTCTGCCATCGATTTTGCCGGCTACTGCATTCTTCCTTAGACTTACGCTAATCGACTCCGCAATCTGCGCAATTGTGGTGTTACGCGAATACCTCCTATTTGCTCCATCCGGCAGCTGCACTTGAATCTCCATGATTATGGCCTCCATTTCTTCAGTATATATTAGTATATGTGAACACAAAAAAACGCATCTCATCCCGGAAAGGGACGAGTGCGTCTTAAGCTCGTGGTTCCACCCTAATTCGACTATACGTCACTTAACCCCCGGCTGTTCGGCGGAAATGTAATCAGTACAATCCTCATGGCATCCGTTAACGGGGATGGGGCGGTGACATTTACAGCCTCGCTAACAGCAGGAGGGTTCAGTGTCACGGCTATAGAGGGGTAACATCCGGCTGGTCACTGTAAGAAGCTCTCACCTTGCACTTCTCTCTCTGGTCAGTCCTCACGGGATATCCTGTCTCTGGTCATTGCCTTGGTTATGGTGTTGCTGGTTACATAATACGCACGGTCTTCGCCAGAAGTCAATACCGCGCAGAAAAAAACTTAAAATCCGCTTCACGCTTGACCGCTTAATTCTTAAACTTTAACTCCCCTAATCCTTTAGCTTGCGGGCCTTATCCGTTCAGCTCATTCCTCTGTATCCGCAGGATAATATCCTCCACACTACGTACTGAAGGTGCAATATAATCGGCTCCGGCCGCCGATAATTCCTCCTCAGAACCATAGCCGAACAACACGCCCACTGAGGCTACGCCGCAGGCTTTTGCACCAATAATGTCATGCTCCCGGTCCCCGATCATCAGCGACTGCGAAGCAAGAAGATTATTCTCGTCCAGTACATGCTGAATCACCTCGCGCTTCTTCGAGCGTGTGCCATCCAGGTTACTGCCTGCCGCATACTTGAAGAACCCGTCCAGCTCATAATGCCGGAGAATCTGCTCAGCGAATACAATAGGCTTTGAGGTTGCCACATACAGCTCGAACCCTTTGGCCCTCAAGCTCTCCAACAGCGCTGGAATGCCTGGAATCACATGGTTCTCGAACATCCCCAGCGTCCGGTAACGCTCCCGGTAGAACTCCACAGCCTGTGCCGCCGCCTCCGCCGTGAAGCCCTGAATTTCGATAAAAGAATCATATAGCGGCGGGCCTATGTACGGAATCAGCAGATCAGGATGCTCCACCTCTAAGCTGAATTGGTTAAGCGCATACTCTACACTTTTGGTAATGCCTTCCTTGGGGTCAGTCAGTGTGCCGTCCAGATCAAATAAGATATGCTTCAAGCTGTCCTTCATCTCTCCCGGATGCTCCCTTCGTGTGCAGTTGCTATCTATCATACCTTTCTTCCTGTTTATTTTCCATCCTCAGGATGCTATAATTCAGGGCAATTCGAGGAGCAGGAGGAATAAGATGATACTGCTTAATCCCGCCACAATACTCATAGGCGACTATCACTTCGCCGCTAGGAACAATGGCGGACCTGAAGTTGTTGTATATGACAAGGAAGGCTAAGTGTACCGACTGGATGCGGACTTAACGCCTCGTGAAGCCGGACAGCTCTATAGCATGCAAACGCTTAACCTGGACTCCCTTTCGTTCCATCCTGAGGGGGAGCTGGCGGCTTTCATTATGGAGGATGCGGCAATGGGCGCAGGAGACTTTACGGGCCGCTTGCTGTGGAGCAAAGCCGGGGCGTATGTAAGTGTTCTTTTCTCGCGTGATGGGGGGCTAATCTGGTCTGTAGCCAGGCTGGACGGGGAATTTCTGCGGATTTCGGTGTTTCATAGCGGAGACGGAACGTTAGCACATTCACTAGACTTGGAAGATCCATTCGGTGACAGTGCGCTGCAGCTGATGGATATCCCAGGGTCCGATGCAGTAACACTGGAGCTTGCGGCCGGTCAGAATGGTATATCCGTGTACGAATTGTCTATTCAGCAGGACGGGTTACATAGCAGGGAGATGTTCCCGCAGGGATGTTATCTCTCACCAGCTTGGCATCCTGACGGCAGTCGGTTGTTCACCTTGGAGAATGATGCTCAGGTGTATGCACGCTTCTCCTATCCAGCCTTGGAGCTGCTACAGGAACAGGGTCCGCATAATGGGGAATACGAAGAAGAGTAGTGTAGTTTTCCCTTCACTGGATGATGATCCTTCCCTGTACTCCCAGCTTCAATCGTGCAAGAGAGTCGGCAGCCTGCTTCTATTCAGGACCGGCTCTCTACACGATATCCCTCATGTGCTGATGATTGAGGAAGCTGTGCTGCTGGAAGCCATCGGCTCTATGCTTACCAGGCCACGCGGATAATCAGGCCTTTAGGGTCACCGACTTCCAGGTAGGCTGCCTGGCCGTTCACATCGTCATACGGGAAACCGTAAGCCAGTCCGCTGATGCTGTGGTCATGCCAGAATTTCGCATAAAAGTTCGCAGGAGCCGCATTGTAATAGTTCGCTACGTTGTTCCAGTTGCTAGTGGTGTAGACATGGCGGTTGATCGCAGCGGAAGTGGCGGCATCGATTAGCGAACCGTCATTGCGCAGAATATCCTGGGTGCTATAGCTGGAATACCCTGCAAAGTAATTCGCATTGGCCCCACCGGCTTTGAATGATCCATGGACTGGAGCAATAATCCGGTAAGGTGCCTGCTCAGTTGCCAGCGATTTGAAGGCGGACGGAACTTCATTCTGGTATTTGGTGAAAATGCCGGCCCGTGTCTCCGATTCCAGCTCTCCTACCGTCTTGTCATAACCGCCGGACAAGCCTACCAGCCGGTGCTGGATCGGGAAGCCGAAGGCATCTACACGGGTGGTATTGCCATGATAGCCTGTAGCATCTACCGTGAATTCAACGAAGTCGAAATAGAGATTACGGTTAGGATCGGTCGGATTATCAATATCCGGTCCGGCGAAGCCGTCGTCATAGGTCTTGATGTACAGCGGTGTGCCTACACTGAGGAACATGCGGCCGGAGGTGATTTTGGGCAGCGTTACCCAGGAAGCCTCATTAATCGTGTGATAGATATTGGCATAATTCACGCCGCTCTTGGTCAGATGGCCTGAAGCATTGTTCAGCGCATTCGAGATCGGAGTGAGATTGCCATTCAGGTCCAGATAACTCCATTTGCCATTGGCCGGGTTGATGCCGAGCACTCCCCAGTAGATCTGGCTGTCAGGATAAGCACCGCCTGTTCCGTTCATGACTTTGACGGAGACAGAGCCAGCTGGCGGTGTCGGGATTGAAGAAGCAGCAATGGAATAGATGGAGCCTGAAGAACCGGACGGCGGAGTTGTCGGCCCTGTGGTTGGTGCAGTTCCGGCAGTGTAGTTGAACCAGCCGGTGTCATACGCCGGAGTGCCGTTGTTGTAGGTGAAGAAGTAAGAGAGTACTGTGCCGCTGGCGATTCCTGTAACCACCTGCTCATAACGCGATTTGCTGTTGTTATACGTTGATCGGAAATTGCTTTGAGTCCCCGAATTCACCTTGTAATGGACGTCCACCCAACTGGTATTTACTGTGGATTTGAACCAGATGGTAGCCGAGGTTCCCGACAGGTCTACCCCTTGGGTGTAGTCTGCCGCGGCTGCTTTGGAATTGAACATGGGCAGGCAAGAGAGCAGAAGCACGAACGCAAGCATCGTCATTAGCCATTTTTTGGACATTCTAACATTCCTCCTGAATTATATTGGAATTTCTGTATCCGCTTACAAATATGATTATAGTAGCTCTGATAGCTATTTAGTAGGTACAGAATTTCGGATTTCGGTTCCCATATTTTGGTTCGGTGCTGCAAAAATAGCAAAAAGCCCTTAATTCCCAGATGCCTGGTCATTAAAGGCTTTTATACGCTTCTATCACGTATTCGCTACTCCCAATGCTGCGAAATAAAGGTATCCCGCCCCGATTGCTCACGGTCCTCTTTATAATGCTTCGGATTCTTCTTGTGATAGTCCTGGTGATAGTCTTCTGCCGGATAGAACACCGGCGCAGGCAGAATCTCCGTCACTACCGGCTGCTCGAACCGGCCGCTAACCGCCACCTGCTCACGGGAAGCCAGTGCAGTCCGGCGCTGCTCTTCCGTATAATAGAATACCGCCGTGCGGTACTGTGTTCCCCGGTCCTGAAACTGTCCGCCGTCATCCGTCGGGTCTATCTGCGGCCAGAACAACTCCAGCAGGCGCTCATAAGGGAATAATTTAGGGTCATAAGTGATCTGCACCACCTCATAATGGCCGGTTGTCCCTGTCTTCACCTGCTCATAAGTCGGATTATCAACTGTTCCTCCGGCGTAACCTGATACAATCCCCTCAATTCCGGGAAGCTCTTCGAACGGTGTGACCATGCACCAGAAGCAGCCTCCGGCAAACATTGCCTGTTCCATAGCCATACTCCCACTCCCTGTCTCTCTTCTGCTGACTCTAGGTAAACCTGTACTGAAGATAAAGCCTAATGGTCTAAAAGTCAATTGGATTGCTTGTATTAGCAATCTATTCATAAGCTTAAGAAATAGAATATTTATTCTATTGATATTCTAAAAGGAAGAAAATCAAACTTCAAATAAATTCAGAATGAAAATTCCACTTCTCCTGATTTTGACATAAATATAGTTCTTTTATTGTCTATTCCACCACAAATTCAATCTTTTCTCCACTTCACAGCGGAATAGACATTCTGATAATTGACATTTCCTTGCAGAAGCTGTACTATTTTATAGAATGATTTTTCCGCTAGCGAGGTGTAATGATGGGTAAACGCGATGATATTCTTCAGGCAACCCTTGATTTGATTACTGAAGAGGGCTTACAATCTGTTACTTTTGCCAAAATATTTAAGAGCGCCAATGTCGGCTCCAGCACATTCTACCATTATTTCGAGAACAAAGAGCAACTGGTCAATGAGCTGTACCAAAAGGTCCGCATACATAAAAATGAGTTCGTTATGAACGGTTATGACCCTGGATTAACGATCTATGAGCGTGTGAAGAGTCTGCTGAAGAATACAGCCACCTACTCGCTTCACTACCCCAAAGAGGTTGATTTCACAGAGAGCTATTGCTCTTCGCCCTATATTTCCGAGGATTTGCGGAACACACCGGCTCCCTCCACCTTAGAGATTTTCTCCATCATTGAAGAAGGCCAGCGGCAGGGAATCATCCGGGAAATGAATGTGTGCCTGTGCTATCAGATGATCTACGGAATATTAATTGCTGTGATCAAAGGCTATTTGGACAGAAAGTACCCGCTTAACGAGCAGCAGATTCAGCAGACCATTGAAGCTTGCTGGCTTGCGATTAAGCTGTAACGGCGTTTCAGCGAGAGATAGAAGGATAAGTTATCGTGTGAAACCTATAACTTCTATATTTCAAATAAGGCCATCCCTTAAGCAGAACCCTGCATAAGAGACAGCCTATTCCAGCATCAGCCGGTTGATGAATACTAGACCTGCGGAACCAGATTCCGGCTCCCCGAGGACTTATAGATCTCTGCAATCAGCGTGAGCGCTTTGATGCCCTCAGCACCGTCAATCCAGAACCTGCGGTCTTCACGGATATGGGCGTAGAAATCATGAATTAACCGTGAATGCCCGGTGCCCCAGTACGATTTCCCGCCGCTGCTGATGCTCTGCGGCTCGCAGAGCAGCGTCTCCTGACCATCCTTCCACAGATACAGGCTGTCCCTGCGCTGCTGCAGGGTCCCTTGCTCGAAGACCAGCTCCAGCTCCACCGGTGAATTGGCCTGATACGCATTGGTTCCGTAGAATAGTCCGCGCGCCTTGTTCTTGAAGTCGATACACGCATGCGCGCTGTCATCGACCTCGATGACATCGTTCAGCACATCGGTGCTGACACTGCCTTTCACGGAATCAATGTCACCGCCGAACCATTGCAGCAGATCCAGGGTATGGATAGCCTGATTGATCAATACCCCTCCGCCTTCTGTAGCCCAGCGGCCTCTCCATGTACTGTTCGTGTAGTACTCCTCAGTCCGGGTCCAGGTTACCAGACCCTTCATACAGAGGAGATTGCCCAGGCTGCCGGAATCGATCACTTGTCTGATCCGCACTGAAGGTTCATTATATCGGTTCTGGAATACTACACCCAGTTGTCCTGCAGAATGCTCCGCCGCCTCCTGCATCAAGCGGGCTGAAGGCACATCCAGCGCCATAGGCTTCTCGGTTAACACATGCTTGCCCGCCTTCAGCAGCTCCACCGCCATTCCGGCATGCAGATGATGCGGCGTGCAGAGATGGACGATGCCGATATCTGCGCGCTCCAGCAGTTCCCTGTAATCTGTCAGGCCTTCACATTCGTAATCCTGAGCAGACTGTGCTGCCTGAACAGGGTCACTGTCCGCCACGGCTACCAGTCGCGCATTGTCGATGGAAGCAATGGCTCTGGCATGCAGCGGGGCAATCGCCCCGCAGCCGATAATCGCTGCTCCATTAGTATTCATCTTAACCACCTTTCGATCTTCTGCTAGCTGTCCTGCAACTATTTGAGCGTATCCGGGGTCAGATTCACCGCTTGCCGCTGCGCCTCCAGACACAGCTCAGCCGCTTTGAACGCATGCTCCTGGGTCATCGCCTTCTCCGTCCGTTCCAGGCAGTCCAGAATCAGCTCACCGAAGAACGGGAAGCCGATCTTCCCGGCCACATGCTCATAATGCTCTCCCTCGCCGTCTACCCAGTAGACATGATCCGGTGTGCTGGAGCGGCCAATATCGCTGTATTTGCGCAGTTCGATATAACCTTCTGTACCAAGAATGATCGTCCGGCCGTCGCCCCAGGTTCCGAGTCCTGACGGAGTGAACCAGTCCACGCGAAAATACTGCGTAGCCCCGTTATCCCCAACCAGTGTAGCATCCCCGTAATCCTCCAGCTCCGGGTAAGCCGGATTGTTGTAGTTGGCGACCTTGCTGTGCATTACCTTAGCATCACGGCAGCCCGCGTAGAAGAGGAATTGTTCAATTTGATGACTGCCGATGTCACAGAGAATGCCGCCGTATTTGTCACGCTGGAAGAACCATTCCGGCCGGCTTGGTGCATTTAACCGGTGCGGCCCCAGTCCCATCACCTGAAGCACACGGCCAATCGCCCCCTGCTGCACCAGCTGACCCGCATAGACAGCGCTCTCTACATGCAGTCTCTCACTGTAGTACGTCATGTATTTTCGCCCCGTCTTCTCTACCTGAAGGCGTGCTGCGGCGAGCTGGTCCAGAGAAGTGAACGGAGATTTATCCGTGAAATAATCCTTTCCGTGTGCCATCACCCGCAGACCGAGCGGACCGCGCTCCGAAGGAACGGCCGCCGCTGCTACGAGCCGGACCTCAGGATCTTCAAGAATCTCTTCAGCAGAACGTGCGGCTCTGACGCCGGGATACTTGTTCAGGAACGCTTTTACCTTCTCGGGGTCAGGATCGTATACCCACTTCAGCTCGGCACCCGCCTCTACAAGCCCGTTGCACATCCCGTAGATATGCCCATGATCCAGCGCCAACGCAGCGATTACGAATTCACCCGGTCCCACCACAGGCTTCGCCTCATGTACCGGGGCATACATCATTCCATCCTTGCGGCTCATGCCTGCACCTCCAATCTGGAATGCAGATTCTGGAGACTGATCTCCAGGCTCTCGAACGGATCACGCTGGCACACATCCTGCTCCACGATATGCCATTCCACCCCCGTCTTGCGGCAGGCCTCAATAATCGCTCCATAGTTCATATTGCCTTGGCCGATCTCGGCAAACACTGCCTTACGGTTCAGAATAGTCATATCCTTGAAATGCACGGCCTGCATTCTGCCTTCCACCTTGTGAATCCACTCTACAGGATCTCCGCCCCCGGCCTGAACCCAGTACAGATCCAGCTCGAAGCCGAAGACCTCCGGATCACTCTCCTTCAGCATCACTTCCATGCCGGTCAGACCGTCAAACCGTTCGAATTCAAAATCATGATTATGATACACAAATTGCAGGCCATGCTCTTCCTTCAGCGTACGTGCAATGCCGGAAGCCAGCTTGGCGAAGGTGCGGTAGCCTTCCTGACTGGTCTGATATTCCGCAGGCAGCGAGCCAAGACCGATGTATTTGCAGTCCCACTGCTTATGTTCGGCGGCGAGTGCATCCAGATCATTCACCAGCCGGTCCCAGGGAACGTGTGTCGCACATATTTTGAGATTAAATTCATCGGCATATTCCTTCACCAGCTTAGGGTCCATCGGACCGTTCCCGGAGATCTGGACAGCCTGGTACCCGATACTGCTCACCTTCCGCAGGCTCTCCCGCAAGGCCTCCGGCGTCTGGGTAAATTCTCGCAGAGTATACATTTGGGCGGCAATCGTTGAACGATTCATTGTATTCATCCACTCCTAGTTAAGTTTGAGTTTGCGTAAGAGTAAGGTTCGTCTAGTGGGTACCCGATACATCCAGGGCTTTCTGGCTGACCGGCGCTTTCTGAAAAGTCGAATTCTCCACCTGCTCCATCAGCTTCTCATAGAACAGTTCGCTGTCGATCGGCAGGTCCACCCAGTTGTCAGTCCACGCAGACAGATACATGGCATTGGACAGGGTCAGCCCGTGAATGCCCTCTTCCCCCGGAGCCAGCAGCGGCTCATCATGCAGGATCGCATTGGTGAAGTTGCGCAGAATGCCCTTATGCTGTTCTCCATTGCCGGCCTCCACCGGAATCTCGCATTTCCAGCACTCCGGTGCTCCGAACCCTCCGGTATATTCCGCATTAAACTTCGGCTCCGGGGTGCGAAGGCGGAAGAAGGTCAGCGTGCCGTCTTCGATGACGATTTTACCGTTGTCGCCAGTAATCTCGAACCGGTTCGTCCCCGGCGCTTCTCCTGTAGTCGTGATGAACAGCCCCGTTGCGCCATTCTCATATTCCACATAGGCGGTCACATCATCCTCAACCTCAATATTCCGGTACTTCCCGAACTGGCAAAAAGCGCGTACCCGCTTAGGCATCATCCCGGTAGTCCACTGCCAGAGGTCAAGCTGGTGCGGGTCCTGGTTCAGCAGTACCCCGCCGCCTTCCCCGCCCCAAGTCGCCCGCCAGCCGCCGGAATCGTAATAGCTCTGAGAGCGGTACCAATTCGTAATAATCCAGTTGGTGCGCCGGATCTCCCCCAGTTCCCCGGACTGGATCAAGTCTCTCAGCTTCTGATAGAGCGGGTTCGTCCGCTGGTTATACATAATGCCGAACTTGCGGTCAGACTTCGCTGCGGCGTCGTTCATCTCCTGTACTGCCTTCGTATAGACACCGGCAGGCTTCTCAATCAGAACATGCAGCCCGTAGCCCAGCGCTGCAATCGCCAGCGGCGGATGATCATAATGCGGGGTGGCAATCATCACCGCATCAATGATCCCGGACTTGAACAGTTCCTCCGGCGACAGAAAGCGCTGCACATGATCCGGCAAATGCTCCTCTGCCCATTCCAGCCGCTCAGGGCTGATGTCGCATACGGCCGTTAGCTCGGCCCCCTTAATATCACTCAGCAGACTCTGTGCATGGGTCCGCCCCATCCCCCCAACGCCAATAATTCCAAATTTCACCTTATCCATCGTCCAGTCCCTTCCTGAAACAGTTTATGATATGAGGATAACCCTATTTGCCTGTGGAGGCCATGACTGTAATTAAGGTATATTTGTATAATAATAAGATGTATTGGATAAATGGAAGCGTTATAATAGCTTTATAGCCTTATTTTAAGGAGCCCTGATATGAATATGACTGCGAAAGGCAATGGTAATTTGACCGGACGCCTGCTGCACAACCTGACGGTTACCGTTACCCATGCCCAATTAACCAGCAGATATCCGGGATGGAACCGGACGAATGAGACCCCTGCCTTCAACCGGCTCTACTACATTGATTCCGGCGAAGGCAAGGTGATTATCAACGGAGTGGCGTACTATCCGAGACCCGGACAGCTGATGATTATGCCCGCAGGCTCTACCCAGACCACGGATACTTCACGTGATGATCCTTATACACGCTACTATTGCCACTTCGATGCGCAGATCGGGGAATGGCCGCTGTTTCATTCGGCGAATAAGCTCTACATCTGTGATGTGCCTGACCCGGAGGCCACCCGGACGATGTTTGCAGAGATGATTGAATGGTTCCAGGATACCGGCTTCCTCGCTACCCTGCGGACGCAGGCCGCGCTGCTTACGCTGCTGTCCCTCTGCCTGGAATCTGGAGGCTACAGCAATTTCCTTGACGATCTGACGCATACAAGCGACCAGGGTAAGCTGGCAAATGTGATGGGCTACATCGATCAACGGCTAATGCGGCCGCTGACGGTGGAGGAACTGGCAGAGCGGGTCCATCTGCACCCGAACTATTTCATTCCCTACTTCAAGAAATTCATCGGTGTTCCGCCGATGCAGTATGTCCAGCTGAAACGGATGGAGCTGGCTAAGAGACAGCTCTCCTATACCGATTTCAGCATCTCCAGTATCGCCGAGCAGGTCGGCATGGAGCTGGCCCACTTTTCCAAGGTGTTCAAGAAATCGACTGGCGTATCCCCGTCTGCTTACCGGAGCAGTACGAGGTAGAATGCAACGGATTATCAGAACATAATCACCCTAACGGATGAATAAGATTACCTTCGCGCGAACAATGTATGCTGCATTGGTCCATATTCCGCTGTAACGGCCAATTGTGATCGGTTTTTCGATTACATTCGGCTTACGCTACCCTCCGAGTCCAATTGTGATCGGTTTTTCGATTACATTCGGCTTACGTAGCCCTCACAGTCCAATTGTGATCGGTTTTTCGATTACATTCGGCTTACGCGGCGCTCCGAGTCCAATTGTAATCGGTTTTTCGATTACATTCGGCCTACGCGGCGCTGCCAGTCCAATTATAATCGGTTTGCTGTTGTGCCTTGAAAGACATAATTCCTGAACAATTAAAAAATCAGCATGCCTCTCTAAGAGGCCTGCTGATTTTTTCACTGCGTCAACCCATGAATGGTATGCTGCGCTCCTGCTCCCTACTTAATCCCGAAATAAGCATCCGCATTGTTGTAGCATATATTCTCAATGGTCCGGCCGATCAAGGCATAGTCTCGCGGCAGGTCCCCCTCTTCGATCCACGTGCCGAACAGGTTGCAGAGAATGCGCCGGAAGTATTCATGACGCGTGAAGGACAGGAAGCTTCTGGAATCAGTCAGCATGCCGACAAAAGGGCTGATCAGGCCAATGCTGGATAGCGCCTTCAACTGCTGCAGCATGCCCTCCTTCTGATCATGGAACCACCAGCCGGAGCCCATCTGTACCTTGCCCTTGATGCCATCCCCCTGGAAATTGCCGATTGCGGTGGCGATCATCTCATACTGCGAAGGGTTCAGTGTGTAGACGATGGTCTTCGGCAGCTGTCCACTGGCATCCAGCTCATTCAACAGCGCGTTGAGACTGCGGGCCATATTGAAATCCAGAATCGAATCGAAGCCGCTGTCCTTGCCGATAGCACTGAACATCCGTGTATTGTTGTTGCGCAGCGCTCCGATATGCAATTGCATGCTCCAGCCCCGCTCATGATAGAGCCGGCCTAATTTGATCAGCGTATGGCTTTGGAACTTCTGTTCCTCCTGCGGGCTGATCTCTTCCCCTTTGAAGGCACGGGCGAATATGTAGGCCGCTTCATGCTCTGTAGACTGGGCATGCGGCAGCTCGCCGAAAGCCTGATCCGACAGCCGGCAGCCATGCTTATGGAAATAATCGATCCGCGCCGTCACAGCCTGGAGGAACCCCGAGTAATCGTGGATTTCAAGACCGCTCGCCTCACCAAGCAGACCTACGTATCCGGTGAACCCTTCATCACGGATATTCAATACCCGGTCCGGTCTGAAGGTTGGAGCGACCACCGCCTTAAGCGCATGATCCTTCTTAATCTGGATGTGATGCTCCAGTGAATCAATGGGATCATCCGTTGTGCAGACCACATCGACATTGAGTTTTTTGAGAATCCCCTGCGTAGTCAGTTCATCTCCCTGGAGCTGCTCGTTGCAGCGTTCCCACACACTGTCCGCAGTCTCTCCAGAGAGCAGCTCGTCGATCCCGAAGTAGCGCTTCAACTCCAGATGAGTCCAGTGGTAGAGCGGATTGCCCACCATCTCCGGCAGGGAACGCGCCCAGACCATGAACTTGTCTTTGTCCGGTGCATTCCCGGTAATTAGCTGTTCGTCAACGCCCAGCCAGCGGAGCGCCCGCCACTTATAATGATCCCCGGACAAGGCGAGATCAGCAATATTGCGGAACCTGCGGTTACTGCTGATCTCCTGCGGATTCAGATGACTGTGGAAATCGTAAATCGGCATTGCGGCAGCATAATCGTGATACAATCTCTGTGCACTTGGACTTAACAGCAGCCAGTCGTCATGAATAAAAGATGATGTACTCATATTGTTCTCCAGCCTCTCGTCTATGATATTGGCGGGCCACGGATACCGTCCTGATGCGGACGGGAGACGCTTATGCCCGTAAGCACTACCATACTACCATACTTGTATGGTAGTATGGTAGTGCTTACAATAACTATAGCAGGAGGGTTACACGATGGAATACACTATCGGTACACAAGCACTCTCCACAAGGGACATCGTGTATCGTTCACTGAAGAATCAGATTCTGCTGCTGGAGCTGCCGCCCGGAACCGGCATTTCTGAGAAAGAGATTTCGCTGAAATTCAACGTCAGCCGCACCCCAGTCCGGGAGGCCTTCGTCCGTCTGGCCCAGGAGGGCCTGCTTGCCGTATATCCCCAGCGGGGAACGGTGGTCTCCCTGATTGATTCCGAGCTCGTGGAAGAAGCCCGCTTCATGCGCGAGCATCTGGAGCGGGCGGTCATCCGGGAAGCGTGCAACACCTTCCAGGCCAGGAAGCTTATTGATCTGAAGGCCAATCTGGACAAGCAGAAGCTCTGCATCGAGGACCAGGACTATAAAGAAATGTTCATGCTGGACGAAGAGTTCCATCATGTGATTTTCATGGGCTGCAATAAAAAAAATACCTGGGAGGTCATCCAGCAGATCAAGGTTCACCTGAACCGCAGCCGGATGCTCAAGCTCACGGCAGATCACAACTGGGAGCATCTGTATCGGCAGCATTATTCTCTATATGAAGCCATTGAGCAGCATAATATTCAGCAAGGGGATCAGATTATGCAGGAGCATATGGCCCTGACGATCGCCGACCAGGAGATGCTAATGGAGAAATATCCGCAATATTATAAGCAAAGATCCGCAGACTGATATAACCTGACGCAAGATCATACTTTCACCAAGAAGGGTTGGATCACTATGACTGAGTTGGCATTACAGCCTGCACTGGCAGGCAAGACTGCTGTAATTACCGGAGGAGCCGGAGCCCTCTGCAGCGCTATGGCGCTGGAGCTGGCCCGGCAAGGCATGAAGGTAGCTATCCTGAACCGTACGGAGGCCAAGGGAGCGGCTCTGGCTGCCCAGATCACTTCCGGCGGCGGTCAGGCTCTAGCCTTGGCCTGCGATGTTATGGATGCAGAGAGTGTCCGGCAGGCAGCGGAAGAGATCCACAAGCAGTGGGGGTCCTGCGACTTGTTAATCAATGGAGCCGGGGGGAATCAGCCTTCTGCGATCACCACCAAGGAGACCTTGGAGCCGGGAGACCCGGAGAACCCCGATGTCGTCTCCTTCTTCGATCTGTCCGTGAACGGTTTCCGCACGGTCCTCGACCTCAATCTGACCGGAACATTAATTCCAGTCCAAATCTTCGCCAAGCAGATGCTCGGACGCCCCGGAGCTGCGGTAATCAACATCTCCTCCATGAGCGCCGCTTCGCCACTCACCAAGGTCCCGGCTTACAGTGCGGCCAAGGCAGGCATCAACAACTTTACGCAGTGGCTTGCGGTTCATCTGGCAGAGTCCGGCATACGGGTGAATGCCATCGCCCCCGGCTTCTTCGTCACCGCACAGAATGAACAGCTGCTGAAGAACCCGAACGGTGAACTGACCGAACGTTCGCTCAAAATCATCTCCCAGACCCCGATGCGCCGCTTCGGCACACCGGAGGATCTGCTCGGCACCTTGCTCTGGCTGGCCGATGAGCGCATGTCCGGGTTCGTAACCGGGGTAACCATCCCCGTAGACGGCGGGTTTATGGCCTACTCGGGCGTGTGAAAGCATCATGGAGCGGGAAACCGCCATTCAAAAAAACTGAACCCCATCCCCAGGGTTCAGTTCCAATTAATTAAGGCTATGCGCTTCAACCAGCACGCCATCCTCCAGATGCAGCACCCGGTCGCACCAGTCGAGCATCCGTTCGTCATGAGTTACCATCACGGCGGCCTTGCCTTCGCTCCGCACCTCGTCGGCGATCATCCGCACGACTTCCCGGCCGCGGCTGTAATCCAGGCTGGCTGTAGGTTCATCCGCGAACAGAATGGCCGGCTTGTTCATCCATGCCCGGGCAATCGCCACCCGCTGCTTCTCGCCCCCGGACAGCTGTTCGGGGTAATGGTTGCGGCGTTCCCAGATCTCCAGACGCTTCAGCAGATAGGCGGCACGCACCTTCGCTTCCTTCTGGCTGAGCTTAGCAAGCTTCGCTAAATAGAGCAATTGCTCCTCTACCTTCAGGAACGGCAGCAGCTGCGCACTTTGGAACATGAAGCCGATTTTTTTCAGCCTCAGCTCCGTCAGTGCCCCCTTGTCCTTGTCACGCAGTGATTCGCCGTCGAGGATGATCTCACCGCTGGTGGGCGTGAGCAGAGCGCCGGCTGCGGAGAGAAACGTGCTTTTCCCGGAGCCGGATGGTCCCAGTACTGCTATGAATTCGCCCTCGTTCACCGTAAGGTTCAGATGGTTCAGAACGGTCATCGCCCCGTCCCCGTCTCCGTAAGTCTTGGTTACCTGCTTCATCACTAATTTCGCACTCATGCTCCAGTCCTCCCTATCGCTTCCAAAGCATCCACCTTGGCCACTCTTGCTACCGAAATTAACGAGCCCAGCAGGGACATCCCTATGAACAGCAGACTGGTCATAGCCATCGTCTGCCCGTCCAGCTCAAACGGCATCGTGTCAGGCAGGCCCATATTCATCGCAAGCGTAAGCAGAATGCCCAGCGCCAGACTGGCGACAGACAGCAGCATCACTTGACCGACTACACTCCAGGCCAGATAGGACATCTTGGTCCCCATTGCCTTCAGGATACCGAATTGGCTGGTCTTCTGGATCGTAATGACATAGAAGAATACAGCAAGAACTACTGCGGCAATCACGAACAGGAACACAATCATCATCAGCAGCGAGTTCTGCTCGGCGGAGTAACCGGGAACACTGGCGATTGCCTGCTTTTGCGTAATTACCTCTACGGACTGCTGCTGATCCGCAATTTGCGCAGCTTGAGCTGCCGTTACATCCAGCGCGATAACATTGTACGGAGCATTGGCATTGCCTGAACTGCCGCCGCCCTGAACCGCTCCTTGTTTCATCGCCTGCCAGTCCAGTTGGTTGATATAGACCACCGGAGTATGGCTGTAGGAGCTGTCCTTCACGAAGCCGGTAACCGTCCAGCTCATGCCGGAAGCCTGATCACGGATCGTACTGCCAATGGTAACGCCTGACTGCTCCAGCTTCGAATCCGCAACTGCACTGCCTTGAACCTCATTGGTGATTCCGGCACCTTCCGTTACATCAGGAGCCAACATCCCAGTCATATCTACAGCAAAAAACGTAATATCCGCTTTAACATCTGCACCGGCAGCCGTAATTGTACTGGTCTGTACCCCCAACGGAGTCGCGTTCGCCTCTCCGGCTACCGACCGGGCAGCCGCAAGCTCCGTATCCGTTAACTGTGAACGCCTGAAGGTATGATCCGCGTCGCTCTGCACGGCAAAGTAATTGGCGGGCATATTTTTCAGCGCTGAAATGTTAGCATAAGCAAGCCCTCTGGCCAGGCCGGTGACGAACAGCACTAGGAACGAGACCAGCAGCATAATCACCATAATGAGACTGTAGCGTGCTTTGGAGTGCCTCATCTCCCTTATTGCCAAGAACATATAACCACTCCTTCTAATCTGTATATCCACAGTTTAGAGAGTGAAGATGAACGGAGTATGAATAAAGAATTACACTATATAGATTGAACTAAACGGTATTATGTTTTGGGAATGCCGTGACTCCAGAGAAGGCTAACGCTCCTCCAGTTCCAAAATTCCCCTCCGCCACTTTTCCTTTAACTTTAAATTTTTAGTTCAACCTATATAGCGGCAGGGTGGCAGGGCAGAGTGACAGTGAACGTTGTTCCTTCCCCTACTGTACTCGTTACCTCGATGCTTCCGCCATGCGCCTGGACGATCTTTTGGGCGATGGCCAGCCCCAGCCCGCTGCTGCCTGGCTCACGGGATCGCGACTGATCCACCTTGTAGAACCGGTCGAAGATCATCGGCAGCTGCTCCGCCGGAATACCCGCCCCGTTGTCGGTCACTGTTACAATACATTGCTGGCCCTCCACATGGGCTGCGATACTGAGGTTCCCGCCCGCCGGGGTGTATTTGACCGCATTCGTCACCAGATTCATCCACACCTGATAGAGCAGATTGGAATCGCCCGTAAGCCGGATTTCTCCGGCATGCAGCCTTACCGCCAGTTCCTTCTCCGTAAGATGCCACTCCATAATCTGAATCACCTGCCGCAGCTGGGCGCGAAGATCGAAGCTTCTTTTCTGCAGAGCATGCTCGTCATAATCCAGCGAAGACAAGGTGAGCAGTTGTGTGCTGAGCATGGACAACCGCCGGCTCTCATCCCCGATAATGGACAGATACTCTTGGCGCTGAGCTTCCGGCAGAGTACCGTCCTGGAGCGCATGGGCGAAGCCCTGAATTGAGGTTAGCGGTGACTCAATCTCATGCGACACATTGGCGACAAACTCCTGTCTTGCCCGGTTCGTACGTTCCAGCTCGCGGCTCATCGTCATGAAGTGGGAAGCCAGTTGGCCGATCTCGTCGCGGCGTGCGGTGTAGAGCTTAATGTCGTAGCGCCCCTTGGAGATTAGGAGCGTGGCCTCGGTTAGCCGGGTGATCGGCCGCACCACATGAAATACAGTAATCAGCATGAACCACAGACTTAGCAGAATAATGACTCCAATAATCACGACAAAAAAGATCCGCAGCTCCCCGAACTGCACCTGGGCATCCGGACGCATGAACAAGGCATAGGTCTCCCCGTTAATATGGACCGGCACCCCAATGGAATTGCTGAGCTGGTTATCGAAGAACCCTGTCACGAACAGCTGGCCGGGGAAATTCCCCACCCCATGGTAGATCTCCCCGTCCAGCACCTTGCGCAGCGCCTCGTCCTTGAGGTCATTTTTGCGGAAAGGCAGGCCGTAGAAGCGTTCCTCTCCATCGCCATTGACCAGATACATTTTGTACCCCAGGGAAGCCGTACTCAGGAGATATTCTTCCACCGCATCCGGGTGATCCTCAATGAACTGCTGCAAACCTATGGCCATCCGGGTCAGCTTAGCATCATTTTTCGGCTTGACTTGGGACTGGTAATAGAGGTTAGAGACCAGAAATCCCAGCACACTGCTGATCATAATCACCGAGCAGAAGATAATACTCATCCGTACATAGAGCGATCTCATGCGTTCACCATGTCCACTTTGTAGCCAATTCCCCGTACCGTGCGGATGATAAAATCATTCTGGTATTCGCTGAACCGCTGACGCAGGCGCTTGATATGAACATCCACCGTCCGCTCGTCCCCTTCGTAGTCCGCTCCCCAGACCAGCTCAATCAGCTCACCACGCGTGAACAGGCGTCCCGGATATTGGGCCAGCTGGGCCAGCAGCTCGAACTCCTTCACCGGCAGCAGCAGCACCTCTGTACCGTCACTGATCTCGTAATTCTTACGGTCTATCACTAGCGAATTCAGGCGAATCCGATCATCTGAGGCGATGGAATAACGGCGGAACAAGGCCTTGATGCGAAAGATCAGCTCCTCCGGCTCAAAAGGCTTAGTCACATAATCATCCGTCCCGTGCAGATAGCCCTGCTCCTTATCGCTGAGCTGCTGGCGGGCCGTCAGCAGAATAACGGGAATATCATAGTTCTCCCTTATGTATGCACACAGCTCCAATCCGTCCATATGCGGCATCATCACATCCACCACCGCCAGATCGACCGTCTGCTCCTTCATGCGCGCCGCCGCTTCCCGCCCGTCTCCGGCTTCTATCGCTTGATATCCCTCTCTGGTAAGAACATGCCGCAGCAGCGTGCGGATATGAACATCGTCGTCGGCTACCAGTATCTTTTTCAACTTACATACGCCCCCTCCGGCTTGCCTGTCAATGACATCATACTAGCAACAAACCCTGCTCAAAACAATAGGACTCCAAACCAACAAGCTCACTTAGGTCAGTACGTCCTACACTATAAAAGGCAGAATGCTGTCCCTCAGTGGGGTGACCGGTCTGCCCATAAGCCGCTCCAAATCCCCGGAGGTGGAAGCCGTATCCAGCTTGCTCATAAAAGCATAGATCCAGTGCTGAATTCCGTCATCCTGACGGTGCACCACCGGATTGCCGGCAACCTCTGTCAGAACTTCGGCCAGATCGCCAAAATCCCAGGTCTGCGGAGCGGTCAATTCATAGATCCGGTTGCCTGCTCCCTCTTCGGCCAGCACAGCAGCAGCAGCCAATGCAAGATCCCGTCGACCTACCGAGTTAAACTTCCATTCTCCCGGTGCCGTCACCAGCTCTCCGCTGGAGAGGGCTTCCTTCAGCCCCAGCACCCCTACGAAATCAATATAAAGAGCATTGCGCAAAAAGGTATATTCCAGCCCGGAGTCTATAATCGCCTGTTCCGTCCATGTATGCACATTATCCGGCTTGCTCTGATCTGTTCTCCGCCCTGAGAATGCAAAACCAGTATATAGGATATGCCTCACACCGCTTCGTTTAGCCGCATCAATCACCCGCTTATGCTGGGACAGACGAACATTGTCATCCGTATGCGAGCTGGAGATCAGCAGGAGCCGGGAAATCCCGCGAAAAGCTTCATTCAGTGTTTCCGGCAGATCATAATTCACCTTGCGGACTTCAATTCCCTGCTCCCGGATAAAAGTAGCTTGCTCAACACTTCTTACTCCGGCAATGATCTGCCCTACAGGGATGCTGCTACGCAGATTCTCCAGAATTAGACTTCCCAGTTGCCCGTTTGCTCCCGTAATCAATATTGTCGTCATAGGCGATAACATCCTTTCCTTATTGGAATCAGATTTCTTCACATATCCACCGTCATATTCCAGCTGCTATATATAATCTCTGTCTGCGGGCAGCCTCCCGGCATGCGGAACATTCCACACCTTCTATCCTCTGCTCAGCTTATTCAGCAGCTTCAGCAGCAGCTGCAGCTCCGGCTCATCCAGCCGGTTCATTACCTCCGCAACTGCTTCCCGGTTCCCCGGCAGCTGTTCCAGCAGCAGACGCTTACCTGCTTCAGTCAGCGAAATGACTGTCTTACGGCCATCCTGTGCGTGAGCCGCCCGCGTAATATAGCCATCCTTCTCCAGCGGAGTCAGCAGCAGGCTGATATTGGCTTTGGTTACCGCGATTCGCTCAGCAAGCAGCGAAGGCAGGATCGCCCCTCCTTCCTTCGCAATCTCAACCAGTACGCGAATTCTTGCCCCGTTCAGCCCCTGCGCCTGCCAATATTTCTCCGAGACGGCCACAGTGCCGGCAGTCGCTCCCACCAAGGCGAAGAAAACCCTATTTTCAAGCGGCAGCTCAAGCACAACCTTTTGTAAATCATCCATTAGCAGTCGTCAACTCCATTTAGTTAATAGCTTAACTATATCTAGAGATAGATTATCTGATTCCGTCAGGATTGTCAAAAGAATTGCACCAACTCACCCATAGACAAACAAAAACCCCCTATCCTTCCTAAGGAAGGCAGAGGGTTCAATACAGCCGCATGAAGGTTTCCGTTAGATTAGAACAGGCTTAGCCGCAGGTGACACCTTTTCTTCACCATAGCTCCTACTGCCTTCCAGCACAAGCTCCAGCTTAATCAGCTCCGAGCGGCTGGCCAGCCGGATCGGCGGTCCCCAGGTTCCGTAGCCGGACGAGACGATGACATGCAGCTTATTTTTGAGCAGATAGCCCCAATCCAGTTCGAACAGGCGCCGGGTAATCCAGTGATTCGGTGCAATCTGCCCCCGGTGGGTATGTCCAGACAGCAGCACATCCACTCCAGCCTCTGAAGCGATGCCAAAGCCAGTCGGTTGATGATCCATCATCAGGATCGGCTTACTGCGGTCAAGACCCTCCAGTAAAGCTTCCACGCTGAGCCGTCCACCGGCCTCCATAGCTTCAGCAGTCTTGTCTTTGCGCCCGACCACGTAGACTCCCGAAGTCTCCACCACTTCATCCTGTAACACCTGAATGCCGACACTATGCATAACCTCCGTATACTGCGCAATCGATCCGCCGTAGTATTCGTGATTTCCCAGCACAGCGTAGACCCCATAACGTGCCTTCAGCTGCTTCAGCTGCTGCTCCATCCCATTGCGGAGAAAAGGTTCAATGCTGTCATCCAGCACATCTCCGGCCAGCAGAATGATATCCGGGTTCATCGCGTTCATCTCCCTGACCATTCTGCGCAGATGGCGGTTGCCGACAATGTTGCCCAGATGCAGGTCGGAGGCTACCGCTACCGTCAGCGGAACGCTGGTTCCGATGGATTTTTCCACCTTAAGCCGGTGGGTCCGCACCACAGTACTCCAGGCATTGCGCGATCCCCAGATCAGGAAGACGGCGAGCAATACCAGCAATGTAGTTCCTGCTTCCGTTACGAATGCGGAGAGATTCGCGCCTGCGAGCGCCAGCACACCATAGAGCAGATCGGTCAGCGGCAGCATGATCACGGCGAACTCCATACAAGCCAGATAATAAGAGCCGATCACCTTGAACAACCTGCCTAACGGTCTCAGCGCCTGCGGCAGAGGCACCCGGCCAATCATATAAGAGAAGGAAATGACAAGAAAGACAGTCCAGTACGCAGCAGTATTTATCCCCGGCAGCCATGCCTGGAGCAATACGGACAGATGCCATCCAATGTAGACATTCACCAGTCCAAGCACCAGCACCATGACCGCAGCCCCGGCCAGCATCCGCATGTTTTTCACTAAATCCCACTCCCTTAAAGTAAGTTTCTATACGATCTACTTCAAATCATAACACAAAGTATTCACCAGGTATAAACTGTGCCGCCAACCTGTGATAAACCTGAGTTCCCCTTGGACAAAAAAGAAAGGCAGCCCTGCGGCTGCCGTTGATGGAATGCGTATTTCCGTTTATTGTCTTAGTCCCTTGATTTCTTCTACCGGTAAGCTGGTGGCTTCGGAAATGGTTTGCAGGTCTATACCGCGGTCTAGAAGTTTAATAGCAATTTCTTTACTTGTCTCCGTTCTACCCTTTGCTTCGGCACTTTCAATACGGGAATGCTCATCGCTCAGCGCCTTCATCCCGGCATCATAAGCCACTCGCGCTGCGGCGTCCTGGCTCAGAAACTCTAGCGTGTCCATCGCTTTTTTCAGCATAGGTTTTTTCTCCGCCAACGCTTCTACCATTCTCCGTCTCGTCTCGCCCAGCCGTTCCCCGGCTCCGTCCGGGCGCAGCGGCTCTCCCCACAGTAGCCCGTCCCCCTCATACCGGGGAAGCACATGCATATGATAGTGGGTCAGATCATTGAATTTACCGCCGTCGGCAATGATTCTGATCCCGTCCGGCTGGTATAGACGTTTGAGCAAGGCGGAGAGCTTTTGTGAAGTCTCCATAACAGCATGTGCAGTCTTCGCATCCATCTCATCGACGTCCCAATAGTGCTTTTTGGGCAGAATCAGGGTATGGCCTTCATTGAAGGGATCGATATCGAGTACACAGGTGATATATTCATTCTCATAGACGATATTCAGGTCAGGCTCAAGCCCGTTCGCAATTCTGCACCCCAGGCAATCCATGATGATCCTCCCCCCTTAACAAACTGGATACTATGATAATATCAACAGGCAATAGGATTCATATCCAAGCAGCTAATATAAAAAAAGAAATGCCTTACAGCATCTCCTTGTTCCCGATCATTCAGTTAGACCGCCTGGTTGCCCTTTGCAGCGATGCATTCCCCAATCAGTTTGTCACACTTGTGAATGTGATTAATTAGCCAGTCTGTCAGCGTCCGGTTCAGCTTAATGGTGGATAAGACCGATACCCCTTTGTTCTTAATACTCTCTTCCAGATCAAGCACAGTCTGCACGAACTCAGCGTGCGTCTTCTGGTGTTCCGACAGCTCCGGGAAGCTGATATCCTTCATCAGCTGCTCTTCACTGCCGAAATGCTCCA
Organism: Paenibacillus sp. FSL R7-0204; assembly: GCF_038002225.1. Classification (NCBI taxonomy): domain Bacteria; kingdom Bacillati; phylum Bacillota; class Bacilli; order Caryophanales; family Paenibacillaceae; genus Paenibacillus; species Paenibacillus sp. FSL R7-0204. Next base: position 4,198,843 of record NZ_JBBOCA010000001.1, read on the forward strand.
CGGTATAGTCCTTGAGGAACTTCAGCGTTTCTTCGATTTTTTCTTTGCCCTGCTGGTTGCTGCAGGCTTCAAAAAAATCATTCAGCTTCACCAGCAGCTGTCTGTGCTGACAATCAATCTTTTCTACTCCGATATCATACGAATCCTTCCAGCTAATCATAGGCTCACCCTGTCCTTTGCCATAAATCAAATAGTCAAAATATAACTAATTGTCTGCTTTTCCCTATGAAAGTTCTATTAAGAACATCACAAGGCCAAGGCGGCGTTGCCGGACAGAAGGGCGTTCTCAAAATAAATTCCATTCCCGGTTATACCGGTACAGCTTCGAGGGACGGTGTCCGGCATCCCGGGTGCTCTGATCCGTCTCAATGACCCGCTCTGCGATTTTGCGGCGGAAGGCGGCGGCGAGCAGCTCTTTGCCGAGGATAATCTCATACACGCGCTGCAGCTCGGACAAGGTGAACAACGGCGGCATGAGATTGAAGATAATATCGGTATATTCCGCCTTGCCGCGCAGACGTTCGATGGCATACTGCACCATGAGCAGATGGTCAAAAGAAAACCCTGTGCTGCGCACGATCTCACGGCTGACCTGCCGGACATGCCCTTGAATCGTCTCGGTAAGCTTGACGACCCCGCTTAGCTTCTCCTGCTCACTCTCCAGTATAATCTCCACCAGTGTCTCCTGGCGGACGTCCTGCTCCAGCACCTCGCGGCGGGTCTCCAGAATGTGGTACGAAACGTCGAACCAGGCAGCTGCGGCTGCATCATCCCCTGCTTGTACGTCCAGAGCCTTGCGGTCCACTAGCGCCATGTAGGAGCAGCTGATCACCCGCATCCGCGGATCACGGTCTACATCGCCCCAGGTATACAGCTGCTCCATGTAGATATTATCGATATTAGTCTCGCTGTACAGCTCCCGGCGGGCAGCTTCTTCTACGCTCTCACTGATCCCCACGAACCCTCCCGGCAAGGCCCACTGTCCCAGAAAAGGATGCTCCCCGCGCTGAATCAGCAAGAGCTGCAAGGACTTATCCGCCAGCTTGCGGTAGTTATCCTGCTCCTGCTCCATTACAGTGAAAATCAGCATATCGACGGTGACAGACGGACGTTCGTAGCTGCCAACATTATAGTTTTTCAGGAATTGCTCCTCGTTTAAGCCGTTGGGGTCGGTGACTGGTTGATTTGGCATGGATATTCTCCTTGTCTTGAATCGATTAATAGGAATCGCTTGTTAATAACACATTGATATTATATACATGTTCCTGCAATGCGGGCAAGTCCGGGCCAGGGCGAAGAACGTTTTTCCCAATCTATATAAGACGTACTCAAGGTTTGAACTCGAAGCTTGGTCGTCGCTGCGGTGAACATTTGGACTTCCGGCCGCTGCCCGCCCCCAGGTTTCTTGATTTAAACCACTATTCGTGGTAGAAATCCGGTGACTAGCTGATGCTTACGATGCGAGCTTTCCTGCGGAAAGCTTTCAGGCGATCGCTATCGCTCCTACAGTTCCAAATTTCCCCTCCGCTTCTTTTTGCTTTTCGTTAATTTCTTTAGTGCGCCTTATCTAACACAAAAAATCGCCCCACCCGAAAGCAAGGCAATTCTTCATGTAACTATTCTTGTTGTACACCTGTTGGTCACATCGGTTCGATATGGACAAGTACGGTAGAGACCTGATGACGGTCCTTAAGCTGATCCTCGATCTCCTCCGTAATATCGTGACTCTGCACCACATTCAGACTGGAATCCACCAGCACTGTAGTATCGACCAGCACATTATTACCGTGAATACGGGCTTTGATATCCTTAATCGACTCCACGCCTTCAATCTCAGCTACCGTCTGCTTCATCAGCGCAAGCTTACCGGCATCGAAGCCGTCGGTGAGGTCGTGTGTAGCTTTGCGGAAAATATCCCAGGCCGTCTTGCAGATCAGCAGTCCGACAATCGTGGCTGTGAGCGGATCTAACCAGGGAATTCCGAACTGTGAGCCGATAATGCCGACGAAGGCTCCCATGCTGACCAGTGCATCCGAACGGTTATCCTGCGCCACTGCATGCATTGCATTGCTGTTCAGGTTGCGGGCAAGCCTGATGTTGTAACGGTAGACTGCAATCATAACCACAGCACAGGCAGCTGCCGTCCACGCGGCAATCAGATCAGGGGTCTCCAGCACAGGCTGAATGAATTTGTTCACACCCTGATAGAGCACTTGGAAGCCTACGGCAATCATGATAAAAGAGGCGACCAGTGCGGCAACTGTCTCTGCTCTGAAATGACCATAGCTATGGTTGGAATCCGGGGGTCTGCGGGAAATCCTAAGCCCGGTCAGGATGGCCAGAGAAGCAATAATGTCGGTGCTGTTATTCAGTCCGTCAGCCAGGAGAGCCTGAGAGCCCGACACCGTTCCTATGAATAATTTGACAGCAGATAAGAGTATGTACGCTAATAGACTTAGCCATGCTCCTTTTTCACTTTGTTTGATATCACTGTAATTTTCCAAGAAAAAGGACCTCCAAAGATTAGTATTGTTCCATACTACACGCTGAATTACGGGTGGGTCTAGAGAAACAGTGTTGCCGGACAGCGCAAGAGTTAACCCCGCTAAATAGAGTTGGGAGCCCGGAAGTAAGTTGCCACCCCCTACATTCTTTGCCCTTGTTCAACTTTGCAGTCCATCTGCTGCTGACAGGCCGGGTAACTTTTACCGCAAAACGTAGTCTAACTATATGGTGACCCTGGGTCGGCCAAGCAGAAACGGCGTTGCCGTCCTCTCAAGGACGGTACCGTTTCAGCGAGAAATAGAAGGATAAGTTATTGTGTGAAACATATAATTTCTTATATTTGCACACAAACAAGCGGCTTCCCCTCTTCAGGAGAATGCCGCTGAGCTTGCGTATGATCCGGTTACACTGGCTGTCCTCTACTCCGCTGGAGGAGTGAACGAACGTGCTGCAAATTCTGCATCCAGCATATAGAAGGCATTGCTGTCGGTTTCGATCCGTTTGAGCTTGGCGATAATGTTGCTGAAGAGCGCCTCTTCTTCCACCTGCTCATCAATGAACCATTTCAGGAAATAGATCGTCGCATGCTCCCGTTCATCCAGGGCCAGATCCGCCAGATGATAGAATTTCTTCGTATTCTGCTGCTCATGTGCGAAGGCATGCTCGAACGCATCCAACATGGAGCTATACTCATTGTTCGGTTCAGGCATCGCCGCAAGGGTGGCCCGGTAATCGCGGTCATTCAGGAATTTGTAGATCTTCATGGCATGGAACCGTTCTTCTTCAGCCTGCACCAGAAAGAAATTGGCGAATCCGTCCAGGCTCTCACCGGAACAATACGCAGCCATCGCAAGATAGACGTGAGCAGAATAGAATTCGAAATTCATTTGTTCATTAAGCGTGTTCATTAATTGCTCTTTCATTGACAGGTCACCTCATCCTATAGTATTGATTATGCTTGAAGCAAGCTCATATGTAATGTCTTGTTCATTCTATCATTCTTATCCGCCAAACCGCAATCGAAAGGAAGATTCCCGCGATGAAATGGTTCAGCCGTAATAAAATAAAAAATAATTCCACCCGCCGCGCACTACTCCTGCTCGCAGCCTCCGCCTGCCTGCTTCTGGCAAGCGGCTGTGAGGAGAATGAAAATTCCGCGCAGGTTAGCACCGATACCGGCTCCACCCCGGTATCGGCGTCAACCTCTCCGGCTGCTGTACAGACGCCTGCGGCAACCGAAGCTCCAGCGACTCCGTCACCAGCGGCCACGGCCACCCCTGACCCCGTCTCCCTGAAGCTCGCCGGAATGACCCTGGAGGAGAAAATCGGGCAGATGCTGCTGGTCGGCATCCAAGGCAAAACAACAGGTGCTGATGCGCGGAAGATGATTGCCGAAGATAAGGTGGGCGGAATCATTCTGTATTCGGGTAATGTCGGCAGCCTGAAGGAGCTGGTGCAGCTGACCAACGCCTTGAAGCAGAGTAATGCGGGGAATTCTGCACCGCTGTTCATGAGTGTCGATCAGGAAGGCGGCAAGGTCAGCCGTCTCCCCGCTGACTATGCCGCCTTCCCTTCGAACGCTGCTGTCGGCAAGGGAGACGATGCCGCCGCTGCCGGAACAATGGGCGAACTGCTTGCCCGGGCGGTGAAATCCTCCGGCTTCAATATGGACTTCGCGCCGGTCCTCGACATCAACAGCAACCCGGATAATCCGGTGATTGGTGACCGTTCCTTCGGCAACAGCGCAGAGCTTGTCACCCGGCTTGGCATTGCCGAGATGCAGGGACTTGAGCGTGAAGGCGTAATTCCCGTGGTTAAGCATTATCCCGGCCATGGCGATACTTCTGTAGACTCCCATCTGGAGCTGCCTGTGATCAACAAGACGGAGACCCAGCTGGCAGAACTGGAATGGCTGCCATTCCAGGCAGCGATCCGGGAGAAGGCCGATGCTGTAATGGTGGCCCATATCCTGTATCCGAAGCTCGACCCGGACAAGCCTGCCTCTCTGTCCCCAGTGATTATCGGCCAGCAGCTCCGCGGGCTGATGGGATACGAAGGTGTAGTCATTACGGATGACATGACCATGGGCGCAATCATTAAGAATTACAGCCTCCCAGCTGCGGCAGTAGAATCTGTATTGGCCGGCAGCGATATCCTGCTGGTCGCCCATGAATACAAGAATGAACAAACCGTTCGCGCCGCGCTGCTGGACAGCGTCAAGAACGGCAGTATCTCCGAAGCACGGATTGACGAGAGTGTCTACCGTATTCTGGCGCTGAAAGCCAAGTATCAGTTAACGGACGAGGCAGTGCCCTTGCCTGATCTCGCCGGATTGAACAGTGACATCCAGGCTTGGCGTAAGCCGTATCAGCAGAACAAGTAGCTAACAAGCGGAGTCGGTACACTCTCAACCATTTATATACTTAGGGGAAGTTTACTCCACTAACCCTCGGGATAAACCGTCAGAGTTGGAAAAAAGGCACTTAATTAAGCCGAAACCATGCGCTGTGGGGAAGCAGTTGGAAAAAGTACATTTAATCCACCAAGCCCCATAATCTCAGCAGAATTCGGTCTGATTAAGTGTTATTTATCCAACTGTTATAAGTAATTGTTCCTGCGACCATAAATTAGATGTACTATTTCCACTTAGATGATCCGCCGCGCGCCACTCACGCCTATAATTTCTATTCAAAAAGCCCCAAACCCGGCAATCAACCAGGTTTGGGGCTTTCAACTGCTGTCAACTACTGCAGAACCACGGTGTCTCCTGCCTTCAGTCCCGACAGCACCTCTGTTTTATCGGTTGTTTCCATTCCAGTCTTGATCTCTTTGCGTTCATACTGGCCGTTTCCTTTGTCCACCATAACGAAGGCAAGATCCCCTTCACGGATGACGGCGATATTGGATACAACCACCGCCTTCTCTTTGCGCGAGGTCTCGACGTCTCCGCTCAGGCTGAGGCCGCCCATCAAATGCTCGTCCGGCTGCATGGAGATAACCACCTCGAATTGCGGAAGCTGGCCGGCTGTGTTCTGTCCCGTAGTCGTTGTAGCGAACTTGGCCACTCCGGTTACCTCTCCGTCCAGGACCAGATCTTTTACGGCGGTCATCTTCACCTTCACCTTCATGCCCTTTTTAATGCGGAAGATATCCTGTTCCCCAACCTGTGCTATGAACTCTACCTTGTTCGTGTCCACAATCTTACCGATGTACTGATTGTCGGTGACGGTCTGCGGACGTTCTGTACTGCTGTCGAAGAGGAAGATGCCGTTCTCCGGTGCATGGTATACCGCAGTGTTCAGCTTCGCCTTCTTCTCCGTAAGCTCTTTGGCTTGAATCTCGGCGTTCACCTGATTCAGCTCATCGCTCAGACGGGCGGTTTCCTGGGCAGCCAGGGCCTTCAGCCGTTCCGCTTCCGTACCGGCCGGGGCAGAAGAATCATCCTCCTGCTGCGCGACAAAAGCATTCAGTTCCCCCTCCAGCTTCGCCTTGCGGGCAGTTGCCTCCGCCGTGGAAATCTCATTACGGAGTGTGCTCTGATCCAGGGTGAAGAGCACCTGGCCCTTCTTCACCTGTGCCCCGTTCTCCACCTTCCAGGCAGTCACCTTGGAAGCAAAGGGGGCATACACCAGCGTCTCCTTCTGGTATTGTGATCTGCCTTTGATCTGCACTGAGCTGGTTAACGTCTCTTCCGTTACCGGGAAGCTGATTACCTGCATCGGTTCAGGCGGGAGTTCAGCGGTATCATCAGCCTTGAAGAATTTGGTATATCCGAAATAACCGGCAGTGCCGATGATACCTAAGATTATGATCCATTTCAGGCTCTTCTTTAGAGTCCTTTTCATCGTTTCGGCTTCCTTTCTAGCTTAGGGTTAGTCTCGTTTAATAGCGGTTAATGCATCGGTTCTGGAGGCGCTGATTGCCGGATATATGCCCGACAGCACACCCGTCATAATGGCAAAGGACATGCCGACCGGCAGATTCATCGTCGGAATGAAGAAATTCATCCCGTCCCCCGCGCTGCCCACCAGCTTGTTGAGCGCCATGACAATTAAATAGGAGAAAGCGACACCCAGCATACCCCCGAGCAGGCCCAGAAGTGCAGCTTCGGTAATGAACATATTGCGGATCTGTCCCATGTTGGCCCCGAGGACCTTCATAATCCCGATCTGGCGCCGCCGCTGATGGGTGGACATGGTCATGGCCACTATGATGGAGATGGAGGCGATGATCAGGATGAATACCCCGATGCCGAGAGCCGCCATTTTGATCATATCGAATTGTTCCTTCAGCATCTCCTGCTGGAAAAGATTGTCTTGAGCGTTCAGTGACAGCTTCTGAATCATCTGCTCTACCGGCTTGATGTTCGCCACATCGTCCACCTTGACCGTAATCGAGTTGTAGCTGCCCTCCGGCGGGAGAGAGAGGACGCTCGTGGTGGAATTATCGAACATTAGCTCTTTGGAGAGCTGCTGTGCGGTCTCGGGAGACACATACATAATCTTCTCATAAGATGACCGCAGTTCATCCATACCTTTGGGAAGAGCCAGAATTCCGGAAATCTGCAGGGGCGAGCTAAGCTTGAACACCGGTGATGTAGAACTGTAATCCTGAGCCTGAATTTGGACCTGCTTGCGGTACAATTCAGTAGGCACAGTGGCCATTTTGTCATATTGCTGGTATAGCTCCTGGTTGAACGGATCCGCACTCATCTGATCGAACAGCTTCTGCCGGGTCTCCAGGTCAATCAGGCCCAGTGTAGCCCCGTGATTGAGCACAATGGATCCGAGCTGGCCATTCGCCCCTCCCTGCTTGAACTTGTGGTCGTACGCCGTCAGCTTCTGTAAATCGGCGACAACGACCTGAACATCGGAGATCTTGTTGTCTATGGTCACCATCTGCAGATATCCTGCTTGATGAAAAGGCGAAGCCGCCTTCACATGATTCAGCCCCTGGATGATCTTCAGCTTCTGATCGGTCAGCTTGCCGGGGTCGAGGTTCTCATTCACCTCACCCGATCCGCCGCCCCCGCCTCCGTTCTTCCCGTTCGTTGGAAGTCCTCCGCCGGGCGAGACTGTAATCTCATCCATTTTGAAGTTGGCATTAACTTGTTCCGTTACATAGACCTGTGCAGACTGGCCTACGCTCAAAGCCACGATAATGGCTGCGCAGCCGATGGATATCCCGGTCATACACAGACCTGTAACCACCTTGCGCCGTTTGACCTGTTCCCAGGCCATCCGTGAAATGTCTCTGATCTTCACGGCTTCCCTCCCTCTGCAGGATCAGCTTCCGCAGTGGTCTGGTGTTCAGGTTCCTCAGCTGGCGGATCTTCATCCGCTGCTGCTGTCTGCGGCTCTACAGCTTCCTGTTCAGCTCCTGCAGCTAATTGTTCTTCAACCTCTACCATGATCTGCGGTTCAGCTTCCTCAGCGATTTGCTCTTCAACCTGTACTTCTGTCTGCAGCTCAAGCTGCGGTTCTATCCGCGGTTCTGTCTCCGCATGCGGTCCTGTCTGCAATTCAGTAACCAGGAAGCCGTCCTTCAGCGTAAAAATCCGCTGCATTTGTTCAGCCACCTTATACTCATGAGTAACGACAATAAATGTCGTCTTCATCGTCCGGTTCAGGTTCAGCAGAATGCCGATAATCTCCTCTTCGGTCTTGGAATCCAGATTCCCCGTCGGTTCATCGGCGAAGATGACCGACGGCTCTGTGATCAGTGACCGGGCGATACTGACCCGCTGCTGCTGACCTCCGGAGAGCTGCGAGGGGAAGAGATCCGCCTTGTCGGGAATCCCCACCTGCTCCAGCAGCGCAAGCGCCTTGGCCTTACGGGCCCTGGGAGAGACCGACTGGAAGACGAGCGGCAGCTCCACGTTCTCACGGACCGTCAGGCTGGTAATCAGCTCATAGGCCTGAAAGATAAAGCCGATATTCTTGCGGCGGAACTCGGCAAGCTTATTCTCGCCCATCTTCACAATGTCCTTATCAGCAATGTAGATATGACCTTCCGTGGGCTTCATCAAGCCGGCCATCAGGTTGAGGAGCGTTGACTTCCCGGAACCTGAACTGCCCAGCAGAGCAACCATTTCTCCTTTTTTGACGGTGAAATTGATTTTATGAAGAACGGAGGTCCATTCATTACCGCTTTTGTACGAATGCGTAATATCTTCAACACGCAACATGGAAGCTGCTCCTTTTTTAACAATATAAGAATGTTTTAGTTGAGCGAATGATGATTATTCCTGTGTCTTGTTCGGAACCACGTTAGTGACTACAAAGGACTGGCTGCCCAGCATCAGACGTTCACCCTGGAATTCATCATAGAAAGCTAACTTATAAGCGCCGCCGTCCATTGTCTTGTACAAGGGTCTGCTGAGGGAGAAGGAATACTGGTTGTTCGTCCCTTCAATCAGGTCTGTGCCAAGCGTAAGAACCTTCTCGGTAGCGATGCCTAACGGATCGGTAATCTGCAGAATCAGCTTATGCTCCAGAACCCCTGCATCGTAGATGTTATCCTTCCTCAGGCTGTAATTCATTGTAATATCTATGGTATCCGACGACTTCATCCGCTTGCCTTCAGAGGTCAGAACAGAAATCGTATAAGGATATAATACCGTGGATTCCAGCGTATTCTTCGGTACGTTCGCCTGCGGATTCAGCTGCAGCGCTGCCACATTGACGAATCCGGTAGCTTCCTCCTTGGCCTCGATCAGTTTGCCTTCTTTGATACCGGCACCCAGGTAGAGCGAGACATCTGCGAGGTCCGTAGCCTTAGGCACCTTAGCCCATAAGACCACGAGCTGCTTGGCGCCCGGAGACGCGCTGTTCTCCGACTGGCTGGAGCCCGCTTCAAAATACTGCCCGTCCTTGGTCTTATAGTAAGCCTGGAGACGGGCCATTTTGCTCTGTCTTTTCTCTTCACTGCTCAAATAGAGCTCTGTGTATACCAGATTGTGGCTTTCTCCTGGGTAGATCGTTGTCCGGTTCTCCTGTACACTGGCCGTTTTGCCTTTGCCGCTAATGGTGTAGCTCTTGCCCTTCTCGATGGCCGGGATACTGTTAATCGAGTTATTGATGCTGAAATCCAGGAACGCAGCGGTCTCTGAATTCTGTGTGCCGTTCAGGACAATCCGCATATCCTGGAACTCTGACGTATAGGCGATTTTGCCAAGTACATACAGCTCCGCCGACTTCCCTGGCGCAAGGACAGAAGAATCCTTATTGTCCATATACAGCTCTGTAGTCACGGGCAGGTTTTCTTTATCCAGCTTAATGGTGCCCTTCAGCTCAGGCAGCGTAAGAGATACGTTCTGGGTATTGGTGATTCTCAGTCTGGCAGCCAGGATATCATCATCTCTCCAAGGATAACGCTGCAGAGACTCTATGCTGTACGAGAAGGAGCCGTATGAATTCGTGGTCATATACTCTTGGCCGGACGTGACTTCCGTACGTAGTGCATATGGAATGACGAAGTAGGCCACCGGGAAAATCATTTTGGCAGTCGGTGTTGCAGGAGCCGCAGTGGACGGAGTCCCGGTATTTCCGGTATTTCCGGTATTTCCTGTTGACTCGCCGTTTCCGTTTGATTCAGGTACATTTATGCTCTCAGCGCCTACCGACTCTATCATCATAAGCTGTAATCCGGATTGATCGACTTCAAGCGGCACGCGGACCGTAAGCGGTACAATTTTGGTCTCTAGCGGTTTGAGGGTTACTCCGCTTACACCTTTGGAATTCACCGGAAAAACCTTGCCCTTGACCGATTTGACCGCCAGGTCGTAGCTTGGCAGGGTTACCGCCTTGTTGCCGGTATTCTTAAGCTGCATCTGGAACGTCCATACCGCATCTGCATCCTGTGCATACACATTGGCGTTGCGGAGCAGCGTGTCTACTGTGTTGTTATTGACTACTATCTTTTTGACTACACCGCTGCCCACTACCAGATTAGGCGAGCTTGCTGCGGGCAGCTTATAAGAGGACTTAGCCAGCTCCAGCTTCGCGGTCTCATCCTTCTTCGTGAATTGCAGCTTCATATTATCTGTTTTGAGATAGGCCGGGATTTCGGCAATGTAATAAATGCTCCGCTTCTCCTGCGGCTGAATCTTGTAATCCGCCTGTGTGCCGCTCAGCGCCAGCTCGAAGGAAGTGCCGCTGGCAGATACCAGATACGCCGAATAGCCCGGATCACTGAGGACTTTATTGCCCTTGTTGGTTAGGCTGACTCCTACTTTGGCATAGACCTTACCGCTGTATTTATAGAGCTGGAGAGAATCTGCACTGGCTGCGACAGGAATGTCGTTCATGACTGTACTTAGGCTTGTTCCAGCTGGAGCCGTAGTTGAATAATTAGCGGGCACTCCAAAAGATCCCGTCTGCTTCAGATACCCTTTCGTCTTGGCATCCCAGACCAGCATCGAGATTTTGATCCCCTGCAAAGAGGAGGTTTGTCCCACATTTACATAATAGGTCACGCTAAGGGTTTCTTTGGCGCCGACTTTCTTCTTCAGGGCATCCGCACCTAAGGGATTCCCCGGAAGCGCTGACCCTCCCGGAGTGACCACACGTGAGAAATAGTGCATTAAGCTAGCGCTTGAATTTCCGGAATTCGTATATTTAAGTGTGTATGACAAAATGCTCCCGCCTGGCTGGCTCCATATGTTGATATTCTCCAGTACTGCGGTCACTCCCGCACCCATGGGAACGGAATTGAACTTGAATGCCGCCGGAGCGGATACTGCGGGGGCCTTCGCCGCCGGGGCTGCATGTGCAGCAGGCGCAGTGATACTGCCAGCCACCTGGCCGGCAACGAGTGAACTCACCAGCAATGCAGCATATGTAACTCTATACTTTCTCATTTATTTCCCTCCAGATGTATTTACTAGCAATAGTATAGTTGCTTGGCGCGTGGAATTTGTATCCACTTTGTAACCCTTTGTTTCCATTTGTAACCTTCTGTCACTCAACCAAGGCTGCCACGGCGTGAAAACTGCCACAAATGTAACAAACTTTGTTGATACTTGGTCCTAAAAAAGCTTGATTCTATGAGTTGAAGGAACGTCTGTATTGGTTCGGCGGCATCCCTTCGAGCTGTCTGAACACCTTGATGAAATAACTGGATTGTTGAAAACCGCTCTGCAGTGCAATTTGCGCAACAGACAGCTTGGTGGAAGCCAGCAGCAGCTTGGCCCGGGCCATCCGGCAATCGCTTAAATACCGGTTCGGCGTCTTGCCCATAATGCTGCGGAACAGACGGAGAAAATGGTAGCTGCTATAACCGGCAAGGCTGGCCATGGACTCCAGCGTCCAGGGCCGCTCACACTCACTGTAGATCCTGTCGGCGGTTAGCCGGATGGAATGCCGGATCTCCAGCGGAACGGAGCCGTGGAGCGGCTCGGAGTTCTGCATCAGCGTAACCAGAATCTCATAGAGCAGTGTAGAGAGGCGCGGTTCACTCCGGGTCTCATAGCCTGCGCTGAGCCGGTACATTTCCTCGAAGAGTGCTTCATAACCGCTGGCGGGATCGAAGGTGAAGAAGTAGCCGCGTGACTGATCCGCCTCCTCCAGCATGGGCAGAGGCATCGCCGTGGCGAAGTGCATCCAGCGCACATCCCAGGCGGCCCCGGGATCAGAACCATACTGCTGATAAGCCCCCCTGGGAAAAAGAAACCCGCTTCCCCGTCTCATGGAGATCCGCTCCCCTCCCTGAAAAACATACCCTTCTCCCCCGAAAACCATGTGGAGATTATAGCTGTTCAGGAACCCCTCGCTTCTGCGCTCTGCATGCTCCGGGAAGTCGCTGTAATGCCCCAGCATCTCCGGATAACATACATAGTGGGCATAAGCGGGCTGCGGCAAAACCCAGTGCTTTCTCATGTGAATCTCCTCCTGCCCTGCGCTGACTCAAGCACGCAATATAATGATATAATAGCAATATTCTGTTATATAAGTGGATACACTGCTGATAATACAATAGATTGGTAGCTTAAATAAAGCATATTTTTACACTTGGAGGTTAAGATGAAGAAACCTGTTGCAGCAGAACGATTTGAACTGGGCGTCTGCTATTATCCCGAGCACTGGCCTGAATCCATGTGGGCTGACGATTACCGCCGTATGGTTGAAACCGGATTCACCATTGTGCGTCTGGCTGAGTTCGCCTGGTCCATTTTTGAACCGGAAGAAGGCGTGTTTCAATATGATCTGTTTGACCGTGCGGTCGACATGGCGCACAGCCACGGGCTCAAGGTCATTCTGGGAACGCCTACGGCCACTCCGCCTGCCTGGCTTACCGAGAAGTACCCTGAGGCTCTAAATGTTACTTATGAAGGTGTGACGCTACAGCACGGCATGCGCCGCCATTACAATTACAGCAGTCCCAAATACCGCGAGCTTTGTGCCCGAATCGTAACGAAGCTTGCTGAACATTACGGCAATCATCCGGGTGTTGTCGGCTGGCAGATTGACAACGAGCTGAACTGTGAGATCAATGTATTCTACTCGGAGAGTGATCATCAGGCCTTCCGCCTTTGGCTTCAGGACAAGTATGTGACCCTAGACAAGCTTAATCAGGCTTGGGGCACGGTGTTCTGGAATCAGACCTATACGAGCTGGTCACAGGTCTGCCTCACCCGGCCTACCCCTTCACCGAACCAGCCGAACCCTCACCAGGCTCTGGATGAGAAGCGCTTCATCTCTGATAACACCATCTATTTCGCCAAAATCCAGGCAGATATCCTCCGGGAATTGGCCCCTAATCAGTGGGTTACCACGAACGGGCTGTTCGGGCATCTGGACAGCCATGAGCTGAATGACGAGCTGCTGGATTTCTTCAGCTATGACTCTTACCCGCAGTTCTCCACCATCGGCTTCGATCCGGCTGAGGTGAACCCGATGCTTGACCGCGGCTGGGGCCTGTCCCTGTCGGCAGTACGTTCGGTAAGCAGTAACTTCTGTGTCATGGAGCAGCAATCCGGTCCGGGGGGCTGGGTCAACCGGCTGGACATGCCTTCACCGAAGCCGGGACAGATGCGGCTGTGGACTTACCAGTCCGTTGCCCACGGCGCTGACATGCTGCTCTATTTCCGCTGGCGGACCGCCACGATGGGCAATGAGATCTATTGGCACGGCTTGAACGACTACCATAACCAGCCTAACCGGCGGGTAAGAGAAGCGGAGCAGATCGGCCGCGAGCTGGCAAGCATCGGACAACAGTTCATCGGCAGCCGGACTCAGGCGAGCATTGCTATCGTGCGTGATTATGACAATGAGTGGGACGGGGAATATGATGTCTGGCACGGCCCGTTCATGTGGCAGAGCAACAAGGAATGGTTCAAGGCTCTGCAGCGGAAGCATATTCCGAATGACGTTCTGTACCTGCGCAGCCATACCACCCTTGCAGAGCTTGCCCGTTATGAAGTGCTGGTCTACCCGCATCCGGCGATTATGACCGATGATACGGCGGCCCTGCTGGACCAGTATGTACAACAAGGCGGGAAGCTGGTCTTTGGCTGCCGCACAGGCTACAAGGATATTACCGGACAATGCTACATGCGGCCTTTTCCCGGAGCGGCCCAGGAGATGTGCGGGGTAACCGTGGAAGAATTCACGCTGGTCAAAGGAACGCGCAAGCCTACCTCCATCCGCTGGAACCATGATCCTGAGGCGCTGACCGGTGCAGATGCCTTCAATGACATCCTGCATGTGGAAGAGGACAGTGTGGAGGTCATGGCAACCTATGCGACCGACTACTATGCCGGCAAACCGGCAGTAACCCGCAACACCCGGGGCAAAGGCGAAGTATGGTATTACGGCGCCGTGTTCAATGAGCCTGCTGTGCTGCAGATGCTTGGCAGCCTGGGTCTGGTCTCGCCAGCCGCAGATTTGGCGGAGCTGCCGCCTGAGGTTGAATTGCAGATTCGCTCCTCAGGGGAAGACGCCTCTACAGGTGTCGCGTTCCTGCTCAACTACAGCGAAGAACCGGCACAGATTGTGCTTAAGACAGCAAAGACAGATCTCTTAAGCGGCCAGACCCTGTCGGGGAGCTATACGATGGAAGGGTTCGGCGTACTCGTCTTGAAATAACCATGAACTCAAAAGGGTTCCGCTGCCGCAGATTGCTCTGTGGACGGCGGAACCCTTTTTTACAGATATAGCTAATATTCCCTTGCAATTCGCTATGAATTATTAGATATTAATACAATGTATTTATTACCGGTGGCAGTCGTTATTCCATTACCCAGAAGGAGCATGTCTATGAAGACGGAATCCATTCATTAGGAGCCGTTATCCGGCGGCGGCCTGGTTACAGATAGCCTAAGTGTGCCGGAGAGCACCGATACGTTCTGGCAAGGGGTCAAGGACTGCCTCCCCACGCTGCTCGGTTATCTCAGTATCGGATTCGCCGCAGGCGTTGTGGAGAAAACAGCGGGGCTGACCCTTGCCGAAATCGCCATGATCTCAATCATCCTATATGCTGGCTCAGCTCAGTTTATTGCCGCTGGCATGATTGCCGCCGGGAGCAGCGCCTCCGGGATTGTCATTACGATTCTGCTGGTTAACCTGCGTCATCTGCTGTTAAGCGCAGCATTGTCGCCGTACTTCCGGCATCTGACCCCGCTGCGCAACCTGCTGATCGGCTCACTCCTCACCGATGAGACCTTCGGCGTAGCCATTCAGAAGAGTGCCGCAAGGAAGCAGATCAGCGAGAAATGGATGCACGGCTTGAATATTACCGCTTATCTGAACTGGTTCCTGGCCAATATCGCCGGTGCTATTCTCGGTCAATGGATATCCAGCCCCGAGAAGTGGGGACTGGATTTCGCCC
Source organism: Paenibacillus sp. FSL R7-0204 (assembly GCF_038002225.1). NCBI lineage: Bacteria > Bacillati > Bacillota > Bacilli > Caryophanales > Paenibacillaceae > Paenibacillus > Paenibacillus sp. FSL R7-0204. The sequence continues at coordinate 4,214,176 of NZ_JBBOCA010000001.1, forward strand.
TTCCGGCTATGTTCATCGGACTGCTGGTCCTGACCATTATGGGACGGCGCAAGTATAGACTGGATATCACTGTCGGAATAGCTGCTGCTGCGGTGGCCGTGCTCGTCTCTGTACTGTGGTCACCCAGTATGGGTGTCATAGCTGCCGCGCTGGTAGCCTCAACGATTGGAGTAGTGATGGAACAATGGAAATAAGACTTGATATTGCTATAATCATTCTCGGAGCCGCGCTCGTCACCTTCATTCCGCGTGTCCTTCCGCTGATGCTGCTAAGCCGGATCACGCTCCCGGAATGGGGCATGCGCTGGCTGAGCTATGTGCCGATTGCAGTCATGGCGGCACTGGTTGCCCAAGAGCTGCTCGTATCTGGCGGCAGGTTCGCAGTCCTGTCCACCAATGTGGAGCTAATCGCCGCCCTCCCCACCTTCTGGGTAGCCGTCAAGACCCGCAGCCTGCTGGCCACTGTAATAACCGGTATTGTGACCCTAATGTTGCTGCGTCTGCTGTTCTGACCCTGTCCACTGGATACGCTGTACGATTCCCTTCAGGCTACTGGCGTTAATCTTGCCTGCCCTCCTGCTGGAATACTCTCTTAATGAAGCTGCCTATATTTCCAATGGCCTGCTGAGCTTCAGGAAGCATGGCTGCCATCAGCTGAAAGGCGCACCACATGTTCTCCCAAAGTTGAAGCTCTACAGCGATGCCTGCAGCCCCTGCCTGTTCAGCCAAGCGCTCTGCATCACTCAGCAGCACCTCGTGATCACCCGCCTGTATGAGCAGGGGCGGCAAACCCCGGAGATCCAGTCTTAGCGGTGACAATATCGCAGGCCACGCACCATTGTAGTCCCTCATATATTCCTCAATCATTCTCTGATTCGCAGCCCGGCTTCCTGTCGGGTCCATTCCCGCACGGCTGTCATAAGATTTCCCGTCCAAATGAACAAGGTCGGCGTGTGGAGATAGCAGGCATGCACCACCAGGGAGCTTAGCCCCCTGCTCCCGCAGCGTAATCAAGGTCATCAGCGCAAGCGTGGCTCCTACCGAGTCTCCGCAGACTATGATATTGCCAGCACATACGCCCCGTTCCAGTAGCCAGTGGTAAGCTGCAAGGCAATCTTCATTAGCTGCCGGGTAGCAGAACTCCGGTGCAAGCCGGTACTCCACAGTGAAGACGGCAATTCCTCCAGCTGCATGAGAGAGGCGGGCTGCCAGATCCCTATAAATCTCGCAACTGCCGGATACGAACCCTCCGCCGTGAAAATATAGAATTACCTTGTTATCTGCGGGCTGCGGATGCCCGGCACATTGCTTACTCTCTCCCTCCGCCCTGACCCACTCTCCGCTGAAGGTCTCCGCCTCAACCGGTTCAACCTTCACGCCTTCAAGTAAGGGGATTTGCCTGGAAGCTTCCACAGCTGCCGCCCGAATCTCCTGAACCGTGCTTTTCGAATAACTATTATTGCTTTTCAGATAAGCTCTAATGGCCTGTAACTGTTCAATCGGGGTGCTGCTCGGATATAACATACATGTAGTTCCTCCTGTTATCCTGGGATGCCCCTACTATAAACCCTGTAGCTGTGTACAGAGTCAAGCGGCAATTCCTCCAGCATTACAGGCGGCAGCGGATTAATCATTCATGTTTAATATAGCAAGCGTATCCTGAAGGCTCGGGTGCCTGTCATGAGACAGAAGGCCGGACTTTAACGCTTCAAGCTTCCTGCGTGTCTCGTTCCGCCGGGCAATCTCCAGATCGACAGCGGCGATCTTCCGCTCAATGACTTGGACGAAATCACTGATTCCGATGCTGCGGTCGGCAGATTTAACGAGCGCCTTCTTAATCTCCTGAAGTGTGAACCCGCAGCTCTTGGCATTACGGATAAAAGCAATCCGGAGAAGCGTCTCCTCCGGATACAGCCGATACCCGCCTGCTGAACGCTGCGGCAGCGGGATCAGCCCCTTTTTCTCATAGAACCTGAGCGTCTCCATATTAATCTGAGCCTCTTTTGCCAGCTCACTGCGCAGATAAGGGGTCATACTTGCCGCTCCTCTCCCATATTCGCTGAATGAGATGATTCAGCTACAGCTTCAACTGCTCCTTAAGCGCTGCCGCCTCAGCGGCAGTAAGTTCAGCCAGCTCCTCCTCGGCATAGCGGGCCTTGTTATATAGGCCGAGCAGCCGGTCATTGACAGAGGCATCTCCGTCAGCGTATTTGCTTGAGCGCTTCTGGCCTTGCGACCAGGCAGCTACATCCGCAGCTGTCTCCTGCGGGGTCAGGTAGGGCTTCACCTCATACCCTTCCGCATGTCTGGCCCGCAGCCAGTGCCGGTAGAGCCAGCGGATGCGCTCGCGGCTTCCATCCATCCCCTCCCAGCGGTCCCGGCGGCTGGCGGGTGTCAGCTTGGAACGCATGTACTGGCGGAAGTCCTGAATGGTCTGCTCCCAGTTGAACAGGCTGGTCTCCTCATCCTGATACCCTGAAACCGCAGGCGTCTCTCTGCGAAGCAGGGACAGCAGCCTGTCCATCGTTCTGCGCAGGATGCCTCCTGTATTTCTGTATAACCAACGCAGGATAAAATACAGTACCGCAAGAATGGCTGCCGCTCCTAGAATATAGAAGCCTATATTTAGAATCATCGACAGCAAGCCCGGTTCATTCGGCTCCACTGACGGCATGGGAGGGATAGCCTCAGGCGGTGCCTCTGCTGGCGGTGCCTCCTCAGAACCGGAGGATAACCGGCTGAGCCAGGCGAAGAATGCCCGCGTCATATTCCATAGCATCATTCCTAGCGCCCTACCGCCCCCCGCTGCAAGCAGTGCTGCCAGGATAATAAAGCCAATCACGAATACCCGGTTATGCCGCCGCAGTCCTTGTGGCAGACTTCCCGCACTTCCGTTCAAGGAGCTATAGCGCAGGTGGGTGCTGTTCGTAGCCAGCAGTGCCAGGATCAGGCACAAGCTGCCGCTCCAGGTGAGCACCGCTGCACTCGGCTGGAGACCGGGTGTGCGCGAGAAGACAATAGAAGCGACAAAATACAGTATAATCCCGCTGATATACAGCCACAGCCGGTTCACCCGTGTAGCCGCTGTCATGCCAAGGAAGGCGGATACTGCCGCTCCGGCTGCCAGCGGAAGACCCATAAGTGACAGTGTACCGGTTAGTGCAGCTGCTATAGCTCCGAGAACCAGCGCCGCCAGCAGCTGCTTCCAGCGGCGGTTGCATATCATCCGCAGCAGTACACCAACTGCAGCCAGTACCGGCAGCAGATAGATCCAGCGCAGCGCCTCAGCCTCCGGCTGGAAATAAGTCTGGAGTACCAGCCATACCGGGAGCAGCAGCAGCCATTCGATGAGGGAAGACATCCATATGAAGAAGTTTTTTTTGAAGGCATCCGGGATTCGGGAAGTCATAGCTCACCGCCCCCTTCTGCCGGAATATCCAGCCACTCTACACCGTTCCCGAGAAAGCTTAACCCTGAGGCAGCCAGCTGCAGCTCTGCCCCCCGGTGACAGGTAATGATCAGATAATCCATATCTCCCACACCCTTGTCCGCTTCAATTTCCATCAGCCTGCTCATCGGCACGGTCCGGTCCAGATTCAGTCTGGCCAACAGGCCAAGGAACTCCTCGGTATGGGCAATGGACCAGGTGTCCACCGAATCTCTCGCCCCGCTGCCGTCCAGTCTTCCATTGCTGAGCAGCCGGACCTCAATCCCGTGGCTGATCGCATACTCTGCTACAGTTGCCGCATAGCGGATACCCAGCTCTATGCGCTGCACATCGGTAACCGTTCTCCACATGGACTCACTGGTCTCTACGTTCAGGCAGATGACCAGCCGGGAATCGGCGGTGTAATCCTTTTGATGCACCTGCATACTTCCCGTCCGGGCAGTCGCCTTCCAGTTAATGCTCGCCAGAGAATCCCCCGCGCTGTATTCTCTTGTACCGGCGGTCAGGAACGGATCTTCAACAATCCAGCGCTTGACCGGCAGCTCTCCAAGCCAGCTGTGAACCGGCAACGGAAGGTCATGGAAACGCAGCAATCCGGGGTAGACCAGCAGCTCCAGATGAAGCGGGAAGGTCTTGGCGCTGCGGCTCAGTCCGAACAGATCGCCGGTAGTCATGGTTGCCGTCTCCAGGACGAACAGTCCCCGCTCCCTGCAGGTGATATTATGTCGCCGTTTGATATGGCGGAAAGACCTCAGGAAGAACAGGCTGACATGATTCTGGGAAATCTCTCCGCTGCTGATGCCCAGATTCTCCTGGTTACCAAATTCTAGCCCCTTGGCTATGCTGGATTCCAGCCGCAGCCATGGCAGCGGCAGCAGCTTCTTGTTCATAATCTCCTCAACCATTTCTACCTGTTCTCCGGCGTACACCGCTTTGGCAGAGAAGTAACGGGTATAGCTGACCTTCTTCAGTGCATTCCGGTCATAGATCAGCGAGATTAGGACCAGCAGAACGAACGTGCTTGCGATGAACCACGGCAGCGACATGGGTCACTCCACCCTTCCGCCTCTGGACAGGACCGCAGGCTCAGCAGGCACCTCAATTTCACGCAGCACCTGGAGCACTACCTCTGCCGACTGGCCTTCACGGACTCCGGGACCACGCTGAAGAATCAGCCGGTGCGCCAGCACAGGAACCGCAACCTCTTTGATATCATCCGGGATACAGTAGCTTCTGCCCTGGATCAATGCGTACCCCTGCGAGGCGCGCAGCAAGGCAAAAGCTGCCCGGGGACTTGCTCCCAGCCGGACCGCCGGGGAGGTTCGGGTGGCCTCGACTACACGCATCATATAAGCGAGCAGCTCGTCACTTACGGCAACCTCCGCAGCCAGACGTTGAATGTCCTGAATCTGCCGGGCCGTGGCCACCGCAGAGGTATCCTCCAGCGGGTTATTTTGGCGGAATCTCTGGAGGATATGTACCCCTTCCTCAAATGTCGGATACCCGCTGGTAATCCGCATCAGGAACCGGTCCAGCTGCGCTTCAGGCAGCGGAAAGGTCCCCTGGCTGTCCACCGGATTCTGCGTAGCAATAACCAGGAACGGCCGCTCCAGCTCATGCGTCACGCCGTCAATTGTAATCTGCCGCTCCTCCATACACTCCAGCAGGCTGGACTGGGTGCGCGGCGTGGCCCGGTTGATCTCATCCGCAAGCAGAATGCTGGCAAATACCGGACCGGGGCGGAATTGAAATTCGCCGGTCTTCTGATTATAGTAATTGATCCCGCTTAAGTCGGACGGCAGCAGGTCAGGTGTGAACTGAATCCGCTTGAACGTGCAGTTCAGGGAACGGGCCAGTGTTTTGGCGAGCAGTGTCTTTCCGGTGCCGGGCACATCCTCCAGCAGCACATGACCATTCGCCAGCAAGGCCGTCAGCAGCAGGTTCACACCGCTCTCTTTGCCCACGATAACTTTTGCCAGATTGCTTCGGATCGATTCAATTAGAGCGGTTGCTTCTTGAAGATTCATGAATAATAACACCATCCTATTCCAAAAAAAGGTATGTACATATAAACTAATCATACCAGAAAGCGCCTACATTATATAATAGTAAGTATTCAAGCTATAAGATGTACTTTTCCTCATTGGAAACGCTCCTCGCGTTAGAAATCCAAACACAGCCTATGCTTACGATGCGAGCTTTCCTTCGGAAAGCTTTCAGGCGTACGCTATCGCTCCTACAGTTCCAATTCCCCCTCCGCTTCTTTTGCTTTTTTGTTAATTTCTTATGTGCGCCTTGTATAGAACGAACAAATAAGGAGCCGTCATCCGGCTCCTGTTCATTCACATTATCATATGATGTCTGTGCTAAAAGCCCATCACCGGATGAGGCACGTATGGCTCCTCAAGCCGGCGGATTTCCTCATCGGTGAGGATAAGCGAAACCGCTGCGGCAGCATCCTCCAGATGGCTCATCCGGGTTGCTCCGACAATCGGCGCCGTGACAGGCTTCTTCTGTAGCACCCAGGCCAGTGCCACCTGTGCACGGGGAATCTCCCTCTGCTCCGCAATTTCCTTCAGCCGCAGGGCCACCAGCCGGTCCGCTTCCTCCGTCTGTGAATACAGCAGCTTGCCGAACTGATCACTCTCCGAACGGGCGCTAGTCTCCTGCCAGTCCCGGGTCAGGCGGCCGCGGGCCAGCGGGCTCCACGGAATTACGCCGATCCCTTCCGCTTCACACAGGGGCAGCATCTCCCGCTCCTCCTCCCGGTACAGCAGGTTCACATAGTTCTGCATCGACACGAAACGGGCCCAGCCATGGCGCTCTGCGGTATGCAGTGCCTTAAGGAATTGCCATGCAGGCATGGAGGAAGCGCCGATATAGCGGGCTTTGCCCGCTTTGACCACATCATGCAGGGCTTCCATCGTCTCCTCAACCGGCGTGGACGGGTCCCAGCGGTGAATCTGATACAGGTCCACATAATCTGTGCCCAGCCGCTTCAGGCTGTGATCGATTTCGCTCAGGATGGCTTTGCGCGACAGCCCTCCGCCATTGGGGCCGGGACGCATGCGCCCGTGCACCTTGGTGGCCAGCACGATCTCGTCACGGGTGGCGAACTCCTTGAGGGCCCGTCCGACAATCTCTTCACTGGTCCCATCCGAATAGATATTAGCCGTGTCGAAGAAGTTAATGCCCAGCTCCAGCGCTTTGCGGATAAACGGCCGGCTCTCCTGCTCATTCAGCGACCAGGGATGGGCTCCGCGCTCCGGCACCCCATAGCTCATACACCCCAGGCAGATCCGTGATACATCCAGTCCGGTCTTCCCCAGCTTCACATAGTCCATAATCGGCAGCATCCTCCCTATTACTTGAAATAGATCCTATGAAATCGATTATAGTATACCTCTACAGCGCCCGAATGGAAAATCTCCCCCTGTTGCCCGCTTGGTCAACTGCTGTCAGTTCTGGATAAAAGGCTTCAGCTTCTGCAGCAGCTCCTGCAATTGCTCTGAACAATTTCCGTACATTTGCTTCGCTGCTTTGTTCTTGGTGGACAGACCGAACAGCTCCAGATCGGCTTCGCATTTCTTCAGCAGCGCATACAGCTGAGGCTTATCCTGCGGCTGCGGCACCTTCACATTGTCGGCATAGAGATCCACGGTAAGCTCACCGTAAGAATCTACCTGCCCCAGGAAAACATCCTTCACGCTCAGATTCAGCTTTTCCAGCTCGGTCTGCAGCCACTTCCGGGACAGATTCAGCGTATCCAGAGGCTCATCCAGAATCTCACCATCCATAATTACAGCGAGCGTCTCCTTCTCCGGGGCGACCTTTATTCCCAGATCCTTTGGGGTGAAGGGCTGATTCTCCTTGGTCAAAAGCACATTAATCGCACCATCTGATTCCATAATCGCAAATTCCACATCGGCCACCTTGAAGACATCCTTTTTACGCAATTCCTCCAGCAGCTCGTCGACGCTCAGACGCTCTTTTTTCATATTATTCTCGAGAATCTTGCCGTCCTTAATCAGCACCGTCGATTTGAAGTCAATGAAATCCCGGGCCTTCTTACTCTTAATCTGCAGATATTCGATTCCAAGCGAGCAGGCAACCCAGACGCCTAAGGCAATCAGGCCCAGATGCCAGGTCTTATCCGTATCCAGCGAGATATACGCCGCCAAGCTCCCCACCGTAATTCCCGTAATATATTCAAAAAAAGACAGCTGCGAAACCTGCCGTTTACCGAGTATCTTGGTTAGAAAAAACATTACGACCACTGCAAACAAGGTCCGCAGGACAACCTCCAGCGCTTCAGGCATTCGAATAACCCCCTGTATTGATATTTCATGCTCTGTGTGCTCAGGCATTCTGCTTCAGTATTTGTCAAACCAGGGGTGAATTAACCATAAGATTTCGTTCCGGTTGATTATGCTCTCGTGAGTATAGATTTATTTTCCAGAATATGAGCAGCGGGAATGCAGATACTAGAATCCATGGATGATGATCCATTTCTATGATATGAAGGAGGGAATGCCTGATGACTGTCGCCTCACAAGTCAAGACCTGCGTAGCTTCGCTAAAAAGCGCCCAGGCCAGCCTGGAGCAATTCGCCATGGAGACTCAAAACGAGGAAGCCAAGACCCTGTTCACCCAAGCTGCCGAGCAGACCCAGCAGGTTGTCCAGCAGGTGGAAGGACGCGTAACTGAGCTGGAAAAGGAAGAACCGCAGTACCGGGGCTTCTAGCCCGGGCGGGTAGAATGAAGGACGGGCTGATCTTAGCGTAGCGAATCGTGCTGCGGGGATCAGCCTTTTTGCCAGGTGGAGATACTATGTGTTATCTCTTAACGGCATCCACAATCAGCGAGACAAAACCTAACCTTCCCTCTGTATTACGGTGGTCAAAGCGCTCGGAGCGGTAGATAAACCCTCCGCCCTCATCCCAGTGGTTATAATGAAACTTCCCGGATTCATCACAATATTCCAGCAGTTTGACCTCGAATCCAGCCGCCATGAACATGCCTTCCAGAGTATTGTAATTATGTACGATGCGGTGGGATGCAGCCGGATGATCCAGGGGACCCGGGCCCCCGACCTGTACTATTCTCTGATAAGCTTCATCCGGAAAATACCCATCCGGCACAGCACAGCGGATATACCCGCCAGGTGCCAGATACGAATAGCAGATTCGGGCCGCCTGTATCCCCTCCTCATACCTCAGATGCTCCCAGACATGCTCCGCAAGGATTGCTTGTATGGAGCTTTTCTTGAACCTGTTGGCCCACTCCTCTTCATTCAAAAGATTAAGCTCCGACTCCTCCGTATGCAGCCAACCCTGGTTATGCCGACTTCCGCCGCTCCCAATCACAACTCTTAACCGCTCATCCATCAAGATCACCCCTTGTTCGTTACATCCACTATCTGTTATTTACTCTAGTCTTCATTGCACAGATCTGGAATACATCGATGTGAGGATAATATGGATTTATGTGACTTTCAATTTCACGATTATTATTCAGACTGTCATTGATAATGGTTATCATTTAAAATGAGAAGCAGACAGATAACGGAGGGGAATAACGCATCATGCACAACAGCAATCAATTATTACTTTGGGATCAGGCTTCAATTAGGCTGGTGGATATCCGGCAGATGGAGTTAGCACAAGGCGAAGCTCTTCCTGCGTTCATAATATCCGCCAATATATTCTTACTGTCGGTACAAGGAAGCGCACAAGTTCAGGTAGACCAGGCTGAATTTGCTTGCACAGGCTTTCAACTTTTACATAGCGGCAAAGGGGCGGCCCTAAGCATCGTTTCGGTTAACAATAAATTTATTTACTACATCATTTACTACAAAGCCTTGCTCCATGAAGCGAATCCTTTTCAATCGCAGTATTGCTTTAGCCCTGAGGCACCGCTTTTACTGTATAACAGAATTCAGCAGATGCATCAGAAATGGGACAAGCCGGAAGAGCGACTTCAGGTAAAAGCACTTTTTTACCAGTTCGTTCATCTGACGTTAAAGGAATTGCGCCTGCAAGAGCATAAGACCGAGGTCAGAACAACTTCTGTTGCAGTCCAGGTAATCACTTATATCCAGGAGTATTATGCGGAACCTATTACCTTAGATTCACTTGCCGAAGTATTCAATTTCAGTGCTTATCACTTGTCATCCTTATTTAAGGAGCATACAGGCATCAGTCCGATTGATTACTTAATCCGCTACCGGCTTGACCTTGCATCAGAGCTTCTAATGACAACTAATGCTTCTGTCGGGGAGATTGCGGCCAGCATCGGGTATCAAGACGTGTATTATTTCAGCAGGATTTATAAAAAACGAAAAGGTGTAGCCCCTGCTCATCATAGAAATAGAGAGCTGGAGCAGCACAAAGTTGCTGAAAGTCCATTAAACTTCCCCACATCCTCTATTTCTGAATATAGTGCGGATCTGTATATTAATAATGATAATCATTATCATAATACGGACAAAGGGGAAATACATATGTTTAAACCAACGAGATCTGTGGCCATGGCTGCTATCCTGCTGTGCGGCTCCCTGCTGCTCAGTGCTTGCTCCAACGGGACGAACACAGCAGCAAAGGATTCAAGCAGCGGGAACACTAACGTAAATCAAGCAACTCCGGCTGCCTCTGAAGAAAGTCCGAAGACACGGATCGTATCCACGCCAAGAGGAGATATTGAAGTACCCGCAGAGCCGGTAAAAGTGGCGGCAGACCAATATATGGGCCATTTATTGAAACTGGGCATTGTCCCCGTCGGGGCAAGAACGTTTATGCTCGACGAAGGCTGGATGGACAAGGCGGAGATTCCACAAGAAACACTCGAAAGAATCGAAGATCTGGGAGAATTCCCGATGAATCTGGAGAAATTGACCATGCTGGAGCCAGACCTCATTATCGGTTCCATCGAAGATTATGTTGACCAATATGAGAAGATCGGCACCACTGTTTTTCTGCCTTATTGGGAAGAGCTGTCAACGGCCGGACCGCTTGATAAATTCAGACGAGTAGCCTCGATATTCGGAAAAGAACAGCAGGCAAAGGAATGGATTGCGGAATACGAACAGAAGGTTGTTGAAGCAAGGTTAAAGGTCTCTAACGTCATTAAAGAAGGCGAGACGGTATCCATCGTACAGTTTGCCGAAAAAACGGTTTATGTGTTAGCAGCAACGGGCGGAAATTATGGTTCCTCCACTATCTACGAAATGCTGCAGCTGCCTCCAACAGAAAGTGCCTTACATATGAAAGAGGGGTTCGAATCAATCTCGCTTGAGGTGCTTCCTGAATACTTAGGTGATTATATCTTTGTCTATAATGGCGATGCTGAGATTACAAACCAGGCAATGGAAAGTGATATATGGAAAAGTGTACCTGCCGTGAAGAATGGAAAAGTCTTCTTATACGGGGATAATTATCATGATGAATTTGTCATGGAGGACCCTTATTCTTTGGAGCAGCAGCTGGATACGGTTGTGAACTTGTTACTGGGGACAGATAAATAACCAGAATTGAGAAGACGGCGGTAAAAGAAAAGGCATGGGGCTTTCCCCATGCCTTTTTGCATTCCATTTTGCTTCCCCTGCTAAAATCTCCTACGCCTTACTCCCCGCCAGCTCAACCCCCTCTATGAATTCGGCAATACTAAGCTTGCGGCCAGTCCGCGCACTCTCCAGAGCGCCCAGCACCATGGCCATGCTATAGCGGTTATCGCGGCAATCCGTCTCGGCCGGACGGCCTTCGGCCAGCGAACGGAACATTTCATCGAGGCAGCCCTGGTGGAAGGTCTCCTCCATCTGTACCTCCGGCGCTTCCACCCGCTCGAATTCATGGAGGAACTGGCCGGAGTGTTCACTCCCGGCGCTAATCACCTCGGCATATGGCAGATCCCGGCCATCCCAGATCGCAGCGCCCTTTTCACCTTGAACCCGCCAAGAAGCTTCCCAGGATGTAGGCGCACCTTCCGCACACCAGGAGCCTTGATAGCAGAACACGGAGCCGTCCGACATTTCAAAAATACAAACCGCCGCCGCATTTCCCGCATACCACGATCCCGGCGGATTGAACTCCTGGCAATACACACTTACCGGATCAGCGCCGCTGATATAGCGGGCCTGATCGAAAGTGTGGATCGCCATATCCAGCAGCAAAGGGCTGTCCATCGCATCCCGGAAGCCGCCGAAATGCGGAGCCAGGAAGAAATTCGCGCTGATTGAGCCTGTCCGCCCTATAGCCCCTGAAGTGATCAGCTCCCGCAATGAGCGGATGCGCGGATCATACCGCCGGTTCTGCATCACCGCATGGCTCCTGCCGGTACGTTCAGCAATGCTGACGATTGAATTGCACTGCTCCATCGTCTCCGCCAGCGGCTTTTCCGCGAACACATGGCAACCGGCCTCAAGCGCGCTGCTGGCAATATTGTAATGGCTGGCGGGCACCGTCACATCGAATACCAGATTAGCCGCTGTATCGGCAATCGCCTCTTCCACATCAGTAAATACCGGGCAAGTAAGCCCGTGCTTCTCTGCCATGGCCAGAGCGGACTCCCGCCGGATATCCACGAGCGCTACAATCTCAATTCCATCAGCATGCTTCAGTGCATAGGTAATCCATTCATTAGCCATGGCCCCACAGCCCGCCACAACCACACGATATCCTGCCGTCATAGCTTGTTCCTCCTGTTACACCGGGTTCGGGATGAAGCTGCCGCCCCGGCAGGTTTTGAGATAATTCAGTGCATGGACCTGACCGGTCATCTCCAGATCGTCACGATAGACAGGATCATGCCAGCCTTCAATATCGATCGTCCCCTTATATCCGGCCTGACGAAGAATCGAGATCACATCGGTCCAGTTCGTATCCCCGAAGCCCGGTGTCCGGTGCCACACATAAGGCTTAGGCCCATGGATTCCGTATTCCTTGATAATATCCCAGGCGATGGTTGCGTCCTTGCCGTGGACATGGAAGATCTTGTCCGTCCATTTGCGCAGCTGCGGGATCGGGTCAATCAGCTGCACCATCTGGTGGCAAGGCTCCCATTCCAGGCCGAGATTATCGGCAGGCACGGCGTTGAACATTTTCTCCCAGGCTGTGGGGTTATGAGCAATATTCCAGTCCCCTGCCCGCCAGTTCCCATCCATCGAGCAATTCTCAAAAGCGATCTTGACCCCGCGCTCCGCCGCCCGCTTCGACAGCTCACCGAACACCTCAGCGAACTTCGGAATCGACTCATCTATAGATACGCCAGGCAGACGTCCGGTGAAGCCGGAGACCAGATCCGTCCCGAACAAATGGGCATGGTCGATCAGCCGTTCCCAGCTGGCAACCGTATCTGAATTGTCACCTGTCCCTGTAAGCGGATTCCCGAATATGCCGACTGAAGAAATTGTGAAATCATGCTCCGCAGCCAGTTCACGCACCCGTGCCGCTGTTTCCGCCAAATCAGTAGTCCCTGTAGTCTGCCAAAAGGTTAAGCTGAAGGACTCGAATCCATGTCCTATAATCTGAGGAATGACTCTGAGCGCATCCCCGCCTCCAACCAGTGTTCCGATTCTTAATGTATCCTGCATCTTGTATGCCACTCCAATATTGGTTTATAGTTAATGCAACATTCCTAGTATATCGCTCATTTTGGGCAAAATCTCTACTTATCTTGTGCTAAACTAGCTGAATCTTGCGGGAGTTGAACCAAGCATGACCTATCCGAAGGAACTTAAGGAATATCCAAGGCTGGAAGAGAAAACGTATCCGTTCCGTCTGTTCTTCAACAACTGCCGGGAGGTATCGCCTGAACAGAACATCCTGTTTCTGCACTGGCATGAGCATTTCGAGATAATCATAATGCGCGAAGGTCAGGCCATTTTTCATGTGGACAGCAAGCCTTATGAAGCCGGGCCGGGGGATGTTCTGATGGTGCCCTCCGGCGGGCTTCATGTCGGCTATAGCCTGTGCAGCGGTGACCTGTCGTATGTCTCGATTGTATTCCATGCCTCGCTGTTCAAGGACCGGAACCAGGATTCCCAGCATGAGCAATTTGTAGCTCCGTACCTCAATAATCTGAATCAGTTCCCGGTTATGCCTGCCGCCCAGCAGCCTGAATGCGCCGCGTATTATCATTTGCTGGAGCGGGTGATTGCCGAAGTGGAGGCGAAGCAGCCGGCTTTTCAGCTCGTGGTGAAGAATCAGCTGCACCTGTTCTTCACCCTGATGTCCCGGGCCTTCCCGGCCCGGCAACGCAGCGAGCGGGAGCACAGCGAACGCCATTCGATCCACCGTGAGCGCTTCAAGCCGCTGCTGGAACACCTGGAGAACCACGCAGATCAGAAGATGTCGATTGAGACCGCTGCCAGGTTTGTGAATCTGAACCCTTTTCATTTCTGCAAAACCTTCAAGAAGCTCACCGGCCGGACGTTCATCGATTATGTGAATTTCTGCAGAATGGATGAGGCGCAGCGGCTGCTGCTGGAGACGGACTTGACGATTACCGAGATCTCAGGCCGGGTCGGCTGTGACAATCCGAATTACTTCACTAAGCTGTACAAGCAGTACAAGGGTCTAACCCCTTCCCAGGCACGAAAACAAGGGTGAAAGAATGGGGCGCTACTGCTGACCATCCGGCCTATGTGGCGCGTACAGTCCAAATGTGGTCGTTTTTTCGACTACATTTGGTCCACGCGCCTCCACCGCAGCAAATGTATTCGGTTTTCCGCATACATTTGGCTCATACGCCTTTCCGGCCTGTCCGGGCCACAGCCCAAAAAACACCGCAGGCCATCAAGTAGCCGGCGGTGTTTCCCTGTCTTCCCTTACATCTCAGATATCGGAACCCAGCGCCGCTGCTCGATCGAACGCTCGACCGCTTCGAGCACCGCCTGGCACTTCACACCGTCGTTGAAGTTCGGCTCCGGCTGGCGTCCCTCCTCAATGGCATTCGACAGCTCCAGCATCTCATGAATGAAGGTATGCTCGAACCCGATGGTGTGGCCCGGCGGCCACCACGCTTCCGAATAGTCATGGGACGGATCGGTGGCTAGCACCCGGCGGAAGCCCTGCACATCCTCGTCATCCGAGGTCAGGTAGACCTCCAGCTCATTCATCCGTTCAAAATCAAACTTCACACTGCCGAGACTGCCATTGATCTCGAAGGAGTTAGTCGAACGATGTCCGGCGGCAAACCGCGTTGCCTCGAAGCTGCCCAGTGCACCGTTCGCAAAGCGGGCCAGGAACAATGTTGCATCATCCACGGTTACGGGACCGCGCGGCGCATCCTTGCCAGCCTTGGCACTCAGCCCCGTCATCTCCGTTGCCAGCGGACGCTCCTTGACAAAGGTCTCGCTCATACCGATAACCTCCTCTACATCTCCGACCAGGAAATGAGCCAGATCAATCAGATGCGCCCCGAGATCACCATGCGATCCCGAACCGGCAACCTCCTTCTGGAGCCGCCAGACCAGCGGGAATTCCGGATCGAGAATCCAGTCTTGCAGGAACCATGCGCGGAAGTGATAGATTGTGCCCAGCCGGCCGCTCTCGATCAGCCGCTTCGCCAGCCGCACCGCCGGGGAGAAACGGTAGTTGAAGCCAATCATATGCGCAATTCCAGCCTTTTCGGCAGCCTCCAGCATCTCGCGGGAATCCTCCAGATTCAGGGCTAGCGGCTTCTCGCAGAAGATATGCTTGCCTGCTGCCGCAGCCGCAAGTGCAATCTCTTTATGGGCATTGCTTGGCGCATTAATATCGACCAGATCAATATCGCTGCGTGCGATCAGTTCTTTCCAGTCGGTCACACTCTCCGACCAGCCAAGCTGTGCTGCCGCCTCTGTAACCGCTTCCTCATTACGTCCGCAGATGACCGACATTTGCGGCTTAACTGCCTTGGGGAAGAACATTGGCAGACTGCGGTAAGCGTTGCTGTGGGCCTTGCCCATGAATTTATAACCTATCATTCCAATGCGTAGCTGTTTCATTTGGTGCCTCCTCACTGAATAGACAACTCGATGTACACGCATACATTTTCTCATTCAGGCTGCACTTAAGTCAAATCGCTTCTTGCCGGACGGCCAGATCCAGCTTACATCAACTCCAGTAAAAAAACGCCCCTCCGGCCAACTTGAACTGTGACCCAATTTGAGGACGGTTTAAAAGAAATACCCTAGAGCTAGCTCGCAAGGAGATGACTTCTGAATTCGTCAGGAGTCATCTTTTTTAATGTCCATTGGTATCGCTCGGAGTTATAGTAGGCAATATATTCCGAAACACGAGCCCTGACTTCCGTAAGATTCTGACAATCTCGAACGCTCATTTCATCTTTCATGTGCCCAAAGAATGACTCCATTGATGCATTGTCCCAACAGTTCCCTTTACGGGACATGGACTGTTGAAAACCTGCCTGCTCCATTTGGAGACGAGTTTTAGGATGCGTGTAGTGCATGCCCTGATCGGAGTGGAAAATGGCTTCTGGATGAAGGTTTCCATCCAGCCGTTCCAGCAGGCGCCGAATGGTCTTTTCAACGAGTGGTAACTCTAGTGTCCCTGCTACACAGTCGGCAAGAATTTGTCTTGTTGCTCCATCTTTTACGCACGATAGATAAGCCCACTGTCCGTTTCCGTACCGCAGGTACGTGATATCGGTTAGAAAGACTTTCTCCGGCTCTTTCTGGTCAAATTGGCGTTTCAGTAAATTGGCACAGGTCTGATGCTCCTGCGTAGCCTTTGCCATCTTACGGTACGGGTTCGCTTGCCGTATGGCCGCGACAAGGTTAAACTTACGCATTAATCGGCGAATCTTCTTGTGGTTCATGGTGACCCCGCTGAGATGCTCCAAACGCATCTTAATCACCAAAGCGCCAGCTCTTCCTTGTAAGGCGTCGAAGTGTTGCTTAATGAGAACAAGGTCACGCTCGTCGTCGGCTGTACGAAGTTGGCGTCTTTGCTCGGAGCCCAGCCATCTGTAATAGCCACTGGTGCTCACGGCGGCGACTTCACAGAGATAACGCGTCATGCGGTTGAGTCCATGGGCTCTCAGGGTGTGATAAATGATCTCGTAGCGCTCCGAAGGGGTTAAGGTCTTCCTTTGTTCCGTTCGAGCGCTTCGAGCTTTTTTAGAAAGTCGACCTCAGCTTCTAGTAATTTGATCTTCGCCTTTGCGCGCTTCAGTTCTTCGTCAGCAGACAAGGGACTCGCAGGCTTTCGCCCAGCGCTGCCTTTGCCACGCCGTTCTTCCAGTAGTCCAAGTTCACCATATTTAGCAAAGCTATCTCTCCAGCGTTTCAAACTATGCTTTGGTTTTTTAGAACCGATGAGATCCAGGTCAAAGCCCGCCCTAAGAAATATTTCTGACGGGGGTGTCCCCTCGTTGTAGGCCTTCACTGCCGATAACTTAAACTCAGCAGTATACGAAATATTCGTCTCGGATACTCGCTGAACATTTGGATTCTTCTCTAATCTTCTGATGCTATCCTCCGTAAATAGGGTTCGATTTAAGTTTCCCACAGCCTTATCCCGCTCCTTTTCCAATATTCTGATTAAAACACAAAAGACCCACAAGAAGGTCACTTTTTTCAAAGTGTCTTTCTTGTGGGTCACAGTTCAACTGGCAGTAAAGGGACGTTCTTCGTCTATATCAGTTCATAATCATTTAACTGCCCATGTTGTAGAACTTAGCGAGCCCGCCCTCTGAAGTTTCACGGTACCTGCTGTTCATATCTAAGCCTGTCTGATACATGGTCTGAACAACCAGATCAAAGGATATTTTACGGGTACCCGACAAGAATTTGGCCAGACTCAGCGCATTGATTGCCCGCATCGCACCGACAGCGTTCCGCTCAATGCAAGGGATCTGAACCAGTCCGTTAATCGGATCGCAGGTTAACCCCAGGTGGTGCTCCATGGCCACCTCCGCTGCATACTCAATCTGGCCGATCTCCATCCCGGACAGTTCAGCCAGTGCAGCTGCTGCCATAGAGCAAGCCGTGCCAACCTCCGCCTGGCAGCCGCACTGAGCGCCGCTGATCGAGGCGTTATGCTTGACCAGATTGCCAATGAGCCCGCCGACGGCCAGCGCCCGTAGAATCTGTTCGTCCGGGACCAGCAGCTTCTCCTGCATATAACGGAGCGAGGCGGGGACAACACCGCAGGCCCCGCAGGTTGGAGCCGTTACGACTGTACCGGCGGCCGCATTCTGTTCATTGACGGCAAAAGCGTACGCGCTGACGATCCGGTTCTCCCGCGTCTCCGGGCTCTCATCCACAGTCCCCTGATGATACAGATATTTCGCCTTGCGTTCGACATTCAGGCCGCCCTCCAGAATACCTGTGACAGACAGTCCTTCGTCGATCGACCGCTTCATCGCTTCCCAGATGCCTTGGAGGAACTCCCAGATCTGTAGGCCTTCACGCTGCTCGACGTAATCGCTTAGACGGATATGATTCGCTTTACAATAGGCACTGATCTCTGCAAAGCTGTTCTCCGGGTAGACATCAGGTCCCCGCTTCTCCTCCCGCCCATCAATCACGATCTCCCCGCCGCCGATACTGGCAACACGCATGGAGGCTGTTTGCTGACCGTCCTGGTAAGCGAACAAGTCCATTGTATTGGGATGAGGCAAATCAAAGTCAGGCTGCGGAACAAATTGAACCTCCGTCCGGACGGGATAGAGTGCCCGAATAATAGCCTTGTCCGTCATATGGCCTTTACCTGTTTTGGCAAGGGAACCATAGATCAGTGCCTTGAACTGGTCTGCGTCTTCATTTTCTGCTTTGAAGATTCCGGCTGCCTTCTCCGGCCCCATGGTATGGGAGCTGGACGGTCCGCTGCCAATCTTGAATAGCTCAGTCAACGATCTCATAGCACCCTTATCCCTTCTCAGTTGTCATTCCTCTGAAAACGTTCCTTAAGCTTCATCAGCCGTTCATGAATCCCCTCTTCATCAATCGCCATGTCAACCAATTGCTGAGTAAGCTGAAGACCCTGATTCTGTGCCAAAGCTTGTTTCCACGGGTGCGCCACAATCGAATGCGTAAGATGTCTTGTAGAGCGGGGGGCCTGCATGATCATCTCTGCCAGCTCCCATGCCCGTGGAAGAAGCTGTTCACGAGGCAATACCTCACTGACCAGACCTAGATCTAATGCCTCTTGAGCATTAATATTCAAGCCCGTGTATGCATAGTATGCCGCTTTCTTGGTTCCCAGTATCCTTTGAAGTGCCAGGACGATTCCATCTCCGGGCGGTACACCACCCAGATAATGGGCATCGAAGAAGGCTGTGTCATCCGTACAAATGGTAATATCACAAAGCGTTCCCAATTGCCAGTGTGCGCCTGTGCCATTGATCGCCCCAATCGTGGGGATGCCCAGGCAATGAACCATATTTTCAATCATCCGGAGTGATTCATGGTACATTTCCAGCTTCCGGCGATTCGGCCAATCCATGAATTTTCTTTTCCAGACTTCAGGATTGCCGGTCTGCCATAACTCTCCTGTCCCTGTAAGAATCATGACCTCATTCTCAGAATCACGGCCAATATCTGACCATACCTGACCATATGCCGCTTGGACCGGCCAGTCGAATTGCAAAGGTCCCCCGTCAGTGTGCATGCGCACTTCGAGGATGCCGCCGCGTCGGGTCATGAGGAACAAGTCCTTGTACTTCTCCGAGTATTCTTCGAGCCGGGTAGGTCCGGTCATCTTTCTATTGAACATCGTTGCCCATCAGGCGTCCTTGCATTTTCTTCAGGCGTTCCAGCGCTCCTTCTTCATCAATGGCCATGTCGTACATCTGGTGGGCAAGCTGGAACCCTTGATCAGCGACCAGAGCCTGCTTCCATGGCCGGGAGATAATGGAGTGAGACAGATGTCTCGTTGAACGCGGTGCCTGCATGATCATCTCCGCCAGCTCCCATGCGCGCGGAAGAAGCTTTTCGCGGGGCAGAACTTCACTGACGATACCCAGGTCCAATGCGGTCTGACCATTGATATTCTTGCCGGTATAGGCGTAGTAGGCTGCTTTTTTGAACCCGATCATGCTCTGCAGTGTGAGCAGCATTCCATCTCCCGGAGGCGTGCCTCCCAGATAATGCGGATCAAAAAAGTCCGCGTCTTCCGTACAAATCGTAATATCACAGAGCGTTGCAAGTTCGCAGTGCGTTCCCGGCCCGTTGACCGCCCCGATGGTCGGAATGTCAATGCAGAAGATCAAATTCTCAAGTAATCTCAGCGATTCATGATACTGTTCGAGCTTCTTTTGCTTCGGCCAGTCCATAAATTTCGTGTTCCAGACCTCAGGGTCGCCAATCAGCCATTTATCCCCGGTTCCCGTAATAATCATGACTTCGTTCTCAGGGTCACGGCCAATATCTGACCAGGCATGAGACCATGCGGTATGAGCTTCCCAATTGTGCGTGTACGAACCTCCATCGGTGTGAAGACGCACTTCAAGGATACCGTCACGGCGTGTCATTAACAGGAATTCCTTGTATTTCTCCGAGTACTCTTCAAATTTGGTCGGTCCAATCATACGTCTCTCTGTCATTGTAATTCCTCCTAAGTTTGGTTTAGAGCTTATCTGTTATTTTCAAGCCAGTCTCTGGCAAAAGCTGCGTAAGCCGCAGCCCCTCTATGAAGCACCTCATCCGAGAACATCGTCTTTGGATGGTGTACAGGGTAACTATAACCTTCTTCGATATTGCCTGCGTTAAGAAACACAGTGGTACTTGGCACCGCCTGAGATACAAATGCGAAATCTTCCGAGCCCATTAATTTACCGCCGGGAACCAGCTCAGTTATACCGATGTAGGAGCCGTCCCCAAAGGTATTTGCAATCGAAGCCCTCATTTGCCCGTTAAGCCCGCCATCCGTTTTCACCTCAGGACACCCCCGCGTATAGATCACTTCCAGTTTTGCCTGAAAAGTCCCTCCGATTCCTGCGGCAATTTCGCGGATACGGTTCTCCATTTTATCCCGCAATGCAGCATTAAATGTGCGCACGCTGCCTTTCAATCTGGCCATATCGGGAATCACGTTGTTCGTCGTTCCGCCTTCCATCACGCCAATGGTAAGGACTGCATTATCAATCGGTGATATTTCCCGGCTAAGGATACCTTGCAGCGCCAGATGAAGATGAGCCGCTACATTTAAGGGGTCCACTGCGGCCTCGGGCATTGCGCCATGTGAGCCCCTTCCCCGGATGATGATTTCGAACCAATCCGAAGAAGCTGATATCGCTCCGCCTTCCTCAGGCACTACAAATTGCCCCATAGGAAGTGGCATTCCGGTCAACACATGAAGCATCATGGCTGCATCCACCTTGGGATTGCCCAGAATCCCATGCTCCAGCATCATCTGTGCCCCGTGCAGCGTCTCTTCACCCGGCTGAAACATAAGCTTAACCGTCCCGCGAAGCTCAGCTTCGTTAGCCTTCAAGATCTCGGCTGCTCCGAGCAGCATGGTAGTATGCATGTCGTGGCCGCAGGCGTGCATGTTACTGTTCAACGACGCGTAAGACAGATCCGTTTCTTCTTGAATGGGCAAAGCGTCCATATCCGCACGGATTAGAACCACCTTCCCGCCATGCTGTCCGCCAATGGTAACTGTTAGCCCTGATTCCCCGACGGGAGTGGGCTTAAGCCCCATCGATTCCAATGCCTCTTTTACGTATGCAGTTGTCTTAGGCAAACTTAGATCAAGCTCTGGAACCGCATGAAGATGATGCCTGTACATGACCATTTTGTCCTGCAGCTGATGAGCCATACTCATTAAGTCTTCAGCTTCTTCACTCACAATGAACATCTCCCGCAACATGAATTAAATGAACGTTTAGTTAGAGTAAACATTATCTCCCCTTTTTATTTTAAGACTTTTTAAGAACACTTTTATCGTACTGGCATTTTTATTCGCTGTCAATATATTTTTAGACATTTTAAGAACATTATTTCAAGGACTGATGGAACATTGTAATATCACATTTATTGTGATATAACTCTTTTGATTGAACTGTTCATGAAAGGAATCAATTATGAAAATCAAGCTGGGTATTATCACGCCAGAGTCCCATATGGATTATTTCCGCGCTATTGAAGAAGAAATGCGGCCCCTATGCCAGTTCCGCTTCCTTATCATCAGCAACTTCCGGGAAACAACGGACATTTATCTCAAAAACCTGGATTCGGTGGATGGATTTGTGATCAGCGGGAGAATGCTTTACGAGGCCATCGACAAGGAATGCCTGGATGACAAGGTACCTGTTCACATTTTGCATGATGATGAGAACCTGCTGTACAGAGAGCTTTTCCGGCTGCTGGTTACAGAACCTGAACTTGATATCTCCCGGATCTATGTGGATTATGCGTATATCATCGAGTCTTTCAGCGAATTCCAGCAATACCTGACTCATGAAGGAAAGCCCGTTAACAGCGGAAATCTGCTTGAGCGGGTGGAGACCATGCTGGAGAACCATATCACGCTATGGGAAGATAAGAAAATAGATCTGTCTATCACGGCGTTCGGCCACTTTGTTCCAGAACTCCAAAAGCACGGCGTCAAATATATCTTAATCCGGCCCACTTTGAAGAGCGTTAAAGAGACCATCAGCGAGATCATCAACGAAATTACCATCCTCAAGCTTAAGAACCAGAGGGCAGTGGTTGCATGTCTATCGGTCCAAAAGAATCAGCAGTCCTCCGAAGAGGAGCTTCATGAGCTGAAAGTCCTGGTCGGCAGGTTTCTGCACGATATAAACCTGGCAGACACAACGCAAATTTCGGATGGCTATGTCAGACTGTACACCACCTACGGCAACTTCATGAGAATCACCTCTAACGCTCATAACTGCTCCCTGCTGGAGTATCTGGAGGAGCGCATACAGGACAAGGTGAAGATCGGGTGGGGCTCGGGGCATGAATATTTTCAAGCGAACGTTAACGCCACCAAGGCTCACAGACAGGCGGAAGCCTATCCGGGCAGTTCCAGCTTTTTCATAGACGAGAATCAGAAGGTTGCCGGCCCCATGCGCAGCATGAATGTCATCCAGTTCTCTGAACAGGGGGACCCGGAAATCATTGCGTTAGCCAAAAGGATCGGAATCAACAACATCAATTTACAGAAAATCATATCCTATGCAGAAATCATGCGAACCAATAAACTGTCCTCCGAGGATGTTGCACAGTGCCTGTCCATGACCGTCAAAGGTGCCAACCGAATTCTTAACAAAATCGAGGAAAGTAAACTCGTACAAACAGTATTTGAAAAAAGGGACAACAGTAAGGGGCGGCCCAAAAAATATTACGAGCTGTTGTTTCTCGACAATGAAGGGCGCAAATTAAGCAGATGATACGCGGATGCACTTGGCAAAAAGGCATGTTTTCAACATAGAAAACATGCCTTTTTGCGCTTTTTTAGCAAGTTAAATGGCTCCTTGGCTAAACGACCAGTGCTGTACATGCTGCAAGAACCGCCGCGTGGCAGGTGAAGCATATTTCATCGAGTTGACTGCGATGCCCAGGGAACGGAAGCTCCGCTCCTCCAGCTCGAGCATGGCTACACGCTCATACTGGAACCGGGTGACCAGCTCTGGAAGGATGCTGATGCCCAGGCCTTTTTCCACCATGGCAATAATGGCGTAATCGTCCCCGGCCGAGAACTTGATGTTCGGCTTAATCCCGGCCTTCTCCAGCACCCGCTGCACATCATAATCCGAGCCGGGCTTCGGAATGATGAAGTCCTCGTAGGCGATCTGGGCCAGCGGCATATAAGGGGCCTTACTCAGCGGATGGCCGAGCGGCAGGACCGCCAGCATCCGGTCCTGCTTCAGCGGAATGACCTCGAACCGCTCCCTTGTCGGCAATGAGAGGAAGCCGCAATCAACCACCCCAGCCTCGATCCACTGCTCAATCTCCAGATAACCACCCTCCATCAGCTTGAACTCAATGTACGGATATTCCTCACGGAACTGCTTGATGATATCCGGCAGCCAATGCACAGAGACACTGGTGAAGGTGCCGATCGTGATCGTCCCCGTCTCCAGGCCGTGAATATCCGTTACCTGCTGCTTAAGCTGCTCATTCCAATTCAGAATCTCCCGGATCGGCTGAAGCACCTGCTCCCCGTTCACCGTCAGCTTCACGCCTGATCGGCTGCGCACGAGCAGCGGGAAGCCGAACTCCTGCTCCAGACTGCTGATCGTATGGCTGATGCCGGATTGGGTGAAGCCCAGCGCCTCCGCTGCCTTCGTAAGACTGCCCAGCTCCACCACTTTCAAGAACACCTCGTACTTAATCAGACTCATGTCCAGCCCCCTCACTAAGCATGACAATTCCTCATGTATCCTATGATAAACATTCAGTTACCTTATGTATTCGAGCGTATTATACTATACTCACTTGAAATAAAGAAGGATGATGAAGGAATGAAGCCGCTTAAGGCCGAGCTAATGCTCATTGTAGTAACTCTGTTCTGGGGCTCCTCTTACCTGTTCATGAAGCTGGGACTGGGTACACTGGGAGAATTCAATCTGATCGCACTGCGCTTCGGGCTTGCATTCATCCTGGCGGGGCTGCTGTTCCGCAAACGGCTGAGCAGTGTGGATGCCAGAACCTTGAAATACGGAGCCTTGCTCGGCTTCCTGCTGCTTGGCGTATTCACTTGCATCACCTTTGGGCTGAAGACGACCACGACCTCTAATGCCGGATTCCTGGTTGCGTTGACCGTTGTCTTTGTTCCTATGCTTGAGGTTCTGGTATTTAGAAAAAAAGTCGCTCCCCCGCAAATCTTCGGCGCCGTGCTCGCCATCAGCGGCATCGGGCTGCTTACGCTGAACGGATCGCTGCAAGTCCAGCCGGGTGATCTCCTCTGTATTCTGTCCGCAGTATTCTATGCGGTGCAGATTCTAGTGACGGGCCGGGCGGTCAAGACCTGCGACTCGCTGAACATCGGCATTCTGCAACTCGGATTCGCCGGTGGCTATGCCCTGATTCTATCTGCTATCTTCGAGACACCTTCGCTGCCGTCCACCCTTCCGGGCTGGATCGCGATTCTGGCTCTGGGGATCTTTTGCAGCGCCTGCGGGTTCATCCTGCAGCCGGTTGCCCAGAAATACACTACACCGACCCGCACCGGTCTGATCTTCGCACTGGAGCCGGTATTCGCTGCCTTCTTCGGATACTTGTTCGTACACGAACAGCTCTCGCTCCAGGGCTATACCGGTGCCGCCCTTGTCCTGCTGGGAATTCTGGCCTCCGAGCTGCTGGGCAAGCTGCATATGGTTCCGCCGACAAGGCTGCTGAAGAAGCGGCGGGCGCACTAATAGGTTCTTCTGGCAGATCGAGTGGTTGCGGGACAATTGCCTTAGACGTTCATCCACCGCTCCCGATCCAATTGTAATCGGTTTTTCGATTACATTCGGCTCACGCGCCGCTCCCTGGTATTATCCC
The DNA here is from genome assembly GCF_038002225.1 of Paenibacillus sp. FSL R7-0204. Taxonomy (NCBI): domain Bacteria; kingdom Bacillati; phylum Bacillota; class Bacilli; order Caryophanales; family Paenibacillaceae; genus Paenibacillus; species Paenibacillus sp. FSL R7-0204. Next base: position 4,239,062 of record NZ_JBBOCA010000001.1, read on the forward strand.
CTTTAAGTAGACACTCGAAAAAACCTCATGTGTTAACATGAGGAAATGAGTGAACTTGGAGGGGATTTTGGTATGGCCAAAAAGGGACAAGTGTTTCAATCGTACACGGAGGCATTCAAGAAAGAGGCTATTCAAGCCTATTTTACAGGAGGTGAGAGCTATAAGGTCGTCTCCGACAGGTTGGGGATTGTGAACTGTACCCAGCTTAAAGTATGGGTAAAGAAATATCGGAATGGGGAGCCACTCGATACACAAAAAGGGGCAACAAGCCCTTTAAAAGGACGTCCACGTTCTACATTTGCCAGTATAGAAGAAGAACGAGATTACTTAAAGGCACAGGTGGACTACTTAAAAAAGCGGTATCCAAATCTGTAAAGGGAGGGAAGCTTGGACTGCACGACAAATACGCCGTAATTGAAGAACTACGTGACCAACATGGCATCACCCGCCTATTAGCCATTGCAGAGGTATCGCGGGCAAATTACTACAAGTGGCGAGGTGCAGAGGTTCGACGAATGGATGCCCATGAGCAAGAGCACGCCATTAAAGAGCATATGGTGGCTATTCACCTGGTTCATCCCTATTTCGGGTACCCTCGAATGCAGGCAGCCCTGCGGGAGGCAGGCTACCTCGTCAACCACAAGAAGGTATGGCGGCTCATGAAAGAGCTATCGATCCAGTCTGTCATTCGCAAGAAAAGGAGTCGTGCGGGCTCTACTCCTTCCGTGGTCTACCCGAACCGATTAAAGCGTAAGTTTCATGCGACAGCACCTCAGCAGAAGCTAGTAACGGACATCACATATATCTCAGACGGCACCCGTTTTTATTATCTGTCTGCGATTCAGGACCTCTTTAACAATGAGATTGTAGCTTGGCAGATCTCGGAGCGAAACGACGTAAACCTCGTCTTAGATACCGTTGAACAGTGGACACGGAAAAGAGACGTGTCTGAGGCCGTGCTCCATTCGGACCAAGGCTTTCAGTACACGTCTCAGGCGTACAACACACGATTAGAGGCATTCAGCGTCAAGGGCAGCCACTCTCGCAAAGCAACCTGCCTGGATAACGCCTGCATCGAATCCTTCTTTTCGCATCTGAAGACAGAAAAGTTGTACCTTCACCAGTGTAAGTCAGAAGCAGAGATTCATCAAGCCGTTGAGGAGTATATCTACTTTTACAATTACCAACGTTTTCAGGCGAAACTGAAACAGCGCGCGCCGATTGAGTATCGACACGCGCTGGCTGCTTAGCTTTTTTCATCTGTCTACTTGACAGGGGTATGACCACCCGGTCCAATTGTAATCGGTTTTTCGATTACATTCGGCTCACGCGCCGCTCCCGGTCCAATTGTAATCGGTTTTTCGATTACATTCGGCTCACACGCCGCTCCCGATCCAATTGTAATCGGTTTTTCGATTACATTCGGCTCACGCGCCTCTACACCCGCCCATGCATTCGGTTTTCTCCCTACATCCGCCCCGCACCTAACGCCCCTCTTCTACTAACACTCTCCCTTCCCCGCATCATTCATTGAGAACAACAAAAAACGTCCCCCTGCCAACAGGCAGTCAGGGACGTTCTTTGTTAGTCTATAACGTGTGTCTTCTATAACAGCTACAGCCGATTAATGCCCCATCATCATCGCGGCATCCGTCTGCTGTTCTTCAGGAGAAGGTGCAGCGCCTGCTGGCTTCGGACGGCGCAGAATCAGACTGAGCACCACTCCGGCCACGGCGATGCAGCCCGAGAGGAAGAAGACATCCCCGAAGCCCTGTACGGCAGCGGCAAGCGGATTGCTTCCAGCCGCCATTTTACCCATATGCACGGTAATTTGGCTGGTCAGGTACCCGGTCATGCCGGCCACGGCGAACGATACCACAACCTGCTGGGCAGCGGCGGTGAGGGGGGTAACCCGGTTCACCCATTCACGCGGCGCAGAGTTCAGAACATGGGTGTTGACCGGCATCATCGAAAGGCCCATACCGAGACCCATCATCACCAGACACAGCATAATAATAGGAAGACTGGTGTCTACTGTAACTCCTGAGAGCAGGAACAGGGCCGTAGATATAATACTGAGACCTACGAATACCAGCGGACGCGCACCGATTTTGTCAAACAGGCGGCCGCCCAGCGGCATCCCTACTCCGGAAGCCAACGCCTGGGGAAGCAGGATGAGCCCAGTCTCAAGCGGCGTGTAATTGCGGATCTGCTGAAGATACAGCGGAACGAACAGCATGGAGCCGAACAATGCCGCCTGTGTGACCCAAGACAGAATAATCCCGCGCGTGAAGTCCGAGGAACGGAAGACGCGCAGCTCCAGCAGCGGATGCTTTTGCAGCAGTTCAACAATGACAAAGACGATCAACGCGGCTCCGCCAACTGACAAGCCCAGGATAGCCCCGGTTGAAGTCCAGCTCTCTCCCCCGCCCTGATTAACACCATAAGCCAGCATCGAGAACGCGAGCGGAGCCAGAATGATTCCGAAGATATCGAGGTGGGCTCTTCCCTTTTTCTCGGTCACCGGCAAATATTTAAGGCCAAGAATAATACCTACAATACCAATTGGCAGGTTAATCAGGAAAATCCAGTGCCAGCTCACATACTCCACCAGATAGCCTGCGAGGATCGGGCCAAGGGCCGGAGCCAGCAGCATTGGAATACCGAGCATCCCCATGATCGAGCCTCTGCGCTCTGCCGGAGCGAGTCTGAAGACCATCGCCATCCCGATCGGAGCGACCATGCCGCCGCCAAGACCTTGAATGACACGGAAAAGAACCAGTTGCCCCGAAGTCTGAGCTACAGAGCATAACACAGAGCCAAGCACGAACATGGCAATGGTCGTTAGGAACACCTGCTTGGACCCGAACCGGTCCGTCATATAGCCTGCCAGCGGAATTACAGCAGCGAGCGCAAGCGTGTAGCCGGTAATCGCCCATTGAACAGTCTTCAGATCCGTATCGAAATATTGCACCAGATTCGGAACGGCCACATTGACTGCGGTGCTGTCCAGAATAACCATGATCATGCCGACAATAATTGCCAGCAGCGATGGCAGTATAGCTCTCAGAGAGAACGGCGCCTCTGCGGCTGCGGTGTTACTTGGATTCATAGATTTTGACATTCTCTTGTCCACTCTTTTCTCTATTTATGATTAGTTATACTTGTGAAAATACAGCTCAAACAACCCTTCAATCTGCTCCTCCAGCGGGGCCAGCTTGAAGATTTGCTGAAGATCCTCACGCTCCTTCGGGAGACTGCTCACCATAATCACCGGAAATACGATAGCCCCATAGATCTGCATTGTCATTGTCATCAGCTTGTCACGGTCCTGCTCTCCGGTAATCTCAGATAGTGCGTCAAGAATCCGTTCAATTCTCATCAGCTTGGAATATTTCGCATATTCATCGTGAGAGCCCATAATATGGTGTCTCTGATCCAGCATCTGCCGGGCCATCCCGGGATAACGGCTAAGATTTATAATATAACGCGTGAAAAATAGCTTCATACGCTCCTTCGGCGGCAGCGAAGTATCCTCCAGTGCCTTAAAAGCATCGTCAAAGGTCGCCACGAGCTGCTTCACAGCATCGCCGAACAGCTTCTCCTTGGAGCCGTAGTGGTAATTCACCAGTGCCAGATTGGTCTCAGCTCTTGCCGCGATACTGCGTAATGTAATGCAGCGGAATCCATCCTCGCGGATCAGCGCAACCGTGGCATCGAGGATCAGTTGCTTCGTATCTTTATCTGAAGAATCAGCCTTGTTGCCCAATTTAACCATAATACAGGTTGTCGCCCTCCTCTGTCACAGAATCTTAATCATTGATCTAATCAACGATTTAAACATTGTTTAATTCGAATTTAAAATTACTCTCTTTCCGGCATTCTGTCAATAGAAATATAAAGGGAGAATTCCTACAGCTATACTTAAGCCGTGGAATTCTCCCTTGGAAGTGAAGTTATGTCTTATGTGAACCTAGGATTGGGCCGGGCTGGCCAATACTTCACTGGCTGCCTGAACCGGCGTTAGAGTCAGCTTGGTGAGCTTGCCGGAAGCGCCTAGTTCCAGAGTCAGTACGGCCTCCGCTTTGGTGAATGACAATACGCTCACAATCGTCATTACTCCAGCCTGCTGTGTGCTTGTGGTCGATTTCACTCCGAGGTAACTGCCTGCCGCCGTGTTAATTCCTTCCCAGCTCTGCTGGAGCGCCGGAAGAGCAGCGGGTTCCGCATCATTGGCGTAATACCGCTCCTTCAGCGCCGGATAGTTACCGGTTGCCAGCAGACCTGCTACGGCACCAGCCATTACCTCGGGTGTGTATACGTCAACCTGGCCTGTAGCCGGATTATAGGAAGTGACTAACCCGATTGCTGCAAAAAAAGACAGCGGTGCGTACGCCTTTTTTTGTTTTAACTCAAAGCCGCCTGTAAACGGTACCTTATTCTTTCCGTCCAGCACAAGCTCCTGACCGGACAGTCTGAACTGAACGCTCTCCTGGAACCGTTCCAGCAGGAATGTCCCGGTAGCTCCACTGAAGGTGACCTTATACTTGAGAGCTTCTACCGTCTCACGTAGCGGAAGCATGGCATCCGGTCCGTCTGTATAAGCCGATGCCCCAGCCGTCTGCAATTCCTGACCGTTCACGATAATCCTCAAGCTGCCGGCGGCACTAACGTTATCACTGGTCAATACACCTGCTCCTGCTGCAAATAACATTACACTAAGGAATACGGCTGCGATTTTTTTGAACAAATCGATCCCACCTCTCCTGTATTACAATATTATGCACGCATGCTTCAGAGATTAACCTTACATTATCCATTAACCGTTCTGTACAGCTTTGAACAGCCCTACTCCACTTTGAAGTTGAAATATTGCTTCGGGTAAGGCTCCTTGATCAGTGTGAAATGCCACCATTCCTTGGTGTACGGCTTGAAGCCCTGCTTCGTCATCGCATCCTTCAGAATCTTGCGGCTCTCATGCTGGGTGCTGCTGATGAGCGTCGTATTATAGTAAGAGATTTCACCGAAAAAATCATAAGGGCTGCCCATATCCACCAGCTTGCCTGTACTTTTGCAGGCCAGGGTCAGGTCAATCGTGCTGCCCCGGGAATGCCCCGATTTCTTGGCGATGAAGCCCAGCTTGAACAGATTGCGCTTGTCCAGCTTCGGATAATACTGCGGCTTCATCTTCAGATCACCGGCATCCTGCGACCAGCGCACGAAGTGGTTGACGGCTTGCTGCGGACGGTAAGCGTCATAGATTCTCAGGATATAGCCCTTCTGCTCCAGATCCTCGCTAACCTTCTTCAGCGCAGCAGCGGCAGTCTTTGAGAAGATCGCCAGCGGTGCCTTATACCCGTCCACTCTGGTGCCGGTAAAATTATTCTCACTATAATAACGGATCTCATATTGCGCCGAGGGAATAACCTCATCCAGATAGACAAAACCGCCGGGGAGATTGTTTTTCTTCACAATTGTACTTGATGTAATCGGTATCTCTGGAGTCACGGGTGCTGCTGTAGCTGTTGTCATGACACCCAGAAGCACAGCCCCGCTTACAATCATTGCACCTAACAGTAATCCGAGTTTTGTGCCTGTATACCGCAGCTTGTTCACAATGCTTACTTCTCACCTGCCTCATCCCATATTTACCCTTTCAGTATACGGTGCAGCCCCAGGGAGCGTCTATAGAGAAGATGGAGCTTGACCCGCTGGGAGCATATCTTTACGCCGGTAAATCCCCATTAACAGCCCGGCAGCAGCGAATTCAATGAAAACATGCTGGCCGTAGCTCAGGAACGGGAACGGTAGAGACACAAGCGGCATTCTGCCGCTGAGTATAGACAAGCCATACAGCAAGCGGATCGAGAGCATCAGCGTCACCGCAAAGATCAGCATCCGGCCGTAAGTGTCGCTTACCGCGCGGGCATAGGAAAACATTTTGAGTACAAACCAACAGGTTAACACAAGGAGTAGTAGACCTCCGGCCCAGCCGAAGGTTTGAATCAGCACCACGGGAAACAGATCCGTATATGGATAAATCAACCCGTTACCTGCTCCATCGAACCCCTGGCCCTTCCAGCCGGCGGAGGTAAGCGTACCCTGTATGATCCGATTAATATAGCCTGCACCTGTCACTACATCATGGAAATAGAAGGCATCAATGTTCCGGTCACTCAAATGAAGTTGACTCCAAACATATAGGACAATGCCTGATACACTGCTTACAACAACAACCATAACTCTTACCCAACGCCGGGTAATCCTTATATATAATGGTAAAGCAACAACCAGATATACAACCAGTTCGGCAAAAGAAGGGATAAGAATATAAATGACCGCAGGCAGCAGCAGCACGCAAAACTCCACCCAACTCCTCAGTCGTCCGCCCGTAGTATTCTGCACACTTGGTCTTTTCCAAATTCCTGCTAACGCTACAACGAAGAGATAGGGACTGCAACCGATCAGATCAAAGGGGAATCCCAGAATAGAAACATATCGCCTGCTGCCATTCATCATCTCTGGACCGAGCCACAGACTGACAGCAATCATAAGTAGCGCTCCGCCATAGATAAAGCCTGAGGCCCGCTGCAATTGCTTGAAATTGATGAAGAACATTCCGGTCATGGCTATAAGACCAAGGATGATAAAGACAGATTGACGCAACATTAGAGCATTAGGAATAAGATCCTCAGTGAACCCCGCTTCCACAGCTGCCATCCCCAGCAGACTTACCGCCGACAACAATACTACACCGGCCAGCAGCCCCCAGGGAATGCGCGGTTTATGAATCTGGTGCAGCTCTCTGCCTACGGCCTGCGGGTCTCCCATTTGCGCGATCGCATACCGCTGTGCCTCTTCTTCGGGAGCACCAAGCTCCAGCCGCTCCGACACCAGGTCTGTGAAGTGTCCGCTAAGCTCGTCCCGAATTTCACTGTGCATCCCTTTGGCTCTAACCTCTGCGCATACTGTATCCAGATAACGCTCCAGTTCCATCTTACTCTGCTCCATCAGCCGCTCCCCTCCCCCAGAACGGTATCCATAGCACCCTTGAACAGCGCCCATTCTGCCTTCTTCTCCTGAAGCTTGTGCCTGCCCTCATCCAGTAGCCGGTAATACTTACGTCTGCGTCCGTCTACCTCCATCCAATACGCTTCCACCCAGCGTTCACTCTCCATCGCATGAAGAATCGGGTAGAGCGTACCCTCCTTCAGGGCAAAAACTCCCTGCGAGCGCTGCTCCAGCTCCTTAATCAGCTCATACCCATACAGCGGCCTGTCCAGCAGCAGAGTGAGGATCATCGTCCCCGTGCTCCCCTTCAGCATTTCTTTGCTGACCTTCATCGGCATTTCCTCCTGTTTGTTTCGCCTATACATCGTTAATCTATGCTTAATATACAGTATTAACCAAATGAAGTCCAGCCTTTCCGACATCCGCCTCCATACATTAACACGCACAAAAAAACCTCTCCCGCCAAATGATTGCCCATTTTAGCAAGGAGAGGTTGTTATTCAATTCCATGGTAATTAATGCATAGAAGCCTGAGTCTTGTGCGAAACGATGACACGCTTAAGGAAGAACGCAATCACCAGACCTATAATAGCCATGACCATCCCGAAGATGAAGGCATTCTGCACTCCATGAGTGAAGGCAGCGCCTATGTTCAGCGGATCAGCCGGGTTAGTGACGGTCTGCATGTAGCTTTTGGAGCCGGAGGTCATGATGCTTACCGCCAGCGCTGTACCTATCGCACCCGCCACCTGCTGGAGTGTATTCATAATGGCAGTACCATGCGGGTAGTATTCTAGCGGAAGCTGATTGATACCATTCGTCTGTGCAGGCATCATAATCATGGAGATTCCGATCATCAGCACACTGTGAAGCACGATCACGAAGACAACGGTCGAAGTAGCTGTAATTCCCGAGAAGAACCACAAGGAGACGGCGACGAGCGCCAGTCCTGGGATCACCAGCCATTTCGGACCGTATTTGTCGAACAGACGTCCCATCACCGGCGACATCAGACCGTTGATGATTCCGCCCGGCAGCAGCAGTAATCCTGCCTTGAAGGCTGAATACCCTTGTCCCTGCTGCAGATACATAGGAAGAATCAGCATCGAGGAGAGAATAACCATCATACAGATGAAGACCATCAGTACCCCAACCACGAACATCGGGAACTTGAAGGCGCGCAGATCAATCATTGGCTGCTTCATCGTCAACTGGCGGATACAGAACAGAATAAGGGCAATCGCACCGATCACGATGGCGATAATAACCTTTGGACTTCCCCAGCCTTCTGCTTCACCAGCACTGCTGAAGCCGTAGACAATACCGCCGAAGCCGAAGGAGGACAGAATAATGGACAGGACATCAATCTTAGGTTTTGTCACTTCCGTGACGTTCTGCATGAAGAGAATTCCGCTAATTAGAGCCATTACCAGGAACGGCAGGGACAGCCAGAAGATCCAGTGCCAGCTCAAGCTCTCAATCAGCAAACCGGCAATCGTAGGTCCAATCGCTGGAGCTACCATGATTACCAAGCCGATAAGCCCCATCGCCGCCCCTCTTTTCTCAGCGGGAATGATGATTAGAATCGTATTGAACATCAGCGGCAGCAGCAGCGCGGTTCCCATCGCCTGCACCACTCTCGCAGTGAGCAGAAACTCGAAATTCGGCGACATCGCTGCAAGAAACGTGCCCAGAATGGAGAAGCATAGGGCAGCGACGAACAGCTGTCTTGTGGTGAACCACTGCAGAAGCATCCCGGAGATCGGAACCAGAATGCCCAGCGTCAGCAGATAGGCCGTAGTCAGCCATTGCGCCGTCGATGGTGTAATTTGCAGGACATTCATAAGATCACTTAAAGCTACATTTAGGGCGGTCTCACTGAACATGCCGATGAAGCCGGCAATCAGCAGGGAGATCAGAATGGGTAAAGTCTTGAATTGCCGGGGGGTGCTTGACCCCTTGTCAGTCATAGTTGCGTTCACTCTCGTATCCTCCTGGTATCTGTGTATATCTCTCTATGGTCTTGCGTATTACGGTTAAGCCAATATTGCCGGAATGCACTCTGCCGCTGCTTCCAGCGGTTGAATATTTCTGCAGGTCAACGCCTGCAGCAGCGCTCCCTCGAACAAGGAGACCACCACCGAAGCTTTGCGCTCTGCCGTTTCCTCCTGTACCCCCTCCCGGATCAGACGCTTCGCAATAATATCCTGCCAATCCCTGAAGACACACTGGCAAGCAGTGCGCAGCTCATGGCTGACACAGGAGGTCTCCACGGCTACCCAGAAACTGAACGGAACCAGTCCTTCAAAAGAGGACTTCTCCGCCTCATTTGCCATAGACATGATGAAATTCTGCACAGCCTGAGCCGGTGCCGCTTCACCCTCCATGTAATGGCGCAATAAACGGGCTACCTCTTCACTAGTCCGGTTAATGCAGGTCAGGGCCAGCTCCTCTTTGCCGTGGGGGAAATAATAATACAAGGAGCCCTTGGGCGATTCGCTGTCCTTGATGATCTGATTCAGTCCGGTAGCATGGTACCCCTGTGTAAAAAACAATCTGGAAGCCGTATCTACAATGGCCTCGCGTGCATTAGGCTTGTTCGACAAGCTCTACACTTCCTTATCTTGACGATCCAACGATTATAACAATTGGTCTACATAATAAAACCACAAAAAAACTGCTCCTGTCAATGGATAATAATTTTAAATTTTGGCAGGGGCTTAGCGTATATTGACGGTAAACTGTCGGCGAACCTCCAGAAAACAAATTCAAAAGCGAATCGCGCAGTTTCTGTATGGTATTTTCGCATTTCACCAGTCGGTGACATCATCATTTAGGGATAGGTTTCATATTAATAATCAAGAACCCTTAACAATCTGGCCAAGTCAACCACACGGATTGTTCAAGCTTAGGAAGAAGACGAAGAATAATCTCTCATGCGGAAAGGAGGTATACAGATGGTTTTCGCTCACAAACCGCCTGTTTTTGATAGCAAAACAGCCATATTTCTCTCTGCGATGAGCTATCAGACCTACCCGTTCTTTTTTGAGGGAAAGCTTGTCTTGCCGGAAGGCTTTAAGCTTCGATTTACGATCCGCGCTTTTGCCGACGTTGAGAACCCTACGGAGCTCGTATTCGGCTTTATCGCCGTGTCGCGGGATCAAATCGTTGTTGCGTTTAGAGGATACGCTTCGTATCCGGCAGACCTTCTTGCCTCATATGACATCTTTCTGACCCCATATCCTTTCGTCCGAAGCGGGGGGAAAACCTCTCGTGGCTTTACATGTTTGTATCGATCAACCCGAAACAACTTAATCCGTGAATTAAACAAGCTTTCGACAGCTAAAAGGCTGTATATTACCGGCCACAACTACGGTGGGGCTTTGGCCACGCTGGCCGCTTTGGATATTGCAGTAAACACCAGGTTCAAGCATCCGTTCGTCTATACGTACGGCAGTCCTCGCATCGGAGACCCCAACTTCGTTTCCCGCTTTAACAGTACGATTAAAAACAGTGCGCGAATCGTCAACATTCATGACTCTTTCCCGACTTTCCCGGCCCGAAGGTATCCGCCTCCTTTTACAAAGAGAGGAATTACTTATCGGCATGTAAAAACGAAGGTACCCATCTCTTTTCAACTGAACAATGTGCCGCGCAACGACTCGATTGCCTGCTATTTTAACAAGCTCAGTCAAAAGAATCCCAAATTCGCCAAAGCGTTATGCGACGAAAATCCGGGGTTCTGTCCTGATACCGGCATGTGCTTTCCGTTTCAAGGATGCTAGAGCTCGAATCCTTGAATATTAAGGAGGAGTTGCAGTTTTGAAAATTCCAGGCATGTACAGCAACGAAGACGCGATATTGCTTGCGGCCATGATCAATCAGGCTTACCGGCTTTTTGAGAAGGAAAAGGTAGTTCTGCCGCAAGGTTATACCCTTCGATTCAACATTCTAGCGCTTGCAGGTGTCGAACAGCCGGAGGAAGAAGTATTCGGCTTTCTCGCGGAGTCGAAAGATAATGTCATAATGATTTTCAGAGGAACACGAACATTTAAGGACAATGAGTCAGACCAGGACTTGTATCAAGTTCCCTTTCCATTTGTCAGAAATGCCGGAAAAACCCATCGCGGTTTTACATGTATTTATCAATCGGCAAGAGATGAATTGATCGAGGAATTGAACAAACTTTCTACGAATAAAAGACTGTTGATTGCAGGCCACAGTCTGGGAGGGGCTTTAACCGTATTGACTGCTTTGGATATTGCGGTGAACACCGGATTTAAACATCCTGTCGTGTATTCATACGGCAGTCCGCGTGTCGCAGACCCGAAATTTTCTTCCTTTTTCAACCACACGGTAAAAAACAGTTTTCGTATTGTCAACGTCCATGACATTATTCCGACTTTGCCGGCTAATGCGTATCCGCCGCCGTTTACCAAGAACGGTTTGTTTTATCGGCATGTAAACACGAAGGTTCCGATCTCTTTCCAGCTGAACAGTTTGCCTGTCCGCAATCATGAGATTGTCTGCTATTTCAAATTCCTAAGCCGACGGAATCCTGATTTTGCCAAAGCTTTATGCGCTGATAGCCCGGGGTTTTGTCCCGATACGGGATTATGTGTTCCGTTTATAGGAATATGCAGTGCGGAGGAAGAAAGACCAAACCGTGCATAATCGAGGATTTTCGAGTATCTCTAGTCCATTTCACAGAACAGGCCAGCCAGTCCTTGCAGCAGTAGAACACTACTGTCAAGGCTTGGCTGGCCTGCGCCTGCCGGAATGAAGCGGACTAAAGTGTAACCCATGTGTAACCCGTTCAGCGTTCCCTGCCTGCCACATCCCAGCGGTGACGGAACTTCTCGAGGCGCGGATGGACCTCAGCCGGCGCTTCGGAGAGCAGCAGACGCAGCTTGACGATCCACTCCTCGAAAGAGGAGAAGGAGGCGAACAGATTCGCCATAGCTGGAGTCAGATAGAGGAAATACGGTGCGGGGTAAATGTCGCAGATATGACGCAGCGCCGAATCCATCGGGGTATACTTCTTACGCTTACCTTCGAGGCTCTCTACGGTGATGAAGGACTGTCCCTGCTCTTTTTCCCACGCATGCAGCCGGTCATCCCGCTTATACCAGGCCTTCACCGGCTCCTTCGTCATCCGCCGGACGGTTTCTTCATGCAGCGGGTAGAGCACCAGCTTCGTGAACTTGCGCTCCACTGCCGTCTCCGCCGCCTTAAGCAGCTCCATATCCGATATATGCTCGAAGGAATCATAGAAGATCAGCGTTCCCTTACGTTCATTCACTGGCGGTTCATAACCATAAGGCACATGCTGTATGTCGCGTGTCATCCTATTACCTCCCGTGTATTACTGCCTATAGCATATCATGCTACCCGGGACGGCGTACAATTCTGCAAACTTGTCATGAAAAGCACCACTGCTCATTTCTCTTGGCTTAATCCGCTAACCCAGCTCTTCACGGAACCATTCTATGGTTTCCTTAATGGCATTTTTATACGATGTCGGATTATATTCTGGAAACCGTTTCATGAATTTGTTATCATTCAGCAGCAGAGGATACTCGAATTCATATAGAAGCTCATGGAATTCGTTAGCTTCCTTATTGAACATACCGGCTAATCCGACTGCCCAGCTCGGCACCGCACAGCACTTTCCCGGACTGCCAGCCGCATGGTGGATATTCATCAGGAATTGCCGCCCCTCAATAGCTCCGGAGCCGGACACATGCCACTCCCCCTGCTCACCGCTCTCCGCCAGCAGCACGGCCGCTCTGGCCGCATCGCGGATATAGACCAGATCATGCGGAACGTCCAGCTTCACCGGCCACTTAATCGTTCTGGCTTGGAGGGCTCCGCTGAAGATCGGTCCGAATAAGCGGTTTGTGACATTGGGACCGTAGCAATTCGGATATCGCGGAATCACATAACGGAAGCCCCGCCGTTCAGCCTCCGTCTTAAGCAGCTCCTCCAGTTGATTCCGCAGCTTCCCCTTGCGGGTTCGTGCCTCCTTCGGATGGCGTTCATCCGCCGGAAGATATTGGAGCTTGCCGTAACCGTAGATATTGCCCGGAAATACCAGGGTCTGGCCAGTCTTAAGCTGGCGGGTTACCCGCTCCAGCGCCTCTGGCATGACAGAGTACCAATCCTGATACGGCACATTAAGACAGAAATAGAGGGTTGTTACTCCATTCAGCACTTCAGCCAGCACCTTCTCATTCATTACATCTACTTCCGCCAGGGTCAGCAGCGGCCCCTTCAGCCTGCGCAGAGCCTGACTGGAACGGTGGTATGTAGCCGTCACTAGCTTGCCCCGTGACAGTAATTCTTGTGTGATGGAATGGCCCAGACCGCCATTTCCCCCAATGACGAGATTCATAACATGAACGGCTCCTTATCGAACGCATGAATACCTTCAGCAACCAGCTAACGGTTCATTCAATTTGCCCGTGATTATAATTCGCAGTTGTTGAAGAACCGGATCATCCATGCTGCTTCTATAGAAGGGAAGGATATATATTCCAGTAACCTGCGTTGTTATCAGTATAGCGCCTGCAAGTCACTGTATTCATTGGGTTAATTTGACGATTCATGTCGATTTCGAGCTTTTATATGGACATATGGTGAATTATTGAATTTCAATAGTTTTGCATCAGGCAGATGCGGCCAGTAGCACGCGAATTTTTGCTCAATTAGAATGGTCTAGTTGTGTATGCTTCTGTTTCTGATAAGCATATACAGCAGCACCCAGCGTACCTGCACGGCTGCCCAGTTCAGCCTGAACAATCCGGCACCGGCTTGCGGATAGCTTCAGCGCATGGGCGTTTACGGTATCGCGGACACTATTCAGGAGCCGGTCTCCGGCTGCGGCCATGCCGCCCCCGATAATAACCAGCTCCGGGTTCAGCAGATTAATCACATTCGCCAGCCCGAATCCCAGCAACTCCCCCGTCTCATGCATGACCTCAATGGCCAAGGGGTCTCCAAGATCGTAAGCCTCTGAAATCATCTGAGCTGTGATTTGATCCTGTTCGTGCTTCGTCCAGGTCTGAATTAGGCTGCCCCTTCCTGCCTCCAGCTTCTCCTTGAAGGTATTCACCATCCCCACCGCAGATACATACCTCCCCAGGCATCCAGAGCTTCCGCAGCGGCAGGGCCGTCCCTGCCGGAACATATTCATATGTCCGATTTCACCAGCGCTGAAGGTTGTCCCGTAGAGCACCTTGCCGTCATGAACCATCCCGGAGCCGAGACCGGTCCCGAGTGTGAGCAGTATCAGATGCTTATGCCCTTGTCCGGCCCCCTGCTGCCATTCCCCGTAGAGATTAACCCGCACATCGTTATCTATGTAGACCTCGAAGCTGTAGTACGGCTTCATTTCGTTGACCACATGAACCTGCTCCCAGCCGGGAAAATTCGGTGAGAAGACCGACAGGCCCTCCTCCGGGTCGAGCAGACCGGGGATTCCCATGCCCATACAGGCAATCTGCGACTCGTAAGTTCCGCTTCCTGCACATAGCTGTGTAACAGCAAGCCTGATCCGCTCCAGCACATGTGCCGGACCCTGCTGCGCTTCTGTGGGTATCGACAACTCCTCCACGGCTGTGAAATGCTCATCGAATAGGCCTGCCTTGATATTGGTTCCGCCCAGGTCAATGCCGACTATGTATTTATCCATTCTGTCCCATCCTTCTTTCCCCATTAGAATGCTGTACCTCTCTTCTCTTATTATGCGCTTTCAACATTTAGATAAGTAGCATTTTCCGAGCATCTGGATAGTACGTTTCACTTGAAAGCGAACATCCTGCGGAAAGCGATTGCTGTTATTTTATTGACAAAGAGGGCTGCCCCGGCAGCCAGACTTATGCTGCGGGACAACCCTCTCTGTACATCTATTTCATTCAAGCGTCTTAAGAACCAGCGCCCTTATACCGTTTGACGCCGTAGCTCCAGGCCATCAGGCCGATGCTGAGGAAGACCACACCGACCAGAGGAGTCAGCAGCGCCATCGTCCGCATCTCATCGCGGTGCAGGAACAAGGCTGCCGGATAGATCCCGACAAAAGCGAAGGGGATAATCCAGGTAAGCAGCACCTGAATCGCCCGGTTGTAGATCGTTACCGGATAACGTCCGTACGTCTGGATGTTATACATCAGCGGCAGAATGCCTGTCGGCGCATCCGAATAGAACGACAACGAGGTCAGTGTAGTATAGATCCCTGTATAAATGGCTACAGCGCTGAGCGTCAGAAGAATCAGCATCGGCAGGGTCCACCATTCAAACGGCAGGCCCAGATTGCTGCCGCTGATTGCCATCACAATCAGCCCGATGAAGGATCCGACCAATGACGGCGGGTCTACATTCTCCAGGAAGATCTGGAACAGGTTATGTGCCGGACGGGTCAGGACGCGGTCCATTTCGCCTTTGACAATATACCGTTCACTGAAGCCCCACATATTAACGAAGCAGCTGAACACGCCGAACGGAACCATGAAGAAGCCGTAGACGAACACCACTTCGTTCTGATTCCAGCCGCCCAGGCTGTCGGTATGCATGAAGATGACCAGGATGAAGATAAAGTTCGTCGCCTGGAACAGCAGGTCGGAGATAACCTCCACCCAGAAGTCCGCGCGGTAGGTTAACCGTGTTTTCATATAATTCTTCAAGTATTCAATCAATAAGCCCAGGTAGTACATAGCTCAGCTTAACCCCCCTGCACGAACAGCCGCTGACGCGCTGCGTGATTTAGCCAGACAATTGGAATGAGCAGAATCAGGAACCAGATGACCTGGATACCCAGCACATTCCAGATGCCTACCCCCTGCACCCGGCCTGTAAATACAGAACCCGGCAGATAGGTAATCGTTTGGAAGGGAAGAACTTTAAGCACGGAAGACAACCAGTCCGGGAATAACGTAATCGGCACAATCAGCCCCGAGAACAGATCGACGACCACACGCTTCATGCGCATCATCCCCTCATTGTTCTCCACGAAGAAGGCTGACAGGCCTGTGATAATATTAATCTGCGAGCTGATCAGGAAGCTGAAGAACAGCATGACCAGGAACCCGGCCCAAGCCGAAGGCTCCGTAGGAAGCTGTACCGGAAACAGCAGAATGGCAATCACCATGCCCGGGATCATCAGCATCATGAAGCGGAACAGGCCTTCGCCGAGACCCTGCATCATTTTGACCAGAACATAATTATAAGGCCGGATGAACTGGATCGCGATGCTTCCGTCACGGATATCCGTAGAGATCTCCCGGTCCAGATTGTTGAAGTAGAAGGCCCGTGCCATCCAGGACACCGCCACATACGTGGTCATCTGCGCCCCGGTAAAGCCGCCAAGCGATTCACCATCGCCATAGATCGCTCTCCAGGTGAAATAGTTCACCCCGATATTAAGCGTGTAGATCAGAATCCCCGAATAGTAATTTACCCGGTAAGCAAGCATCGTCAGGAACCGGATACGGATAAAATCAAAATAAGCGCCAAGCAGCAGCCTCCGCCCATTCTCCCCGGAACCGCCCCGGGAACCGCCGGAGGAGGGAACTGCCGTTGCCAGCTTCTCAGACATGGATAACCTCTTTCTCATCGCTGAGTGCGGCGATCCGCTCCTCCGGCTTCTCTGCCGAGCCTGACTGGTAGATACTGCGGACGATGTCATCCGTATTCGTTTCGATGATTTTGATGTCTGTAATATCTGCCTGTCCAACGACCCGGCCCAGCACATCCGATACATTCAGCTCCAGCGGAATCCAGACCTTGGCCGCCAGCTCATTCTCTGCGGTCCAGGTAACCGGCATGCCTTCCGTCCAGCCGATCAGCTGCTGCAGCTTCGTGGCCGTTCCGAACTGGAACTGCACCTCACGCCCGGTTCCCCAGCGCTGCTTCAGGTCATCCAGACCTCCGTCATAGATAATCCGCCCGTCATCCAGCATGATGACCCGTGAACAGAGCGCTTCGATATCCTGCAAATCATGAGTCGTCAGCAGGATGGTTGTGCCATGCTCCCGGTTCATATCCTTCAGAAATTCGCGGATCTCCGACTTCACGACAATATCCAGTCCAATCGTCGGCTCATCCAGGAACAGAATGGACGGATTGTGCAGCAGTGCGGCTACCAGCTCGCAGCGCATCCGCTGCCCAAGACTCAGCTTACGGACCGGACGGTTCAGCAGATCCTGAAGCTCCAGGCGTTCCACCAGTTCATCCAGCCGTTTTTTGAAGTCCTGCTCGGACACGCGGTATACCTTGCGCAGTAGCTGGAACGACTCAATCACGCCGATATCCCACCAGAGCTGGCTCCGCTGGCCGAAGACAACGCCGATGTTCTGCACGAACTTCTCGCGCTCCTCGTACGGCACGAAGCCGCCGACAGTCAGACTGCCGGCGGTAGGGACAAGAATTCCGGTAAGCATTTTGATCGTAGTAGACTTCCCTGCCCCGTTCTCCCCAATATATCCGCAGATTTCACCTTCGGGAATGCTGAACGAGATGTCCTTCACTGCCGTCACTTCGGAATATTGCCGTTTAAACAAATCAGCGAAGGCCCCTTTGAGGCCCTCGCGGTTTTTTTGGACTTTGAAGGTCTTGCGCAAGTCCTGCACTTGAATAGCATTCATAGGTTACCTCACTAAGCTAAGAATTGGGTTCAGTACCCCATTATAATAGAATGAATACAAAAGTACTACCTATTTCCTCGTCCCTTTCCCTCCGCCAGCATCTGCCCTGCTTATTTTGCCACTCTTCCCTCAAAAAACTCTGCACCCGGCACAGCCTCCAGATGTCCGGAACGGGCCACCTTGGTCCGCAGGTACTTCTCATTGAAGGCCGATACGTCGCCCCATAGCGGCACCCGCTTCACTGTGTTCATTCCGGCAGCCCGGAGTGCTTCCAGCTTCTTCGGATTGTTGGTGATCAGGGTCACCGGATGGCTGCGCAGGTGCTGAAGCACGCTAATCGCATCTGTGTAATCTCTGGAATCATCGGCGAACCCAAGCTCCAGATTGGCCTCCACAGTATCATACCCTTCTTCCTGAAGCAGATATGCCATCGCTTTGCTGAACAGGCCAATACCCCTTCCTTCATGATTCGCCAGATAAAAGAGTGCCCCGGCGCCATGCTGCGCAATCATCTTCATCGACTGATGCAGCTGGAAGCCGCAATCGCAGCGCTTGCTGCCGAAGATGTCCCCGGTATGGCAAATGCTGTGCATCCGGATCAGCGCTTCCTCGGAATGCTCGAAATCTCCGTAGACCAGGACACTGGATTGCTGTCCATCCGCAAGCTTCATCGAGGATAACCGGCTGATGAGCAGCTCGGTAGCCTCCTTGCCTTCAGCGTGCTGAAGCTCTTCATCCGTCACATTCAGCCAGCTGTACCATTTGAAAGTAATCGTC